>JALWKO010000077.1:24351-33652 GCA_027081405.1 Campylobacteraceae bacterium | reverse complement strand
GACCAGGTTCCGGCCGAGGTGGCCTCCGAACGCCTGCAGCGGCTGCAGGCCCGCCACGACGAGATCGTCGACGAGCTGATGGCGGCCCAGGAGGGGACGGTCAAAGCGGTCTATTTCGAGGAGCTGCGCCCCGGCAACCGGGTCGCGGGCCGGGCCGAAGACGGACGGCTGGTGAGCGTGGAGGGGAGCGAGGAGCTCCTGGGGCAGATCGTCCCCGTGCGGATCACCCGCGCCCTGCGCCGCTCCCTTGAAGGGGAAGTGTTGTGAGCCGCACCCTCAAAGAGATCTGCCGACACATCGGAATGGATTATTCCGGGAAGGATCGCCCGATACGGGGGCTCAATACCCTTGTCGACGCGACGGATGAAGAGCTGAGTTTTTTCCACAATGAAAAATATCGCAGCGACCTTCCCCGGACGCGAGCGGCGGCGGTATTGATCGAAGAGCGCTTCGCCGGAGAGCTTCCCGAGGGCGTCATAGCGCTTGTAACCGACGAACCTTATCTGAAAATGGCGTTGGCAACGGAACTGTTTGCCCACCGGATCGTCCCCTCCGTCGAAACGCCGACTCTTTTAGGAGAGTGCGCAATCGATCCGTCGGCCCGTTTCGGGAAAAACGTCACGATCGGGGCCGGGACGACCGTCATGGCCGGAGTCTACATCGGGGATGACTGCACGATCGGGGAGAATTGCCTGATCCACCCCAACGTGACAATCTACCACGGCTGCCGGATCGGAAACGGCTGTATCCTCCACAGCGGCGCGGTGATCGGCAGCGACGGGTACGGCTTCGCCCATACCCGGGACGGACGGCACGTGAAGATCCATCAGCTCGGCGGCGTGGTCCTCGGAGACGATGTGGAGGTGGGGGCCAACACTACCATCGACCGGGGAGCCCTGGGCGATACGGTCATCGGCGGCGGAACCAAGATCGACAATCTGGTCCAGATCGGCCACAATTGCCGGATCGGGGAGAACTGCCTCATCGTCGCCCAGACGGGGATCGCCGGATCGACCGTCCTGGGGCGCAACGTGGTGATGGGGGGTCAGAGCGCCACCGCGGGGCACCTGGAGATCGGGGATTTCGCCACACTGGCGGCGCGTTGTGCGGCGACCAAATCGCTGGAAGGGGGCAAAACCTACGCCGGCGTACCCGCGATGGATATTCGGTTGTGGCGACGGCAGCAGGCGGCGCTGATGCGCCTAGCCAAAAAGAAAGGGACCTGAGCCGCTTCGGAGATCCGCTTCTTGTGCTATGATGGGAATCGCAAATCCCGAATCATAGGACATAGGAGGCAAAATATGAGCACGATCAAAGAAATCGCCACACTCCCGCTGGCGGGGACCGACAACGGCAAGATCGAGGTGGCGGTGCTGCAAGAGCCCTACGGAGCCGGTAGCGATCCGGTCGCGAGCGTCGGGATTTTCCTCGACGCATCCAACGCCGAACCCGACTGGAAAGTCCACATCCCCAAAGGGAGTATCGACGGCGTGATCGAAGCGCTGCAGCGCGCCAAAGAGGAGCTCTGATCCTCCTCTTCCCCTCCCGCTTGGCTACAATACGCCAAATTTTTCCCAAGGAACGTCCGTGAGTACCGTCCGCACTCGGATCGAAGCGATCATACAGGACCGTTACATGGTCATCGACGGGGCGATGGGGACCCAGATCCAGGATCTGAGCGTTCCCCCCGAAGCGTGGCTAGATGAAGAGGGGCGAAACCAGGAGGGGTGCAACGAACTGCTCAACGCCACCGCCCCCGAGCTGATCGCCCGGATCCACAAGCGCTACGCCATGGCCGGGGCCGACATGATCAAGACCAACACCTTCGGCGCCATGCCCTGGGTGCTGGAGGAGTATGGCCTGGGGCACAGAGCCTACGAACTGGCCCGCAAAGGGGCCGAGCTGGTGCGGCAAATCTGCGACGAGTACTCCACCCCCGAAAAGCCCCGTTTCGTCCTCGGTTCCATCGGGCCGGGGACCAAGCTCCCCAGCCTGGGGCACATCGACTACGAGGAGATGTACGAGGGGTATCTCGAGACGGCCCGGGGGCTCATCGACGGTGGGTGCGACGTTTTCCTGCTAGAGACCTGCCAGGATCCGCTCCAGATCAAGGCCGCACTGCACGCCTGCGAAGCGGCCAACGCCGAAAAAGGAAGCGCATTGCCCATCATGGTCTCGGTGACGATCGAGCTCTCGGGGACCATGCTCATCGGGACCGACGCGGCGACCATCGTGACGATCTTGGAGCCGTTCGATCTGCTCTCTTTGGGTTTCAATTGTGGTACCGGGCCAGATCAGGTCAAAAAGCATCTCAAAGTGCTCAGCGAGCGGAGCAAGTTCCCCCTCTCGATCCACTCCAACGCCGGACTTCCCCAGAACCGGGGAGGCTACACTTACTATCCGATGGGGCCCGAGGAGTTCGCCGCCAAAGAGCTGGAATTCACCGAATTCGACGGTTTGGCTTTTCTGGGGGGCTGCTGCGGAACGACCCCCCAGCACATCCAGGCCCTATCCCGAGCACTGGAGGGCAAACGCCCCAAAGCCCCCACCGGATCGATCCCCCCGAGCGTGGCGTCGCTTTTTGGGAGCGTGGAGCTTTTCCAAGATCCCGCCCCGCTGCTGATCGGCGAACGCTCTAACGCCACCGGCTCCAAAGCCTTCCGGGAACTGATCCTGGCCGAAGACTACGACGGGACCCTCACCGTGGCCCAGGAGCAGGTGCGCGCCGGTGCCCACGCGCTCGACGTCAACGTGGAGTTTGCCGGACGGGACGGGGCCAAAGACATGAAGGCGGTGATCGGACTTTATAACCAGAAAATCCCCTTGCCGCTGATGCCCGACGCGACGAACGTCCACACGATGGAGACGGGGCTTCGCCACATCGGCGGACGGCCGATCATCAACTCCGCCAACCTCGAAGACGGGATCGAGAAATTCGACACCATCTGCCGCCTGGCAAAAAAATACGGCGCGGCGCTGGTGCTCCTGACGATCGACGAAGAGGGGATGGCCAAGACCACGGAGCGCAAGGTCGCCGTGGCCGAGCGGATGATCGAGCGGGCGGTCAATCTGCATGGCCTGCGCAAAGAGGAGCTGATCGTCGACGTACTCACCTTCACCGTGGGAAGCGGGGATGAGGAGTATCGGGACGCGGCGGTGCAGACACTGGAGGCGATCCGGGAGCTCCACCGGCGCCATCCGGAGCTGGGGACCACCCTGGGGCTGAGTAACATCTCTTTCGGTCTCGATCGCCATGCCCGGATCTATCTCAACTCGGTCTTTTTGCACCACTGCGTCCAGGCGGGGCTGAGTACCGTCATCATCAACGTCAAGCACATCGTGCCGCTCTCGAAGATGAGCCCCGAGGATATCGCCGTCTGTGAGGAGCTCCTTTTCCATGCCGACGAGAACAGCCTTTTCCGTTTTATCGAGCATTTCAGCTCCAAAAGCGTCGAAGAGGAAGGAAACGACGAAGAGTTCGAGAAACTCTCCACCGAAGAGAAGATCAAAAAGCTCCTCTTGGACGGGGACAAGGAGCGGCTCATCCCCCTGGTGGAGGAAGCGCGCCACGAGCTTACGGCCGACCGGATCGTCAACGAGATCCTCATCGACGGGATGAAGGTGATCGGGGAGCTCTTTGGCAGTGGGCAGATGCAGCTTCCGTTTGTTCTCCAGTCGGCCGAGACGATGAAAGCCACCGTCGATTATCTCCAACCCTATCTGACCAAGCAGGAAAAAGAGAGCGATACCACCCTGGTGCTTGGCACCGTCAAAGGGGACGTCCACGACGTGGGCAAAAACCTGGTCGATATCATCCTCTCCAATAACGGCTTCAAAGTCAAAAACATCGGGATCAAAGTGGAGCTGGAGCAGTTTCTCGAAACCGCCGAAGCGATCGACGCCGACGCGATCGGGATGAGCGGATTGCTGGTCAAGTCGACCCAGGTGATGAAAGAGAATCTCGAGGCGATGGCCGAACGGGGGATCACGATCCCGGTGTTGCTAGGCGGCGCGGCCCTGACCCGAAGCTTCGTGGACGACTACTGCCGCCCGATCTACAAAGGCCCCATCTTCTACTGCCGAGATGCTTTCGACGGGGTGGTGGCCATGAGCCGGATCGAGGAGTGGAAAAAGGACCCTTCCAAGCCTCTGGATACCCGTCTGGCCGGTGATCAGACCGAGCGGGTGAAAAAGGAGAAAAAAGAGGTCGTCATCCCCCCCTTTGAACAGATCAAGATGCCCAAAAAGGTGGAGATCCCCACGCCTCCTTTTTGGGGTCGGCGGGTGATGGACCGGAGCAATCTCGATCTGGAGATGGTCTTTGAGTGGGTCAACAAGCGCACACTGTTCAAGATGCACTGGGGGTACAAAAGCAAAGGGATGAGCAAGGAGGAGTATCAAAAGCTCCTGGAGACGACGGTCTATCCCGCCTGGGAGCGGCTCAAGGAGACCTTCTTGCGCGAAGAGCTTTTCGAGCCGACGATTCTGTACGGCTACTACCCCTGCCGCAGTGACGATCAGGAGCTTTTCCTCTTCGCCCCCGAGGAGGGGTGGCACAACGAAAGTCAGGTCAACCGGGAGCCCCTGGAGGAGATCGTGGGGCGGGCCGTGGGGGTCTTCAACTTCCCCCGACAGCGGCGCAAACCCCACCGGGCGCTGAGCGACTTTTTCCGGCACGAACGCCACGATGTGGTGGCCCTGACCTGCGTCAGCGCCGGATCGAAAATCACCGAATACGAACGGTCCCTTTACGAAAAGGGGGAGTATCTGGAGTACAACCTGGTCCACGGCCTGGGGGTCGAGCTGGCTGAGGCCCTGGCGGAGGTGGCCCACAAACAGATCCGCCTGGACCTGAACATCGCCAGCGAGGATGAGGGGCATACCCTACGCGACGTGCGGATGAACCGTTACCGGGGGGCCCGCTACAGCTTCGGCTACCCTGCCTGCCCCGACCTGGAGCAAAGCCGGGTGATCTTCGATCTGCTGGGGCCCGAGGAGTTCGGCATCGAACTGAGCGAAACCTTCCAGATCCACCCGGAGCAGAGCACCACGGCGATCGTGGTCCACCATCCCGAAGCGACCTATTACGCGGTATAACCGGGTCAAGTAGATAAAAAAGTTTATCCATATCACAGAAAAAACATCTTATTATGAATCTGGTACCTATAATGATCAAGGCATTGATTTGAAATCCGGTAGCCTACTGACGCAACTTAAGATTTTGACGTTTATCCCTTTGCTTATTCTGAGTGTTTTATTTTTCGTTTTCCTCTACGATTCGTTCCGGGAAATTCGGCAGCTACAAACGCTCCGGGACAACACCCAAACGATCCAGAATGTCTCTAGGCTCATCACCGATTTGCAGCGGGAGCGGGGACTTAGCAGCGGTTATCTCGAAAGCGGCGGCAAGCGTTTCGTCGGCGAGCTGCGAACGGTTCGCTATGCGGTCGATCGGGACGTGCGGATTTCCGATTTTTTTGTCGTGATCCATTCGCTGCGCAAGCAAATCGATGCCCGATGCATTTCTTCGGTCGCTTCATTTATCGCCTATTCGACCGTCATCAAGCAGTTGCAAACCCGCTTTTTGGCACTTACCCGCCAGATCGACGATGTCGATTTGCTCAAATTCCTCCATCCTTTTATCAACCTTTCTTTGGTCAAAGAGGCCCTGGGGCAGATCCGAGGTTCACTCAACGGTGTTTTCTCCGATGCGCGCAACCCCAACAAAAAGCTTCTCTACTTGGCGCTCCATGCCAAAGGGGTTATGGACATTTCGCTGGAGAAATATTACGTTACGGCTTCTTCGGCTTTCGCCCAAAGGGTTCGCCATATCCTTGCATCGCCCGAGTATCGCTATGTGGATGGAGTGATCGAACGCATCGCTTTGCTGACCTTTCCCCTCCCAAAAGAGGATCCCGGTTACTGGTTTGAGACTGCAACGAAAGTGATCGATCGGATTGGCACCGTCGAAAAGGGCTATCTCGATACCCTCCGTGACTATACCCAAAACAAAATCGTACGGACCAAGGTACAGATCCTTGTGGAGTTGCTGGCGTTGCTGGCGCTCATCACTTTCATCGTTTGGCTCGGCAAGACCTTGCGGGACAAAATCCTTCGCAACGTGACGCTTTTGCAGCAATACAAAGATGCGGTGGATCGTAGCAGCATCGTCTCCAAAGCCGACGTCGGCGGCCGGATCACCTACGCCAACGACAAGTTCTGTGAGATTTCGGGATATTCGCGGGAAGAATTACTCGGCAAACCCCACAATATCGTCCGCCATCCCGACGTCCCCAAAGCGGTTTTCAAGGAGATGTGGCAGACGATTCTGGATAAAAAGCCCTGGAGCGGTATCGTCAAAAACCGCAAAAAAAGCGGAGATTTTTACGTCGTCGAAGCGACGATCAATCCGATCCTCAATCATAAAGGAGAGATCGAAGAGTTCATTGCCATCCGCAATGATATCACCGAGGTGATCAAACTGCACGAAGAGTTGGAACGCACCCAGGAGGAGATGATTTTGCGCATCGGTGAGATGGGAGAGGCCCGGAGTCAGGAAACGGCGCAGCATGTCCGGCGGGTGGCGAAATATTCGGAACTTTTGGGACGCTATTACGGTTTGGACGATGCGGAGATCAAGCGACTCACCGTCGCCTCTCCAATGCACGATATCGGCAAAGTTGCGATCCCCGACGCGATCCTCAAAAAGCCGGGTAAATTGACCGACGAAGAGTGGGAGATCATGAAAACCCACGCTGAGATCGGTTACCGCCTCTTCAAAGATTCGGACAAACCACTGATGCAAGCGGCGGCGATCATCGCCCACGAACATCACGAAAAATACGACGGCAGCGGCTATCCCAGAGGGCTCAAAGGGGAGGAGATTCACATCTTCGGTCGGATCACCGCTCTGGCCGATGTTTTCGATGCACTAGGAAGCAATCGTTACTATAAAAAAGCCTGGAGTGACGAAGAGATTTTCGCGTATATTCGACAAGAACGGGGAAAACACTTCGATCCGAAACTGGTCGACATCCTTTTCGAACATTTGGATGAGTTTTTGGAGATTCGGGAACGTTTCCGATAGAAGAAACGGAAGCATACTGGTGGAGATGTCGGGAATCGAACCCGAGTCCTGAAACAGTCAGAACCGTGACTCTACATGCTTAGACGGTGTCGTTACGATCTCGTCCTGCCTCGCACGACACCCAGAGCTACGCAGGACAGAGCCCGTCGCGTTCGTCGGCGGCTCGGGCGTACCGCCGATATAGCCGTCGGTTGTCGACGCCTCGCAATCCGACCTAGACGGCGTCGGTCGGCGAGACGGCCCCTAAGGGTTGGTTATGACTTACGCAGCGGCGTAAGCGGGGCGGTAATCGGTATTGTTTGCGTTTGTTTCGTTTCGGGCTTGATCACGGAGTGGCCCGACTCCGGCATGCACACGGCCCCGACTGCTCCAGTCGAAACCAAGTCATCCCCATCTTTTGATGGAAGATTGAAGATGGAAAATGGAAGATTGTCTTTTCCATCCGGGGCGATCATAGCGTAGAGGGATACCTCTGTCAAGGGACCTGGGTTGCATTTTTGATATCTGCCAACGAAAAATTCGCCTTAATTTCTCATTTCTATCTTCTCATTAAATTCCAGAGCATTCCTACGGCGAAAAAAGCCAGGATCGCGGCGCTTGCGACGGAGAAGAGTGTGGCGACGCGTTGAGAGAAGAGGTGTTTGGTTTTGTGGATTGCCAGGGGCATGAGGGTGATCCAGAGCACGATGGCGCCGAAAAGTCCGGCGACGGTGGCCAGGGGATCGAGGTGTTTGGTGGCGATGTAGGCCGATACGCTGAGCCAGAAGACGACGGTATAGGGATTGAGCAGCGTCAGGGTGTAGCCTTTGAGCCAGTTTTTCAGTAGCGGGGGATCGTCGATTCGCTGGAGATGGATCGGCGCGTGGCGCCCTTTGAAGATCAGCCATGCCAGGTAGAGGAGAAAAGCCGACCCCGCGACGGCCATCACCGCCTTGACCGTCGGGTTTTCCATGAAACGGAAGAGGCCGAAAAGGATCAGCACCAGGTAGGTGATATCGGCGCTCATGGCCCCGGCCCCCAGGGCCACGGCCGAGCCGTAGTGGCGCAAGGCGTTGCTCATGATCAGCACGTTGATGGGGCCCAGCGGGACCGCCGCACCGATCCCAAGCAAAAACCCTTCGATAAACGATTGTACGATCATTTCCCCTCCCGGTAGCGTCGCATTCCCCACAGCAGCGCCCCGATGCCGATCAGGACGAACGGGATCGAGAGGAGTTGGCCCATGCTAAGGGGCAGCTCAGAAGCGTTTTCGGCCTGGGGCATTTTGAAAAACTCCAGGACGAAACGGAGCGAAAAGCCCGCGATCAGGGCGATACCGGGGTAGAGATCGGTGAAGCGGCGGCGGTCCCATCGGCGATAGAGCCAGCATCCAAGTGCGAAGATGAGCAGATATCCGGCCGATTCGTAAAGCATCACCGGATGGCGGGGGGTCGTGTCGTAGCGGGCAAAAACGATCGCCCAGGGGGCATCGGAGGCCTTGCCCAGGATTTCGGAATTGAAAAAATTCCCGATCCGGATGAAGGCGGCGACGAGAAAGAGGGGGATCGCCAAACGGGAAAAGAGCCACAAAAAGTCGATCCGATACCGCCGGGTGTAGAGCCAGAGCGCCAGGATCGCCCCCACGATCCCGCCGTGGCTGGCGAGTCCCCCTTTCCAGACAAACAGGATCTCCATCGGATGGGCGAGGTAGTAATGGGGTTCATAGAGCAGACAGTGGGCCAGTCGGGCACCGACGATGATCCCCGCCACCAGATAGCCGAAAAGCGGATCGAGCAAAGCGGGGTCCTTCCCCTCCCGACGGAAGATCCGCACCATCACTCCGTATCCCAGCAAGAGCCCGCCGACGAACAGCAGTCCGTACCAGCGCAGCTGCAAGGGCCCCAGATGGAGCAGAATCGGATCGACGTTCCAGACGGGGTGGGAGGTCATTTTTTTCCTCCGGAAAAAAATAAGTGAGGAGTGAGGAGTGAGGAGTGAAGAGTGAAAAACTGATTATTGTGTAGCGTGGGATTGCGATCCCACGATCGGATGGAAGATGGAAGATGGAAGATGGAAAATTTCGGTAGGTGCTTCCACGCAATGCGTTTGATGATGGATTTTGGATGATGGATTTTGGATGTCAGGGCGTTGCTACGCAACGCGAATTTTTGGAGATAGGACTTCAGACCCTTAACCTTGTCCCCAATGACCAATGGCCAATGGCCAATAACAAAC
>JALWKO010000077.1:0-24341 GCA_027081405.1 Campylobacteraceae bacterium | reverse complement strand
GCGGGGTGAAACGGCCCGCTTCGTAGGCATCCACGCCGTAGCGCCCGATCATTGCGGCGTTGTCGGCGCAAAATTCCAGCGGTGCGGTGTGAAAGCACATCCCGAAATCCTCCGCCAGCTTGGCGAAGGCCGAACGCATTGCCAGGTTGGCGCTCACTCCTCCGACGAGGGCGAAATCGTCGATCGTCTCCTGTGCGAGGAGTTTGCGGATTTTTTGCATCAGGTGGGCGATGACGGTGCGCTGAAACGACGCGGCCAGATCCTGCCGATCCCGTTCGCTCATCGCTTTCGCTCCGCCCAGCTCCTGGATCGTGAGCCGGACGGCATTTTTGAGCCCGGAGAGGCTGAAGGCGATCCGGGGGGAGTTGCGCAGCGGGACGGGGAGGGGGAAGCGCTCGGGATCCCCCTCCCGGGCGAGCGCTTCGACGATCGGACCGCCGGGATAGCCCAATCCCATCATCTTGGCCACCTTGTCGTAACTCTCCCCCACGCTATCGTCGATGCTGGTGGCGAGGATCTCCATCTCGTCCATCCCCCGCACCCGGAGCACCATCGTATGGCCGCCGGAGAGGAGGGTGACGATCATCGGGAAGCGGGTGGGTTTTTCGATGAAAAGAGAGTAGACGTGCCCCTTGAGGTGATGGACCCCGATGAGGGGGACCCCTTTGAACGCGGCGAAGGCTTTGGCCATCATCACCCCTTCGTTGAGGGTGACCGCAAGGCCCGGTTCGTTGGTCACCGCCACGGCGGCGATCTCGTCGAAACGGTTCCGGAGCGGTTCGAGGAGATCGGGGAGGCTCAGCGCATGGAGCCGGCTGGCGAGCTCCGGGACCACTCCCCCGTAGCGGGAATGCTCCCGCTCCTGGGAGATTTTGCGATGGTGGATCAGCGCTTTGCTCTCGATGTCGGTGAGTGCGATCGCGCTGTCGTCGCAGCTGGATTCGATGCTCAGGAGGAGCGGCATGGTCGCTCCTTCTGAGCATCGAGTGAAGAGTGAGGAGTGAGGAGTGAGGAGCTGTGGAATGTGCTGTGATACAACGCTTTTTTGGATGAATGGTGAATGGTGAATGATGAATGGTTTCGGTTTGCACTGCTTTGCAATACCTTTTTTGATTTGTCGCCAAAGGCGACCCCATAATTTCTCATTTTGAATTTCTCATTTCTCATTCACTCTCTCCAGTATCCACGCCCATTCTCCGTAACCGCTTTCGGCGTTGATGTGCCCGGCGCCGGGGAGGACGGTAAGAGGGATGGCGTAGCGTGCGGCGATCGTCTCGGCTTCCTCCACGGTGATGTAGGGATCGTTGTCGCCGACGATGAGGTGGACCTCCTCGGCATAGAGAGACTCGGGCAGGGGGCAGGGGTAGAAGCTGCCGATGGTATCGAGCTTCGTCTGCAGGCTGGGCATGGCGACCAGGAAGAGCCGCTTGACGGGGGTGAGTTCTCTACGATTGGCCAGATGGAACCACAGGGTATTGGCCAGGGAGTGGCACACCACCGTATCGGGACGGAACTCCTCCAGATGGGCTTTGACCTCTTTGCGCCATCGGTTGAGATGGGGGTAGTGGGGGTGCTGGATCAGGGGGAAACTCACCGTGCCGTAGTCTTTGGCCACTTCAGCGGCCAGCCACGCCTGCCAGTGGGGCCAGTCGGAGCCCCCCCAGCCGTGCAATAGCAGGAGCTTCATCGGAAGCTCCTGCTATTGCAGTGAGGAGTGAGGAGTGAGGAGTGAAGAGCAGAGAAAGCCATATTGTCAAATAGTGAATGGTGGATGTTGGATGTTGGATTTTGGATGAACGTCGTTTTCTTCATTATGCGTTTCGCTGTTTCAGATATTGTCGCAGATTGGCAATTTTTTCTTTGAGAACGGGTAAATGTCTTCGAAGGATATCTTCGATGATCAGCCGATCCACGTTTTCATAATCATGGACGATGTAATTGCGGGTATAGTAGGCCCCGTCTTGCTCCCGGGCAAGGTCGAAGCGTTCGACGAGTGCGCGATCGAGCTTGGAAAGCGCTTCGCCGATCTGGGAAATTCCCATGAATATGGCCATTTCTCCTTCGAAATCTTCCAACGCTTTCACGATACCGCCGTGACGTTCAGTGATCTTTTCGATCCGATCGATCTGTTCGAGGATAAACGAGGCTTTGGCTTCCTGGGATTTATCGGACATCGATGTACTCTTGGACGATATAATGTTTCGCCGTATCGGAAAGATTGTTCATGGGGATGAGATCGACCGGGCGGTTGAGTCGGTTTTGGAGATACTCTTTGATCCGTTTGAGTTCCCGAAACGAATCGAACCCCCCATGGAGATCCAGAAACGGCTTTTCCACGTGATAAAGCAGGTCGATGTCGCTATGTTCATCCTCTTCGTTCCGGGCGAACGACCCGCACAGCGCATCGATCACGAAACCTTCCCGTGACAACTCGTGATTCAATTCGTTCAAGCGACTGAGCAATTGATCTCTATCCATCCTGTCTCCTCTGATGATCAATTGTAGCCAAAATCGAAACGCCCCTATTGTTCGTGGACGTAACGGCGAACCGCTGTGTCCATCTCCATCACCTCCTCCAGGCTTTGGGGTTCCCAGTCGCGGAAATGTCGCCAGGCGTCGAGGATCGTGTCGGTCATGGTGCCGAAGTCGTAGCGGCCGGCTCGGAAGCCCTTCAAGGCCGCTTCGTTGGCGGCGTTGAGCACGACGCCGAGGCGGGGACGGGCGAGGAGTTCGGCCTTGAGCTGCCACAGCGGATAGCGCTCCGTGTCGATCGCTTCGAAGGCGATGGGGCCGATTCCCAGCAGGTCCACCGGTTCGAGCACCGGTTCGGTGATGGGGCATTCCAGGGCGTAGGCGATGGGGAGTTTCATATCGACGCCGGCCAGATGGGCGGTGGTGGAACCGTCGACGAACTCCACCAGGGCGTGGACGATGGAGCGCCGTTCGATCACCGCGTCGACGGCGTCGGTGTCGAAGAGCCAGCGGGCTTCGAGGAGTTCGAAGAGTTTGTTGACCATCGAGGCGCTGTCGATGGTGATCTTGTCCCCCATGGACCAGTTGGGGTGGCGGAGCGCTTCGGCGTAGCCGGCCCGGCGGATCGCTTCGGGGGAGTGATCCCGCAGCGCTCCGCCGCTGGCGGTGATGACCAGGCGGCGGAAAGGGCATCCGTTTAGCAGATACCACAGACCGAAATGTTCCGAATCGATGGGGAAGATCCGGCTGCGATCGAGGAAGGCACCGGCGATGACCAGCGATTCCTTGTTGGCCAGAGCGAGGGTGCGTCCCAGCTCCAGGGCTTTGAGGGTGGGGGCGAGACCGGCATAGCCCACCAGGGCGTTGACGATCCGGGGAGAGGCGCTTTCTTCCAGCAGCCGTAGGATCCCCTCCGCTCCGGCGTAGACCCGGGGATGACGGATCTCCCCGATGCGCGAAGGATCGGCGATGGCGACGAGATCGGGTTGGAATTCGTCGATCTGCTCCTGGAGCAGCTCCAGATTGTTTCCGGCGACCAACGCTTCTACGGGGATCTGAAAGCGCCGGGCGATCTCCAGCGTGTTGAGGCCGATGGAACCGGTGGAACCTAACAGGACCATAAAAGCCTCCAGCTTTTATGGTCCTGCAAAATTGAGAATTGAGAATTGAGAATTGAGAATGAGTTCTTCCAAACAATACAATTATTCTCCATTCTCCATCCTCCATTCTCCATCACTATCAGCTCCCCGTCAGCTGCAGTAAGACGTAAAGCACCGGTGCGGCGAAGAGGTACCCGTCGATCCGGTCGAGGATGCCCCCGTGTCCGGGGAGGATGTCGCCGCTGTCCTTGACGCCGGCGCGCCGTTTGAGGAAGCTTTCGAAAAGGTCTCCGAACACGGCGACGTACGAGACGATCGCAGCGACGATCAGGGCGCTCGCACCGATCGTTCCGGTGTCGGCCATGAGCAAAAATCCCCCCAGCGTCCCGATCGCCACTCCGCCGTAGACCCCCTCCAGCGTCTTTTTGGGTGAGGTGGGGGAGAAGGGGTGTTTGCCGAATTGCCGACCCGCGTAGTAGGCCCCTACGTCGGTGAGGGCCACGATGACGAGGATCCACACCAGTGCGCGCATCCCGTGGTCGTGGTAGAGCGTCCACAGATAGATCATCCCCGCCCCTGGATAGACTAGCGGGAGGAGATTGCGTGGATCGAAATCGCGCCGGTAGGCCAGATATCCGGCCCCTCCCAGCAGTGCGACGAAGATCCAGTCGCCGGGATGGGGGACCCACGGAGCCAGGATCCACAATCCCGCGGCGGCGGCCCGTACCGCCATAGAGGCCACGCCGAAAAGCCGTTCGGCCTCCAGATGGGCTCCGGCATAGACGAGCCCCAGGAAGAGCCAGGTCAGCCACGGCACATCGACGATCCCCACAAGGGCGATCGCTCCGAGCAGTACGGCGGCCGTCTGCCACCGGGTTCGGCTCTCGTTGGAGGTACCCATCGCATCCCTTTTTTCGTTTTTGGTGGATTATACCGAAACGGTGGGTATAATCGACGGAAAAAAGGGGTGCCGATGGGAGCTCTGTGTGGCCTGTTCGCCGGGGAAGCGGCGACGGGGATCGGCTTGCTGCTGGCGACTTTCCTGGCGCTGTCGGCGGCCAATTCCCCACTGAGGGATCTCTATCAGCAGATCCTCGATCTCCCCGTTTCGATGTCGGCGGGGAGCTACGCCGTGGCCAAACCGCTGCTGCTGTGGGTCAACGACGGCCTGATGGCGCTCTTTTTCTTTTCGGTGGGGCTCGAGATCAAGCGGGAGCTGCTCGAGGGGCAGTTGCGCGATCCCCGTCGGGTGGTCGTTCCCGCGGCGGCGGCGCTCGGGGGGATGCTCGTCCCGGCGGCGATCTATGGGGGGCTCAACCTCCACGACCCCGCCGCCCTCAAAGGGTGGGCGATCCCGATGGCGACCGACATCGCGTTTGCTCTGGGGATCCTCTCGCTTCTGGGGAGCCGGATCCATCCGTCGCTGAAACTCTTTTTGCTCACCCTCGCGATCATCGACGACCTGGGGGCGATCGTCGTCATCGCGCTCTTTTACGCCCACGGTTTTTCGTTCATGGCCTTCATCGCGGCTGGGGTGATCCTGGCCGGGTTGATCGTGATGAATCGGACGGGGGTCCGCAGCAGCGGCGCCTATCTGCTGGGGGGACTGCTGCTCTGGCTGGCGACACTGGAGTCGGGAGTCCACGCCACGTTGGCGGGGGTACTGCTGGGGCTCGTGATTCCCCTGCGGGGGAACAAGAGGCGCTTTCACGGGATCGAACATGCACTCGAAGCACCGGTAAACCGGGCGATCCTGCCCCTTTTTGCCTTCGTTAACACCGGGATCGACTTTTCGGCGATCGGCTGGGACGATCTGGCATCGACGCTGACGCTGGGGATCGTGGCTGGGCTGGCGCTGGGCAAGCCCCTGGGGATCCTGGCCTTTTCGTGGCTGAGCGTGCGGCTTGGGATCGGGGCGCTTCCGGCGGGGATCGGCTGGAGAGAGCTGACGGGCTTGGCGATCCTCGGGGGGATCGGATTCACGATGAGCCTTTTTCTCGGATCGCTGGCCTTCGATCCGGCCCAGAGCGGCGCTTTGGCCGACGAGCGGCTGGGGATCCTGATCGCCTCGCTGCTATCCGGAGCGATCGGTCTATTGTGGCTCCGGAGTATCACGGGGGATGCGAAAGAATAATTTCGAAAATTTCGGGTAAGATCCAATCTTATGAGCAATTATTTTGAAAAAGAATGTAGTGCGCAGTACAAAAAGCGCTTTGCGGGGATTTTGCGCATGCATCTGGTCGTCGGGCTGCTCTATGTGGATCCGATCCCGTTTATGTTTGATCCGATTTGTCGCCATGCGTGGGGGATGGGTGATTTGAGTGCGTTTTTGGCGTCGTTTGCACTCTTTGTACTGATCTTGCTGATCGGGGTGTTGCTCCCCTCTCTTGCCGGACACGAAATCGAAGAGTTCCATGTGGGGGGACGGTATCCGCGATTGCTCGTTTCGCTTGCGGTGCTGACGATCCTTTTCCCGCCGCTGGGGATCTACGGGTGGATGCAGTGGTTCGCCTGGAAGCGGGAGTGTATCTGATCACTCCCGGATTTCGATCCCCTCTTTGAGGACGGGAATCGTTTTGTATTTGTCGTATTCGACCCGGCTCCCTTCTTGGATCTTGACGAATTTGCGGCGGGTGTAGTCCACGGCGTAGTTGCCGGGGTTGGGGGTGGTAAAATCGACGCAGAGTCTGGCGGCGGCTTCGAGGACCGAAGGGGGGAGATTTTGCTTGTCGGTGCGGATGATGACGTGGCTGCCGGGTAGATCGCGCACGTGCATCCAGATGTCGTTGGCCCGGGCTTCTTCGAGGAGCTTCTGGTTCTCCCGGGCGTTGCGCCCCATCAGGACCTTGTACCCCTCGATCCAATAGAGCTCTCCGTGGCGGAGTTTCTCTTTTTTGCGGCGAGAGCGCCCTTTTTTCGGGACGAGGATCTCCAGTTCGTGGGGGTCTTGGCTGTGTTCGATCGCGTCGCGGACGTTTTCGTAGAAGCGGAGTTTCTCCCGGAGATTGCGCTCCTCCAGATGGACGTGGCGGGCTTTGGCCTCGGCCCGGGAGGCCTGGCGGTAGAAATACTCTCCCATCCGGTTGATCGGGACACCTTGGGGGAGGGGGATCGTCACTTCGTTCCCTTCGAAATCCCGGGTATGCAATACCGTATCGTAGGGGCGGAGGGTATGGAGGTTGGCCAGGACGATCGCGCCGTAGTTGCGCATCTCCTCGGCTTCCCGACGGAGCTGCTCTTCTCGGGGGAGGCGCGAGAGGGCTTCGCGAATCGTGGCGATCTTGCGCTCGATCTGCCGGGATTTGACCTCTTTGAGCCGTTTGAGCCGCTCTTCGCGAATCGTTTGGGCGTTGCGGCGGAGCCACTCCAGAAGTGTAGCTTCGTCGATCGCGTGGTCCCCTTCCTGTCTGGGAGCCGGGGGGAGGGGGGCCAGCTCCACCCCCGGACGGACGACCCGGTAGGATTGGGCGGCGTCGATATGCCGGAGGGCTTCGAGGACGATTCCGTGCTCGTCCACGAGGATCGCGTTGCTTCGCCGTCCGGTGAATTCGAGTCGCAACGCCACTTCGCGGTTTTTATACCGGCTGCGGGGGCGCACCCGCAGGATCAGGACCCGATCGCCCGGTTCCACCGTCGCCTCGACGAGCCTGCCGAACGCCAGGAGCTGGTGCAGCAGCGTATCGAACGGGGCCGAAAAATCGTTCGTCGGACGGCGGGAGGGGGCCAGATAGATACTCGAACGTCCCCGGGTCATGTCGAAAAAGAGGCTCTCCTCTTCGCCGAAGTTGAGCTCGATGACGTTGTTTTCGACCCGCCGGGCTTTTTTGATGTGATGGAAGCGCCCAAGATAGCGGGCCAAAGCCACCAGATGGGCACGGGTGATCATGCGCCCCCCGAGATGCTCAAGAGGATTTTGGTCGTTACCAGCACCAGCGCCCCGCCGGCGAATCCGGCGAGGAAATCATCAAGCATCACCCCCAGCCCCCCGTGGAGGGTGCGGCGGATCCACCCGATGGTGGAGGGGTGCCAGAGGCGAAAGAGCAAAAATCCCCCCAGAGCCCCCAGCGCCAGAAGCCAGGGGGCGTAGGGGAAATCGGGGAGCCAGAGCAGCCCCGATTCGCTCACGCATAGGGCCGTCAGGACCCCCACCGCCTCGTCCAGGACGATCGCGGGATCGTCGTGGCTTCCGCCGCGGTTTTCGTATTTGTTGACTTCGAAGATCCCCACGATCAACAGCGCCACCGTCAGGGTCGAGAAGGGCTGGATCCCGAGTCTCGCCGCCAGGAGGGTCCCCAGGGCCCAGACGATCACCGTGGCGCTGACGGAGGGGGCGGGCAGCCGCCCCAGGCCGAAAAGGGTCACAATCGCTTCGGTAACTTTCATGCGTCGACCTTTGTTCTCTGGAAGGGTATCTTCGGTACTTTCAAAAATTCTCCATTCTCCATTTTCAATCCTCCATTCTGACGTGCGTCGTAGACTCACGTCAGCGAGCTCGTCTGATAGAGCTCCATGAGTTTGACGTAGAACTGTTCGTCGCTTTTGGGTTCGAGCAGACCGCTGCTGGGCATGAGGGAGTAGTAGATCTCCTGGAGATTGTCGAAACGGTTGGGGAAAAGGGCCGAGACGATATTGGCCGAGATCTCCTTGCGTACGAGGATCGGCGGGGGGAGGATCCCGTGGAGGATCAGGCTCATGATCGAGTGGGAGTGGTAATGGATGTGGTGGTGCTGGCCGTGGGGGCAGGTGCGGGTGCTCACCAGGGTCCGGCAGGTGTCGCAGTAGACGTATTCGTCGACGGTGGTGATCCGGATCTGCGCGTCCTTGAGGGTGTCGAAAATGCTCGCCAGGCGGTTCTGGTCGTAGTACAGCCCCAGTCCGGCGTGGTTTTTGCCGATGACCAGTTCGTTGCATCCGGTGTTTTTGGCCAAGAGGGCGTCGAGGATCAGTTCGTTGTACCCAGCGAAGATGTATGTGTTTTCAAACGGCACGACGATCGCTTTGTTGCGGGGGAGGAAGTTGTCGATAAAGAGACTCACCGCATTGTGGCGGATGTCGTAGCGCAGCCCCTCTTCGGTGAAGGGTTTGCGCAAAAAGAGCACCACCAGATCGGCGTAGGTGAGGGTCTGGCGGATGATCCGTTCGTGGGCCCGGTTGAGGGGGTTGGCCGCCAGCATCATCGCCGAGACCTTTTTGGCGCCGGTGCGGCGGATCGCCTGCTGGATCCGGGAGACGGTATCCCGGATGAGGGGGTATTCGACCCGGTAGGGGCCGCTGACGGCCAGATCCCCCAACCGGGCCATGGTGTTGCGCACCCCCGGGTGGGTGGGGTCGCTCGAACCGTAGATGTTGATCAGCCGCTGTTTGGGATCGATGGGGAAAACCTCTTCGACGGTGAGTTCTCCCACCTTTTTCCCTTCGCAGATGAGGTCGACCGTCTCCCCGGGACGGAGCGACTGGAGGACCGTACGGTTGCGCTTCCCCCGGGGGGCGAGGATGAAGGAAAACGGAAACGGAATCCCCTTGTACTGGCGGGTGCGGTCCACTTCGGCCGCTTCTTCTCTCCCCATCAGCTCCGTCACGGGGGCAAGGAGCCCCTCCTGGACCAGCGCCAGGGTGGAGAGGGCCTCGGTATCGATGTAGAGGGCGTTATTTTTTCTTGAAGAGTCCATACTTTTTCCTTTTTTCCCAGAGGCTCTTGCGGGAGATCCCCAGGCGTCGGCTCAGTTCGGTGTCGGGGAATTTGTACTGGAAGGTCCGGACGATGTACTGGACGTATTCGTCGATGGTGAGGATATCGTCCTGGTCGTAGAGGCGGTTGCTTACCGTCAGCTCCACCGTCTCGAAGGGGGTTTCGATCTCCCCTGAAGTGTCGGTGAGGATGAAACGCTTGCCCTGGAGGAGTTCGTAGAGGGTCTGGCGCTCGTTTTTCTTGAGTTTTTCGAGTTGGGTGATGTATCCGATGTGGTCGTTGTCGAGGTTACGGATCTTCTCCTTCCACCCCTCCTCTGCCAGGGGGATGAGGGTGAGGATGTTTTTCCCGACCCGGTTGAGGGCCAGGGCGAGCTTGTCGGCGGCTTTTTGGTAGTTGGTGCGGATCACGACGGGGAGACGGAGGGAATGGGGATCGACATCGAGGGTGATTTCGCCCAGAAGCCGGTCGAAGTACTCCTCGTAGAAACGGTTGCGCTCCAGCAGCATCCGGTGGTGGTGGAAATGTTCGATCTTGCGGATGAGCTCCTCGATCATGAACGGTTTGACGATGTAGTCGCGGGCTCCGGCCTTGAGGGGGTCGCCCACGGTGTCGTTGCTGATGTAGTTGACCATCAGCAGGACGTTCTTGTCCCGGTGACGTTCGATCAGCGGGAGGCAGTTCTGTCCGGGAATGCTCGTGGAGAGGAGATAGACGTCGGCTTTGCGCTCCATCCCCTCCTTGACCGAGCTGTAGATCTCCGCTTCGAAGTTGTATTCGGCCAGTTTGGCCGCGATGCTCTGGGCAAGGTAGAGTTCGTTCTCGACGATGACGATCTTCATCGCGCGTCCCTCCAGTCAAAGGGGATGAGGTTGGCGACGGCGTGGACGGTGACCCCTTCGCCCCGGCCGATGAAGCCCAGCTTTTCGGAGGTGGTCGCTTTGACGTTGACCGCGGCGGGGGAGAGTCCGAGCAGCGCGGCTAGCCGCCGTCGCATGGCTTCTTTGTACGGAAAGAGGCGGGGGCGCTGGGCCACGACGCTCAGATCGGCCGAAACCACCCGCAGGCCGCTGGCGAGGATCCGGCGCCGGACCGTCTCCAGTAGCTGGGCCGAATCGGCGCCGGCGTAGCGGGGGTCGGTATCGGGGAAGAGCTCTCCGATGTCCCCCATCCCGGCGGCCCCCAGGAGGGCGTCGATGAGGGCGTGGATCGCCACGTCGCCGTCGCTGTGGGCGCGGAAACCGTAATCGGCCTCGATCGGCACGCCGCACAGGACCATCGGCTTGCCCTCCTCGAAGGGGTGGGTGTCGATACCGTAGCCGGTGCGGAGGGTGGCAGAAGGGGGCCGGAGGCACTCCAGCCGTTTCAGATCCTCCCGGCTCGTGAGTTTCAGCGCCCGATGCGAGCCCTCTACGAAAGCGACGCTCCCCCCTGCGGCACGGATCGCGCTGCTTTCGTCGGTGAACTCCTCCCGGCGCTGAAGCGCGGAGCGGAGCGCGTCGGTCCGGCTCAACTGCGGCGTCTGGATGAGCCGGACCTTTTCCCGGGGGAGGGGATCGGCGTCCAGATAGACCGTGTCGACCGCCCGGATCGCCGGGACGACGCAATCGGCGGCGCCTTTTGGGGCCACGATTCGATCGAAGAGTTCCCGTTCGACGCAGCAGCGGGCCACGTCGCTCACCAGAACGTAGGGGGTCTGCACCTGTGCCAGGGCGTTGCGGAGCGACTCCTGACGGCTGGCCCCTCCGGGGGCGTAGCTCAGATCTGGGAGAAATCGGGCCATATAGTCGATCTCGTCGGGGGCGCCCACGACGACGATCCGACCGAAATCGTGGAAGGAGCGGAAACGCTCCGCCACCGTGACCCAAAGGGGAACATCCCCCTGATAGAGCCACTGTTTGCGTACCGGGAGCGCGAAGCGGCTCGAGCTCCCTGCGGCGAGAAGTATCAGAGTGATATCGTCCACGGGCATCTCCGGGATTCGGAACAGCGCCCATCGAATGGGCGATCCGAAAAAATGTAACGAAATTATACAGATTGAAGCTTATTTTGGCGAAAGAGATACTTTTCGAAACAGTACTCCCTTCCGACAACGGAAACAATTCTGATAAAATTTATCAGGATTTAGGGAGATTTATGGTCCGTTTAAGATTGGGTTGGTATAACTCTTTCAAAAGCCTCCGAAAGTAGATCGACACGGTGTCGGTCGTTCCGTTTCGGGGAACGCGAAGTCCATCCGTACGAGGAAGTGTAGATGAGAGAACAATGGCTTGAGAAACGGAAAAACGATCCGGTGCGCACCCAGATGTACTATGCCCGTCAGGGGATCGTCACCGAAGAGATGCGCCACATCGCCGCCAAGGAGAAAATCGATCCCGAGTTTCTCCGCAAAGAGGTGGCCCGCGGCCGCTGCATCATCCCCGCCAACGTCAACCACAAACATCTCGATTCCATGGCGATCGGGATGGCGGTCAGCTGCAAGATCAACGCTAACATCGGCTCCTCGGCGCTGGCCAGCGACATTGCAGGGGAGATCGAAAAGGTCGACGTCTGCCTCAAATACGGCGCTGACACGATCATGGACCTCTCCACCGGCGGAGATCTGGACGCGATCCGCGAAGCGGTGATCGCCCACTCCACGGTCCCCATCGGGACGGTGCCGATCTACCAGATCCTCCACGACATCAACGACAAGGTCGAAGACCTCACCATCGATAGGATGCTCGAGACGATGGAGAAACAGGCCCGGCAGGGGGTGAGCTACTTCACGATCCACGCGGGATTCCTGCTGCGGTTCATGCCCCACGTGGCCAAGCGCAAAATGGGGATCGTCAGCCGGGGCGGTTCACTGATGGCGGCGTGGATGATGCACCACCACCGGGAGAACCCCTTCTACGAAGCCTTCGACGAGATCCTCGACATCTGCCGCCGCTACGACGTCTCCCTCTCCCTGGGGGATTCGCTCCGTCCGGGTTGTCTGGCCGACGCCAGCGACGAAGCGCAGCTCAGCGAGCTCAAAGTGCTGGGGGAGCTGACCCTCAAGGCCTGGGAAAAAGACGTGCAGGTGATGATCGAGGGGCCGGGCCACGTGCCGCTCAATCAGATCGAGCGCAACATGAAGCTGGAACGGGAGTACTGCCACGAGGCGCCCTTTTATATCCTGGGGCCGCTGGTGACCGACATCGCTGCGGGATACGACCACATCAGCTCCGCCATCGGCGCGGCGGTGGGGGGATGGCACGGAGCGAGCATGCTCTGCTACGTCACGCCAAAAGAGCACCTGGGCCTCCCCAATGCCGCCGATGTGCGCGAGGGGATCATCGCCTACAAGATCGCGGCCCACGCCGCGGATATCGCCCGCGGCCGCCCGGGGGCCCGGGACGTAGACGACGCCATGAGCGACGCCCGCTACAACTTCGACTGGAACAAACAATTCGAACTGGCCCTCGACCCCGACCGGGCGCGGGAGTACCACGATGAGACCCTGCCGCAGGATGTCTTCAAAGAAGCGGAGTTCTGCTCCATGTGCGGGCCCAAGTTCTGCTCCTACAAAATCACCCAGAGCATCATGGAGGAACATGGGGAAAGTATGGAGAGTGAGGAATTAGGAGTGAGGAGTTAGGAGTGATGGGGCATCGCTTTGCGACGCATTTTTAATCGTCGCCGAAGGCGACACCAAAATATCTAACGACAAACGACAAAAGGGGCGAAGCCCCGTTCTAAAGACTAAAAAAAGGAGTTTGAATGACAGAAGAAAAAGTATTGGACGCACTCAGAAACGTGATCTATCCCGGATTTACCAAGGACATCGTCAGTTTCGGTTTCGTCAAAGGGGTCGAGATCGACGACAACGACCGGGTCAAGGTGACCGTGGAGATCACCTCCAGCGCCGACGAGGTCAAGGCGCAGCTGATCAAGGATATCGAGACCGAGCTGGCCAAAGCGGGGGCCGAGGATGTCTACGTGGATCTCATCGCCCCCAAGAAACCGGTGGAGCGGAGCAACTCCATGACCGGCAAAAACATCGCCCCCCAGATCAAGGACTTCCTGATGATCAGTTCCGGCAAGGGGGGCGTGGGCAAATCGACCACCGCCGTGAACCTGGCGATCGCCATGGCGATGCAGGGCAAAAAGGTCGGCCTGCTCGATGCCGACATCTACGGCCCCAACGTTCCGCGGATGCTGGGGATCGAAAACGTCCGTCCCGAGGTGGTGGGCAACAAAGTCAAGCCTATCGAAGCCTACGGGCTGGAGGTGATGAGTATGGGGAGCCTCATGGAGCCCGGCCAGTCGCTGATCTGGCGGGGGGCGATGATCATGAAGGCGATCGAACAGTTCCTGCGGGATATCCTCTGGAGCGATCTGGACGTCCTGGTGATCGACATGCCCCCCGGGACCGGTGACGCCCAGCTGACCCTGGCCCAGAGCGTCCCCGTCACCGCCGGCGTCACCGTCACCACGCCCCAGGAGGTGAGCCTGGATGATAGCCGCCGGAGCCTCGATATGTTCCAGAAGCTCCACATCCCCATCGCCGGGATCATCGAAAACATGAGCGGCTTCATCTGCCCCGGCGACGGCAAGGAATACGACATCTTCGGGATGGGGACCTCCGAGCCGGTGGCCCGGGAGTACGGCACCGAGCTGCTGGCCCGCATCCCCATCGAGCCCCAGGTGCGTATCGGTGGAGACACCGGCAAGCCGGTCACCTACACCCAGCCCGAGAGCGAAACCGCCAAACGTTTCCAGGAGGCGGCCAGCAAGGTGATCGCCTTCATGGAGAAGGTCAACGAAGAGGGGGGTGCCTCCAACGCCGCGATCCAGCCCACCACACCTCCGGGCGTGAGCGCGTGCAGCATGAAATAACGCCCCATTCCGGGGACGCCTCCCCGGTATTTCAAGTTTTTTTCAGCTTCCTACGCTAATATTCTATTCCACTTTCGTCGGGGTGTGGCGCAGTCTGGCTAGCGCGCTACCTTGGGGTGGTAGAGGTCGCAGGTTCGAGTCCTGTCACTCCGACCATTTTCTTACGATTCGTCCCGATAAGTTCTGCTTGTAACCTATTCGATAAAGAGATTCAGAAATCGATAAGTTTTTTTGTAATAGTATAAATCGTTCTCCGACCTCAAAGGAGAATGGTAGTAGTCCACGTGTCGCCTGAGGTAGCTGCAACTACCGAGGTGCGATCGGCCCCGCCTCCCAGAAATGGGAGTCGGGGTTTTTTTTTGGTCGGATTTTGCCGGGTCGAGGGGAGGAATCCCACCAAAAGGCGACACGATGGCGGATCATCTGTTTGGACTACTACCTTTGATCGCCTATTTCTTGCTTGCACTTTACTATGCGGTGAAGTTGTTCTGTGGGTAATAGGCAGACGGTTCGGTGTTGCAGCACCGAACCGATGAAGAGCGCTCTCGAGTTCACTGCACTGGACAATTCCCAAAAACATTTTTGATGAATTCAACCCAAACCATACGGTAGTCAGTACGTCATCTCCATCGACGATCGATGTAGAGGGTGTGAAGTCTAGTGCAAATTTTGGGATAAAATATAGAATATCGATAGTTTCACCCAAAGGATCGACATGGCCATAGCTTGGTGGATTTGGATCGTGCTGGGGATGGTGCTGGTGGTTTCGGAGCTGCTCCTTTCGAGTTTCATCCTTCTGTGGCTGGGGGTGGCGGCGCTGGTCGTGGGGATGCTCCATCTGATTTTCGTCCTGAGCCTTTCGGCGCAACTGTACTGGTGGTCGATCCTTTCGGTGGCGCTGCTGCTTCTGTGGTTCGGCTATTTCCGCAGGACCCGCCGCCTTTCGGTGGGGCAGTCGGAAGGGGAATACGCTCACAT
The DNA here is from genome assembly GCA_027081405.1 of Campylobacteraceae bacterium. Classification (GTDB taxonomy): domain Bacteria; phylum Campylobacterota; class Campylobacteria; order Campylobacterales; family Sulfurovaceae; genus Nitratifractor. The sequence goes on along the minus strand of JALWKO010000077.1, from coordinate 9,239 downwards.
CCCCGGAAAAATCCTCGAAAGCAAAGGAGACGGCCGCTACCTGGCAGAATTCGATCTGCCGGTGCTGGGGGATCGGCGCTGGATCGTCGAGTCCGCCGAGGAGCTCCATCCCGGTGATCCCATCGAAGTGCGCAGCGTCCACGGACAGATCATCAAAGTCAAAAAAGCAAGGAGATAATCATGGGTCCGAGTCTTACGATCGCATTGGTGTTGCTGGTCGCCGTTATCGTCACCCTCGTCGCGGGGATCAAGATCGTCCCCCAGGGGGAGGAGTGGATCGTGGAGCGGCTCGGGAAATACCGTGCCACCCTCAAGCCGGGGCTCAACATCATCATCCCCTATCTGGATCAGGTCCGTGCCCGGATGAGCACCCGGGACATCATCCTGGACGTGGAGCGGCAGGAGGTGATCACCAAGGACAACGCCGTGATCATTACCAACGCCGTGAGTTTCATCAAGATCACCGATCCCAAGCGGGCCCTCTACGGGGTCGAGGATTTCCGGGAAGCGATTCGCAACCTCATCATGACGACGCTCCGCTCCATCATCGGGGAGATGACGCTGGATGAAGCCCTCTCCAACCGGGAGACGATCAAGGCGAGGCTCAAAGAGCAGATCGTCGACGACGTGGCCGACTGGGGGATCACCGTCAAGACCGTTGAGATCCAGGATATTACCCCCTCTCCTTCGATGCAGCAGGCGATGGAGCAGCAGGCGGCGGCCGAGCGAGAGCGCCGGGCGATGGAGACCCGCGCCGAAGGGGAGAAGAACGCCATGATCCTCGTCGCCGACGGGAAGCTCGAATCGGCCAAGCGGGAAGCCGAAGCCCAGATCCGGCTGGCCGAAGCCAGCGCCGAAGCGATCGAAAAGATCGGCCACTCGGTCGGTGAACGGGAACTTCCGGCGATGTTTTTGCTGGGAGACCGCTACATCGAAGCGCTCAAGACCCTCAGCACATCCGAAAACAGCAAGTTCGTCGTCTACCCCGCCGATCTGCAAAGCGCCATCGGCGGGATGCTCGGTTCGGCGCTGAAAAAGGGGAACAAATGACGAATGAGAAGAGAGGAGAGAGGAGTGAGGAGTGAAGGGGCGCCGTGATACGGCGCGTTTTGAATGAGAAACGAGAAAATAGTAATGAGAAATTTTGGGGCGTAGCGTTCGCTACGCGCTCAATGTAGGATTTTGGATGTTGGATTGCGGGGCGTTGCGATGCAACGCGTATCTTTGGAGGCGGGAATTCATTCCCGCATTGCAGGGCTGAAGCCCTGTCTCCAATGACTAGTGACCAATGACGAATGACGTTTCCGAAGGAAACACTCCTTGCGACTTACGACTTGAGGCCCGAAGGGCCATGCTCGCGACGGTTTCACCGTTATTTCGTATTTTTTGCGAACCGTGCGTAGAGTGTGGCGAAGGGGCGGGCGCTGAGCCCGTGCAGATAGACGCTCAGCACCACGCACAATGCTGCCGCGGCGAAGATCCGTTCGTGTCCGGTGAATCCCCCCAGCTCTTCGTAGGCGACCAGGAGGTAGAGGATCGAGGCGATCCCCCGGGGTCCGAACCACCCCATGAGGATCCGATCCCCCGAAGGGGGCGCTCCTTTGCCAAAAACCAGCGCCACCGGGACCATCCGCACGATCGTGAGGCTCAGCAGTGCATAGAGCAGCGCATTTGCGTCCCACCACCGCAACGCCAACGGGACGAAGACCAGCCCGAAGACGAGGAAACTCACCAGGATCAGCAGCTCCCCTTCGCTTTCGGCGAATGCCCGGGTGTCGGCCCGCGCTTCGGGATCGGCGTTGCCGAAACTCAGACCGCCGAAAAAGGCGGCGATGTAGCCGTTGCCCCCCAGATGCTCGGCCAGGGCGTAGGCGGCCACGGCCAGGGCCAGGGGGATGAGTCGGGCGTAGTCCTCCCCAAGGGTGCCTCGCCGTTTGGCGAAACGGACCGCGTAGGCCCCCGCCAGCCCCGCCAGGATCCCCCACACGGCCACCAGGAGGATCTGGGCGGCCAGCTCCCCGAGGAGCCCTTCGGGGCGGTGCCCCCGGGAGGCGAAGGCGAGGACTCCCAGAAAGAGGGGGAAGACGATTCCGTCGTTGAGGCCGCTTTCGACGTTGAGGGCGTTGCGGATCGATTCGGGGATCCGCCGGTCGGAGAGGACCGCCTTGCCCAGCGCGGCGTCGGTGGGGGCCAGGATGAGTGCGAGCAGGAGCGGGTAGAGGAGCCCCTGGTCGGGGAAGAGACCCACCGCAGCCCCCCACCCCAGGAGGATCGAAAGGGGTAGCGCGGCAAAAAGGAGCCTCCCCGGGAGGCGCAAATGGCGCCGCAGGGTCCCCAGATCGATCGACGCGGCGTCGGAGAAGAGCACCACGATCAGAGTCAGCTCCGCCAGGAGGCGGACCGATTCGGCGTGGGGGTGGGGAACCCGGTCGGGAAGGAGGAAGGTAAAAGCCACCCCCAGCGCGGTGAACACCATCGGACCGGTGACGTTGCGCCGGCTGAGCCACTCGGAGACCAGGCCGTAGCCCAGGATCGTCAGGGCGATCGCCAGTACCGCGCTCATCTGCGGATCTCCTCGAACGATTCGATCCGGTATTCCCGGGCTTGGGTGTCGTAGGATCCCCGGTGCACCTCCAGTCTGTCCGGATGCATGTCAAAGAGCCAGAAACACTCCCGCCCCTCCATCGTCACGCTTCCGGCGCAATAGAGGGGGATCGCCAGCCCCTCGGAGGAGAGGTCGATCCGGTAGCAGCGGTGGATGTGGCCGTTGAGGATCGCCCCTTTTTCGATGCTCCGGCACGCGTCGAGGAGTTCGTCGGCGTTGCGCAGGCCGTGATTGGGGGTGTCGGGACGGCCGTCGGCCAGGCGGGCGGCGTAGTGGGTCGCCACGAAGATCCAGCGCCCCCGTAGCCGGGGATCGGCCAGGATCCGCCGAAGCGCCTCGATCTGCTCGTGGGGGATGCGTCCGTCCGAGCGCCAGGGGAGGGGGTTGGGTTTTGCGCTGTTGACGGCGACGATCGCTCCGTGCTCCCCCAGGAGCCGGACGATGGGCCAGGGGTCGTCGACGGCGTACTGGGGCCAGTCGTTGTGCATGAAGCGGGCGAAAAATTCATTGAACGAATCGGTGTGGATCACGTCGTGGGCATAGATGTCGTGGTTGCCCGGTAGGGCGAGGAAGCGGGAGGGGTCGGTGGCCAGGGGGGCGATCAGTTCGGCGGCCTCCTCGAGTTCGGAGCGCAGCCCCAGCGCGGTGAAATCGCCGGTGCACAGCGTCAGATCGACCCCGTAGCGCTCCGCGAATCGGGCCAGATCGCCGATCTTGGAATCGGCGTCGTCGAAATAGCTCCCCCGTCCCCCCAGGAGGTTGAGTGCCCCCACCGCCCGCTTGCCGAACCATTTGCGCAGGGGGATGGTACGCAGCGAAAGGTCGAAATGGGGGTCGCTGCAGTGGAGGATCCTCACGATCGGCCTCCGCACAACACGGCAGAATCCTCCGGGAGGACGAGATCGAGTTCCCGGGGGAGGATCGAAAAAACGAAGCGGTCGGCTTCGCACGGTTCACCGTCGAGGTTGAGACGACGCAGCTCCCCTTCGGGGATCAGTTCCATCTCCGGGGCCCGGAGGCTCCGCTTGAAAGGAAGCGCGCCGAAGATCGTCTCGGAGGGGGGAGCCAGCTCCGGGGGAATCTCCAGCGGTTCGGTGGTGAAAAGGACGATGTCCAGCAGCCCGTCGTTGACGCACGCCTCGGGGGCCAGGCGCATCCCCCCACCGGCCTGGCGGCCGTTGCAGACCCCCAGCGCCAGAGAACTCACCCGGGTTTCGAACTCCCCGATCCGCACCCTCCCTTCGAAGGTGGTGAAGTTGAAGAGGTTGAGCAGCCCCGTCAGGGCATAGGCGCCTCCTCCGAGAAGTTCCTTGAGCTCCGGTGGGGTCTGGGTGGTCACCACCGCGCCGAAGCCTCCGCTGGCGACATTGAGAAAATACCGTTCGTTGCACCGTCCCACGTCCACGCGCACCGGATCCCCCTCCACGGCGAGGATCAGCGCCTCCACGGCGGTGAGGGGGATCTTCGCGGCGGTGGCGAAGTCGTTGCCGGTCCCCAGGGGGAGGATCGCCAGTTCAGGTCGGGGAGCGGGGAGCGCCATCAGAGCGTTGAGGACATGGTGGACCGTACCGTCCCCCCCTCCGGCGACGATCCGCCCGATCCTCCCCCGGGCGGCGTCGGAGACGAGGCGCTCGATGTCTTCGGGGAAATACGACAGACGCACGTCCAGATCGAAGCAGTGGTATTTGCGTACGTAGGCGATCGTGTCGTGCAGATCGGGATCGGCAGCTTTCTGGGCGTTGAGGACGAGGCGGACGCTCATGGGGATCCCTTCCGGCGGGGCTCGGTCTCGGCGACCTCTTCGTAATGGAGCCGCAGCCCCTCGTCGGTCATGACGAAGCCGCTGATGCGAATCGCCCCTTTGTGGACCAGTTCGTGGTGCTTTTTGCACAGGGGGATGAGGTTGTAGCGGTGGTTTTTGTGAAAATGTCCGATGTGGCCGGTTTCGTTCGCCAGATGCTGGGGAGCGATGTGGTGGACGTCCTCGACCGGTTCGTCGCACAGGGCGCAGCGGGTGGCCAGGAGCGATTTGTTGTATCGGCTGGCCTTGCTCCGTTTGAGCCGCTTGAGTTCGCTCCCCCCTTTGGTGAGCTCGTCTCGGATCGCGTAGGCCTTTTGGAGGAAGCGCTCGTCCATGTGGAGGCTCCGGGCGAATTCGAGGCCGTAGAGGGAATCCCCCATGCCGATCTTGAGTTTGCGGTCGTAGATGAGAGTGTCGCCGGCGGGGTCGTAGCGGACCCCGAGATGGAGAAAAATGAGCCGCTTGAGATTCCGGACCGCCTCGATGTCGGTGAGGTTGTGCAGATGGGAGGCGAAGATGTATTTTGCCCCCAGCTCGTCCAGCCGCAATACGGTGCTGCTGACGATCGCCAGGGCCGAGAGGGTTTCGGTCCCCTGGCTCACTTCGTCCCCGAGTACGAGGGAGCGTTCGTCGGCGCGGTTGAAGATGTTTTTGAGCTCCAGCATCTCCACGCTGAAGGTGCTCAGCCCCTTGTAGAGGTTGTCCCGGCTGACGATCCGGGTGAAAATCTTGGTGAAAATCCCCATCCGGAGCCGGGCGGCGGGGACGAAAAACCCCGCCTGGGCCAGGATCACCGAGAGCCCGACGCTTTTCATCAGGGAGGATTTTCCGCTGGAGTTGATCCCGTAGAGCATGATCCCCCGCACTTCGCTGCCTTGGGAGGCTCGGAGGGTGATGTGGTCGTGCTCGGTGTGTGCGGGATCCCCCAGATAGACGTCGTTGGGGATGTAGATCCCGTGTTTTTCGTTGGATTCGATGATCGGATGGCGCAGGTCGATTGCTTCGTAGAGGTTCTCCTCCACTAGTTCGGGGCGGGTGAGGTGCATCGCCGCGGCGCAGCGGGCGTTGCTCACCGCCACGTCGATGTCGGCGATGAAGGCGATGAGGTGCTCCAGCAGCAGCGAATAGCGCTTCTCGATCTGGACGAGACTCTCCAGATACCGCTCCCGCACCAGGGCCACCAGCTTGACCCGGTCCGCTTCGACCCGCTTGCTCACCTCCTCGAAGAGGGGCGCGTGGATCTTGACGACGCTTTTGAGCGGTTTGAAGCGGAAATCCCGCAGGAAATGGTGCTCCCCCTCGATGGTGACGTAGCTCTCCTTGAGGCGCTTCTCGATCGCGGCGAAGCGCCCCCGGGTGAGGACCAGGTGGTACCCCTCGCTTTCCAGATAGCCGATCTGCACCGGTTGGGAAGTGGACGCGATGAGCCGATCCTCGTCGAAGAGCTCCTCGATGTGCCGGGCCACCGCCTCGATCTTGGCCAGTTCCCGCTCCTGGCTGTCAATCAGTTCGTCGATGGCGGGGTAGACCCCCCTCCGGAAGAGGTTCTCGCCGATCTGGTCGAGCCGATACCGGGCGCAGGCCTCCAGATCGAAGGTCTCCCGGAGCATTCGGGAGAACTCCTTCACGGTGGCGAGGAGTTCGCTTTCGATCTCGATCCCCGCTTCGCGGCACAGCCCCATGAGCGCTTCGATCCCCGTCAGCGACATCGCTACGTAGGTGAGCTCCACCGGATGGAGCCGCCCCAGTTTGATCCGTCGCAGGAGCCGTTCCAAATCGTAGATCTCTTTGAGGTGGGTAGTGAATTTTTCGGCGAAAGGGGCCACCTTTTCACTCAGATCGTAGCGTTCGTTGAGGGTTTCGATGTCGCAGATGGGATTGAGGAGCCGTTCACGCAGGAGCCGTTTGCCAAACGCCGTACAGCTGCGGTCGACGAGCTCCAGCAGGGTCACCTCCGCCGGGTCTTTGCTGATGACCCCCAGTTGCTCCAGGGCGTTGTTGCCCAGATAGAGGAAGCGCTTGTCCCCCAGGAATACGGGGCGGTTCATCTTTTCGATCAGACTCTCGTCGTGTTCGACGATGAAGTCGATGAGGATACTTAGCGCCTCGGTGCACAGCGGATAGCGCTCCAAGTCGAGGTATTCGATGGGGGTAAGGAAGGAGCGGATGGCGAAGACCCGGGCGAAGAGTTCGTTCTGATAGGCGATCCGGGGATGGCGGTCGTTGAAGGAGTGAGGGAGGTTCTTGATCTCCAGATAGTTCAGAAGCCACTCCCGGTCGATGGCGGGGTTCTCGAGGGTGAGGATCAGTTCGGCAGTGGCGTGGCTTTTGAGGAGGCCGAAAAGCTCGTCCAGGGCGTAGGTGCGGTCGTCACGGCGGGAGTGGATCTCGTTGACGAAGGTTTTGCCGGTGGTGACGTCGATGGCGGCGTAGCCCACCGACCAGGCCCCCTGGTTCTCATCCACGAGGATCGAGACGATGTTGCTCTCCTCGGCGTCGTTTTGGTATTCGAAATTGGTGCCCGGGGAGATGATGTTGCTGATGTACCGTTTGACCTTGGGGGGGACCCCCTTTTGGCGCACCAGTACGACGGTGTATTTGCGGCTCTGGATCAGACGGGAGAGGTAGCGTTCGAGGCTGATGGTGGGGACCCCGGCCATGAGGGGGTTTTTGATCGAGTTTTCGAGGATGGTTTTGTTTTTGCGGGTGAGCTGGATGTTGAGAAATTCGGCGACCTCTTTGGCCTTGCCGATTTTGAGCTCTTCGTTGTTGACCTCGTAGACCTCGAAGAAATTCCCCACCTCGATGAGGACCAGCGTATCGGGGCCGTAGCGCTCTTCGTAGTAGCGCTGGAGCTCGAAATAGATCTCGGTGAGGAGTTTTCCCTTTTGGTTGAGGATCTCGTTGGCTCTCTCCACGGCGCCTCGCTCTTCGTTTTCGTTATTTTATCCCAAAATTTGCATTAGCCAGCACCCCATCTGCATCGATCATCGGCGGCATGTGTGATCGAAGTGAATGCTCGATGCACTTTCCAAGTGCGCCTGTGCTTCTCTCCGACACACCTACGCACCGAGCATCGACGCATCTGAAGTACTTTCTATTGCAACATTTGGGTTTATCCAACGCCCGCTTAGAGGCGGGAGGGATCGCTGTAGGCGGGAGAGATTGGACGCTTTAGAGCAATCCCAGCAAGGCGACGAACAAAACCGGAGGTGTGACGATGAGCCCCACTTTCATGTATGCTCCCCAACCGATTTTGACCCCTTTTTTCTCCAGGACATGGAGCCAGAGCAGGGTGGCCAGAGAGCCGATAGGGGTCATTTTGGGCCCTAGGTTGGCCCCCAGGATGTTGGCGTAGGCGAGGAAGGTATCGCCGGTTTTGTCGATGGCCAGGTCCATGACCATGATCGTGGGCATGTTGTTCATCACCGCGCTCAGTCCCCCGGAGAGGAAGCCGGTGCCGAGGATATGGGCGGCGTGCCCCTGGGATTTGAGCCAGAGAAGCCATCGGGCTATCTCGTCGGTGAGGCCGGCGTTTTTGAGGCCGAAGACGACGATATAGAGGCCGATGGAGAACCAGACCACGTGCCAAGGGGCGGATTTGATCGTCATCATCGGCTTGGTCGCTTTGTGTTTCGCGGCGATGGCCAGGAAGATCAGCGCACCCCCCAGAGCGAAGAGACTGACGGGGATATGGTAGAGATCGCCGATGAAATAGCCCAGAAGCAAAATCCCCAGAAACCACCAGCTGATGGCGAACATTTTGCGGTTTTTGATCACCGTGGAGGCTTCGGGCAGGAGCTCCACGTCGACGTGTCGGGGGATCGATTTGCGGAAAACGAGCCAGAGAAAGAGGATCGAGGCGGCGATGGAGAGGAGGTTGGGCAGAAACATCCGCCGCATATATTCGATGAACCCGATATGGAAATAGTCGGCGGTGACGATATTGGTGAGGTTGGAGATCACCAAGGGGTTGGAGGCGGCGTCGCCGATGAAGCCCCCCGCCATCAAAAAGGCAAAGATCGCCTTGGCGTCCATCCGCAGGTAGCGCATTTTGGCCAGGAGGATGGGCGTCAGAATCAGCGCCGCTCCGTCGTTGGCGAAAAAGGCGGCTACCAGGGCGCCGAGCAGGAGGATATTGAGAAACATCAGCGGCCCGCTGCCTCCCGAGAGGCGGGCCATCTTCACCGCCGCCCACTCGAAAAAGCCGATTTCGTCCAGCACCATCGAGAGCAGAATGATCCCGATAAACGCCAGGGTAGCGTCCCAGACGATTAGAGTGACCTCCCAGACATCCTGCCAGGAGACGATCCCGAGCAGCAGAGCCACGATCGCCCCGCCCACGGCGGTGGTACCTATGGAGAGCCCCCGTGGCTGCCAGATGATGAGTATCAGTGTTATCAAAAAGAGACCGAAAGCGAGTATCATTACCTCTCCTGCATTTGGATGGTGAAGATTTTATCGGAAAAGAGAATATAAATCAATATATCTCAATAATGTGATATAATCCTCATGTCAAATACAAAAGATTTCCGCCAAAGGAAAAACAATGCAATCCAAAAAACGTGTTCTGGTTCTCTGCACCGGCAACAGCTGCCGCTCCATCATGGCCGAAGCCCTGATCAACGCCCGGCTGGGTGATTGCGTCGAAGCCGAAAGCTCCGGCGTGGCCGCCAGCGGGCAGGTCAACCCCGAAGCCAAAGCACTGCTCCAGCGCGAGGGGCTCTGGCGGAACGAGTACCACTCCAAAACCATCGACACGGTCCTTGATCACCCCTTTGACCTGGTCGTCACCGTCTGCGACAACGCCAAAGAGACCTGTCCTATGTTCCC
>JALWKO010000076.1 GCA_027081405.1 Campylobacteraceae bacterium | reverse complement strand
CCATCACCTGCAACTACGACGGCAAGGCCAAATACAAAACGATCATCGGCAAAAACGTCTTCGTCGGCAGCGACACCCAGCTCGTCGCCCCCGTGACGATCGAGGACGAGACGATCATCGCCGCGGGGAGCACCGTCACCCGGGACGTCCCCACGGGCGCGCTGGCGATCAGCCGCGTGCCGCTCAAGATCGTCGAAGGGTTCTACCGGAAATTTTTCAACAAAGGACGCCAATGACACCCCCCGTCGATCTGAGCGGACGGCGGATCCTGCTGGGGGTCACCGGCTCAATCGCCGCCTACAAAGCCTGCGAGATCGCCCGGCTCTTCGTCAAGGCCGGCGCCGATGTGCGGGTGGTGATGACCCCCTCCGCCGAGCGCTTCGTCTCGGCACTGACCTTCGAAGCACTCACCCGGCAGCCGGTGCTCACCGAAAGCAGCGAGAGCTGGAGCGGAGATCTCAATCACATCGACACCGCCAAATGGGCCGAAGCCTTCGTCATCGCCCCCGCCACCGCCAACACCCTCAACAAACTCTCCAAAGGGATCGCCGACAATCTGCTCCTGCAGACCGCCCTGGCCTACGCCGGGCCGCTGCTGGTGGCCCCCGCAGCCAATACCCGGATGCTGCGCAACCACTACACCGAAGGATCGCTCAAAATGCTCCGGGTCAACGACGTCACCGTCGTCGAGCCGATGGAGAAGCTCTTGGCCTGCGGGGACGAAGGGAGCGGCGGTCTGGCAGAACCTCTGGAGATCTTCTACCAGACCGCCCGCACACTGCTGATCGAGGAATTCTGGAAAGACCGCAAAGCGGTCGTCACCGGCGGCGGCACCCGGGAGGCGATCGACGCGGTGCGCTTCATCGGCAACCGCTCCAGCGGCAAGATGGCCGACGCCCTGGCCACGGCGCTCTGGCTGCGGGGGGCCGACGTCTGTTACCTGCGCACCGTGGTCAACCCGGGACTCCCCGCTTCGATCCACACCCTCGAAGTCGAAAGCGCCGAGGAGATGGCAGAATACCTCGTCGACTGCATCCGGGTCGCCAAAAAAGGGGTCATGAGCCGTCCCAGCATGAACAACCCCAACCCCGTCGGAATGATCCAGAAGACCCCCTATCTCTTCATGGCGGCTGCGGTCGCGGACTACCGCCCCCTCTACCCCCAGGAGGGCAAGCTCAAAAAGGTTGCTCTGGGGGAACGGTGGACCCTGGAACTGGTCCAGAACCCCGATCTTCTCAAGACAATAGACCGCAGCGGGATCGTCACCGTCGCCTTCAAAGCCGAAACCGACCCCGAGAAGGGACTAGAAAACGCCCGAGAGCTTCTGGATGCCAAAGGGGTCGACGCGGTGTGCTACAACCACGTGGGGGGTGAAACCGGCTTCGGAAGCGACGAAAACGCCGTGACCTTCATCACCCCCGATCGGGAGAGCCTCCTGGAGCGGGCCCCCAAGCAGACCCTGGCCTTCGCGATCCTCGATCAGGCCAAAACCCTGGACGGCGACGATGGGGCTTAACGTTCTACGCCATCTGGCGATCATCATGGACGGCAACGGCCGCTGGGCCACCGAACGGGGGCTGCGGAGGATCAAAGGGCACGAAGCGGGGGTCGAGCGGGTCCGGGAGGTGACCCGCTACTGCGCCAATCATCCCGAGATCGAGACGCTGACCCTCTATGCGTTCAGTACCGAAAACTGGAAGCGCCCCAAGATGGAGGTAGAATACCTGATGCACCTGCTCGAGCGGCACATCCGCGCCGAGCGGGACGAATACATGCGAAACGGCGTCCGGTTTCTCCCCATCGGAGACCTCTCCCCCTTTTCCTCCAAGCTCCGCGCCACCCTCGAAGAGACAGCCCGCGAGACCGCTGCCAACCGGGAGCTCGTCCAGATCCTGGCCCTCAACTACGGAGGGCGCGACGAGATCGTCCGGAGCGTCCGGCGGGCCCTCGCCGCGGGGGAGGAGATCAGCGAGGAGAGCATCGGCCGCCATCTGGACACCCCCTATACCGACGTGGATCTGCTGATCCGCACCAGCGGAGAGGAGCGGGTTTCCAATTTTCTGCTCTGGCAAATCTCCTACGCGGAACTCTATTTCACCCCCACCTATTGGCCCGATTTCACCGCTGGGGAGCTGGCCACGATCATCGAAACGTTCCAGAGCCGGCAGCGGAAATTCGGAGGGATCTAGGATGGATGCTTTGTGGATGGGAGCGCTTGGAGCGTTCGTGTTGGGGCTGATGGTGGGATCGTTCCTCAACGTGGTGATCCACCGCACTCCCCGAGGGGAAAATATCGCCTGGCCGGGATCGCATTGCCCCAAATGCGGCGAGAGTCTGCGCTGGTATCACAACGTCCCCCTCCTTTCGTGGATGGCGCTTCGAGGGCGTTGCGCTTTCTGCCACGCGCCGATCTCGGTGCGCTATCCCCTCGTGGAGCTCCTCAACGCCCTGCTGTGGGGGGCGTTGTGGATCGACATCTTTGGGATCCGGCACACCCCTTTCGACGGAGCCGGGATCGTCTATTTCCTCCTGATCGCCGCCACCTTCTCGGCCCTGTTGGCGCTGAGCATGATCGATTTCGAGTTTTTCGCCGTCCCCGATTCGGTCAATTTCTTCGCCTTGGGGACGGCTCTGCTGGCCGCCGGGGCGCGGGCCTGGCAGACGGGAGACTGGTCGATCGCCCGGGACGCGCTGCTGGCCGCCGTCGTGGCGGCGGGGGGACTCTGGCTCCTGGCCTGGCTCATCGGCAAAGCCACCCGCAAAGAGGCCATGGGGGGTGCGGACGTGATCGTGGCGGGGACCATGGCGGCACTGCTGGGGCCGCTGGGATTTTTCGTCGCCCTCTTCGTCGCTGCGTTGCTGGCGATCGTCCCTTCGCTGCTGGCCCGGGACACGATGGTCCCTTTCGTCCCTTTCCTCTCCCTGGGGACCCTGACGGTCTATCTCCTCGAAGGGCCGATCTTGCGACTCATCGGAGCGTGGGTCCATGGGTAGAAGCCGCCGCTTCGTCCTCGGTGTGTTCGCCCGGGCCTTCTGGCTGGTTTTCCTCCCTTTTTGCGTCATCGTCACCCTCGTCTTCCTGATCCAGATCTCCGCCCTGTCGGCAAAAATCGATCTGGGCGGATCGGATCTGCTCCGGCTCCTGGTGTACCTCCTCCCCGAAATCCTCCTCTACACCCTCCCCTTTTCGCTGATCGCCGCACTGGCCAACACCTTCGGACGCCTCAGCGAGGAGAACGAACTGGTCGCGTTTTTCGCCCTGGGACACCGCCCCGAGGAGGTGCTCCGTTTCTTTTTGCCGCTGATGGTCCTTTTTTCCCTCGTCATCGGGGTCCTCTCTTTCGCCCTTTACCCCGAGATGAAAGAGCGGATCGACGCGTTCAAAAACCGCAAACTGGTCGAATCGACCCTCCGGATCGAACCCAAGAAACTCAGCCAGAGTTTCGGCCCCTATCACGTCTTCGTCGCCGAAAAAAACGCCTCGGGCACCTACCAGGACATCGTCCTTTTCGACAACAGCCAAAAAGGGAGCTACCACCTCTTCGCTGCACGGTACGCCCATGCTTCCAACCGGAACGGACGGGTCACCCTCTCCCTGGAGGAGGGAATGGGCGCTACCTCCGATCCGGCACGGATCGAACTGCTCAAATACCGCGACTTCATCTTCTACCGCTATCCGCGGATCCGCCCCCGCCCCGACTTTTCGCTGCGAAACTACTGGATGAAGGCCCAAAGCGACAAACGGCGCAGAGGGCGGATGCTCTACTATCTGCTCGTGAGCCTCTCCCCGCTTCTGGCGTTTCCGATGGTGATGGGACTGAGCATCTACAACCCCCGGTACGAACGGGGGCGCTCGGCGGCGGTGATCTTCGTCGTGGCGCTGGCGGTCTACGTCCCTTCGGCTTTCATCCAGCGCAACGGCTCGATCCCCCTTTTCGTCCTCAGCGCCCTCGGGCTGCTGGCCGCGGGGATTTTCCTCTACCGGAAACGGATCGCAAAGGTCTACTGAGATGAAACGGCGGATCAAAGGGATCATCGAATACGACGGATCGGCCTTCGAGGGGTTCCAGCGCCAAACCCGCACCCCCCACACCGTCCAGGGGGTTCTGGAGCGGGCCCTCGCCTCGCTGGGGATCGAAAGTCCCGTCACCGGCAGCGGACGCACCGACGCGGGGGTCCACGCATCGGGCCAGGTGATCCATTTCGACCTTCCGGGGCACTGGAGCGATCAGCCGCTGGACAAACTCCGCACCCACCTCAACAACCGCCTCGACGCGATCCGCTTCAAACACCTCACCCCGGTCCCCCGTAGCTTCCACGCCCGTTACGACGCCCGGGTACGGATCTACCGCTACGTCCTGAGCTCCCGGGTCGGGGTCTTCGAGCGACGCTACGTCACCCGATGGGATGCGCCACCCCCTCTTGATCGGATCAATCATGCCCTCGCGCGTTTCGTAGGGCGGCACGATTTCGCCGGATTCATGAAAAGCGGCTCGGATGTCCGCTCCACCGTCCGGACCGTCTATCGGGCCTACGCGCTCCCACGCCGGGGGAAACTCTACATCTACGTCCACGGAGACGCGTTTTTGCGCTCCCAGGTGCGACTGATGGTCCAGGCGGCCCTCCTGGCCGCCGCGGGGGAGATCCCCATGGAGGCGATTACCGAGCAGCTGGAAGGTCGGGCCCTGCACGTCCGCCGTCCCGCCCCGCCCCAGGGGCTCTACCTGGCGCGGGTCCTCTACACTCCCGTTTCCGATCTGTGATCCGACTCCTATGGTACAATCGCTTGAAAGGATGTGACGATGCGTGACGACAGACTCAAAGCGCTCCTCCAACGGGAAAATCGGATCCAATTTGCGTTGTTGTTCGGCTCGTTCGCCGATGATTCGGCACATGGGATGAGCGACATCGATATCGCCGTATCGCTCCGATCTCCCATGGAGCTGCTGGAGATGGGAGCACTGATTGCGCAACTGGAATCCCTCACCCGACGTCGTGTCGACCTGCTCGTCGTGAACGATCTTCCCGAAGAACGCCCCAAACTGGCGTTTTCGATCGTGCAGTCGCACCGAATCCTTTTGATCCGCGATGAAGAGGCGTACATCGATTTCAAGGAGCGCACCTATCGGAACTATTTCGATCAGGAAGCGATGTTCCGACAGTTCGACGAATCGTTTGTCCGAAAGGTCCTCGATGCATCTTAGGGACAAACTCCAACGGCTCGAAAGCAACGTTGCGCTTCTCGAAGAACTCCGAAACGAGATCGCTTCGCCCGAAATACTGGAGCGAAACCTCCGCTACGAATAGGAGCTGCGTTACGGATTGCTCGAATCGATCCAGATCGTCATCGACATCGCCTGCAAAATCGCCGCCCGATACAATCTCGGCAATCCGCAAAACTACAAAGAGTGCCTGCAACTGCTCCATCACCACGACTACATCGACAGAGATCTCATGGAACGCACCACAGCCATGGTGGGCCTGCGCAATCTGCTCGTGCACGAATACACTCGGCTCGACCGGGCACGGCTTTTGGAAGCGCTCGATCACCTGGAAGACTTTCGCACATTCATCCGGGCCGTCACAAAGCAGTTTTTACAGCACTGATCTGCATCAGACCCGGTTGTGATCGACGGCCGGACAACACTCTCGCACCGGGCAGATCGCACATCGGCGCTTCCGGGGGCGGCAGATCGTCTGACCGAAGCTCACCAGAAGTTTGTTGATCCCTCTGCGCTCCTTTTCCGGGAGCAGACGCTCCAACTCCCGGTCGGTCTCCTCCGGGGTACGGGTCTGTACCGCCCCCCAGAGGTTGAGGATCCGGTGGACGTGGGTGTCGACCGCCACGACGGAGGCTCCGAAGGCCCGCTCCAGTACGATCTTGGCGGTTTTTGGGCCGATCCCCGGGATCGCGGTGAGCGCTTCGAGGGTGTCGGGTACCTCCCCGCCGTGGCGCTCCAGCAGGATCCGGCTCACTCGCAGGATGGAAGCGGCCTTCTTGCGCCAGAATCCCACCGGATAGATCGCCTCGGCGATCCGGGATTCGGAGAGTTCCACCATCTCCCGGGGAGTCTGCGCCAGGGTAAAAAGCCGCTTCGCCGCCTCCACCGTCACTTCGTCCCGGGTTTGAAAACTCAGAAGCGTCGAGACAAGGATCGTATAGGGGGTGCGGGGATAGGCGTTTTCAAAGCGCTTGGCGGGCGCGTCCCAGTGGGGATAGTCTTCGCGGAGCAGATCGAGACAGCAGCAGAGGGTTTTGGGGGACATCATGGTGCGATTTTGGATGATGGATTGTGGATTTTGGATTTCAATTACCGTGTCCCCAAATCGCGTCGCAAAGCGACGCCCCACAATTTCTCATTTCTCATTTCTCATTCATGATTACTCGTTACTCTTCACTCTCTACAAATTCCTCATAATTCCCCCGGAAGTCGGTCAATGTTCCGTCTTCGTGGAGCTTGAGGATCCGATTGGCGAAGGCGTCGATGAGCTCCCGGTCGTGGGTGACGCAGATCACGCCCCCCTCATAGTTGTGCAGTGCCTCACCCAGGGCGACGATCGCCTCCAGGTCCAGGTGGTTGTCGGGTTCGTCCATGACCAGGAAGTTGGCCGGATCCATCATCATTTTGGCCATCATGATCCGGTGTTTCTCTCCACCCGAGCAGGCACCGACCGATTTCTCCTGCTCCTCGCCGCTAAAAAGCATCCGCCCCAGACACTTGCGGATCTCGTCGATGTGCCATTTTTCGTTGTGGTTCTGGACCCACTGGTAGAGTTTCTCGTCCCCCTGGACGATATCGGTGGTGTTTTGGGGGAAATAGGTGGTGTGGATCGTCTGGCCCCATTTGAACGATCCTCCGTCGGGTTCGAGGCGGCCCATGAGGATCTCCAACAGAGTCGTTTTCCCCACGCCGTTGGGTCCGATGAGGGAGATTTTGTCCCCTTTTTCCACTTTGAAACCCAGATCCTCGAAAACCTTGTGCTCCCCGTAGGATTTGCTTAGCCCCCGGACCTCGAGCACTTCGTTTCCGATCTCCCGGTTGGGGCGGAAAAGGATCGAAGGATCCCGCCGGCTGGAGAGCTTGACCTCTTCGATCTGGAGCTTTTCGAGCTGTTTCTGGCGGCTGGTGGCCTGACGGGCTTTGGAGGCGTTGGCGCTGAATCGCGCGATGAAACGCTCGAGCTGCTCCTTTTCCTTGAGCTTTTTGCTCCGCTCCAGCTCCTTCTGGCGGGCGATGAGATTGGCCGCGATGTACCAGTCGTCGTAGTTGCCCGTAAATTCCCGGATCGTCTGGAAATCGAGATCGAGGATGTGGGTGACGACGGCGTTGAGGAAATGGCGGTCGTGGGAGATCACCACGAGGACCCCCTCGAAACGGCGCAGCTCCTCCTCGAGCCAGGCGATCGTCTCCATGTCCAGGTTGTTGGTGGGCTCGTCCAGCAGGAGGATGTCGGGATTGTAGAAAAGTACCTGCGCCAGGAGGATTTTGAATTTGTCCCCGCCGGTGAGCGACGACATGAGATCGTGGTGGTGCTCCACCGGGAATCCTAGGGCGGTGAGGAGCTTTTCGATCCGAACGTCCGCCTCGTAGGTGGGATCCTCCTCCACACAGATCATCTCCAGCTCCCCGAGCCGTTCGTTGACCTTCTCGTCGTCGAAGTTCCCCTCGGCGTAGAGCTTCTCCTTCTCTTTGACAGCGTCGTAGAGCCGCCGATTGCCGTAGAGGACCGCGTCGTGGAGGGTGAAATCTTCGAAGGCGTACTGGTTCTGCCCCAGGACCCCGAGCCGGGCGCCGGGCTGGATCTGCACCTCTCCTTCGCTGGGTTCGATCTCGCCGGCCAGGATCTTCATAAACGTCGATTTTCCCGCGCCGTTGGCCCCGATGAGGCCGTAGCGCTTGCCCGGATCGAGCGTGATGTTGATATTTTCGAAAAGCACCCGCTTTCCGTAGCGCTGAGTGAGATTTACGGTACTGATCATACGGGGTTCCTATGTTTTAATATTTTTTGATATATCGGTCTTTGTGAAGATCATTGTAGCAAAAAACGGCGGCATTCTCAGCTGGAGAGATAGGCGCGTGCATTGCGAGCGAAGCGTTTCCACTCCGCCCGCATCCGATCGATGGCGGTATCGATCGCCGCACGATCTCGATCGTTGATCGCCCGATGCAACTGCACTACCGCATCATGCAGACGGCGGGCACCGACCGTACCGGAGATCCCCTCCATATCGATGATGATCGTTTCCAAAGTGTCGTAATCTTCTACCGCCAATGCTTCTTTGAGCGATTCCGGTGCCGTTTCGTACGTCTCGAGAAAATCTCTGAGCAACGATTCGTACAGCTGCATATTGCCGCTGCTGTATTCGAGTCCCTGTTTCGGATCGAAGATCTCCCCATCCGGTGTCGGAACGCTTCGGTTCTCCTTCCTAGCGATCCCATAAGGGGCGAACATCTCGAACACGCGATAGAGTTTGGAGATATTAATCGGTTTATCGAGAAACGCGTTCATCCCGCTCTGTACGATCGCTTCGACTTCGTCCGGACTGGTCGACGCAGTGAGCGCGATCACCGGGATGTCACGCAAATCGGGATCGTTGCGAATCTCCCTCGTCGTCTCCAAACCGTTCATCCGGGGCATATTCACATCCATCAGCACGAGGATAAATTTCCTGGGCGCTTCCTGCAAGCGCTGCAACGCCTCCAGACCGTCCACCGCCGTCACTGCGGTGATCCCCGAACCGTCAAGGAGCGTCAGCAAAAGCTTTCGGTTGATGGCATTGTCGTCGACAATGAGGATCGATTCCCCTTCGAATTGTTTGAACGCCGCACGATCCACCGTTTGTTTGGTTTCGATGGGGGTACGCAATACCGGCAACCGGCCTTGTTCTTGTACATCAGGCTTTTCCGTGGATCGGGAATCATCTCTTGGAGAAGGAGTTGCTGCCAAAGATTCGCTATCTCGTTCATTCTCTACCGCAGTGGGACTTTTTAAAAAACGGCCGCTGCCTGGAGGGGACGTTCGCTTCCTCGGTTGATTTTGTTGCGACGCTTTTTTGTTTGGTCGCAGAAGCCACCGTGCCAACAAAAGCACCACAATGCTCACCAATGCGATCAACGACCAGAAAACAAGCGTATTCACTTCCTTCCTTTTTGCGGCTTCTCGATTTCGTCGAAGAGAATCTCGGCCAGGGACAATTATAGCTATAATTCTTCAAAAAAGGAGCGTCCGTGCCCGCCCAAAGGGATCGATTGGGCCTCAAACGCCTCACAAAAGAGATCATCCTCTTTCTGCTAGTCGCCGTCGGGGTCAGTACGATCATCGGAATCTTCCGCGCCCCCCGCAGCGCCCCCGACCCCTCCGTGCTGGCGGGACTGCGGACGATCGACGGACGACCGGTCGATCCCCTCCTGCGCGGCGACGGGGCGCTTGCGATCCATTTCTGGGGGAGCTGGTGCCCCGTATGCCGCGCCGAGGCGGACAACCTGGAGCGTCTCGCCCCCGGCCGTCGGATCCTCACCGTCGCCGTCTCCAGCGGCGATGCGGCCACGCTGCGGCGATGGATGGCCAAACGGGGGCTCCACTATCCGGTGATCGCCGATCCGGACGGGCGCCTGGCCCGGACCTTCGGGGTGAAAGTCTATCCGAGCACCTTCATCTACGACGGCAAGGGCACACTCCGTTTCGCACTCGCCGGATATACCACCACTCCGGGACTGTGGATCCGGATGCTCTGGGCTCAATATCAATAAATATCAAAGGAGTGACCGTGGGT
>JALWKO010000075.1 GCA_027081405.1 Campylobacteraceae bacterium | reverse complement strand
ACGCTCGAAGCCGCATGGAGCGCCGCGAACCCGGGGATGGGGACGGGGAGGGGTGATGTTCCGCCGGGACCGCAACGAGCAGGAGCGTCAGAACTTCTGGATCTCCTACGCCGATCTGATGGCGGGTTTGCTGTTCGTATTCATCCTCCTCATCGGTGCGATCGTCTCCAAATCGATCCTCCTGCGGGAAAATCTTCACAAGCAGGAAAGCCGCCTGCAGGCGGCGAGCAAAGAGCTGGAGCAAAAACGGCGCAAACTCCGTCTCAGCCGGGAACGGCTGGCCCGTCTGGAAGCGCAGCTAAAAAAACAGCAAGCGGCACTTGCCCGGCAGCGTGCCCGCCTGGCGGAGCAGAACCGGACGATCCGCACCCAGGATCGCTCCCTGCGTCGGGCGGAAGAGAAGATCCGCCTCCAGGCCGACGAGGTGCGCAAACTCCATCTCCTGCTGGCCGATCTCAAAACCCGACTCGCGCAGGAACACAACCGGACCCTCCTGCTGGGAGCGGCGCTGCACGATCTCAACACCACCGCCCGGGAACAACGGGCCCAGATCCGGACACTACAAAAGGCCCTCAGGGAAAAAGAGGATCTCATCACCCTCAGCCAAAAAGAGCTCAAGCTCCGCCAGAAGGATCTGGAGCGGCTCAACCGCATTCTCCTGGCCCGAAACGCCACCATCGACCGTCTGAATAAACGGCTGGTGATCCTCCAGAATCTCAGCGGCGAATCCAACGCCACCCTGGCGCAGAAGATCAAAGAGCTCGAACGCTCCCAAAGCAAAATCCTCGTCCTCTCCAAAGAGCTCACCCGAAAGGAGGACGAACTCCGGCTCAAAGATGCCAGGATCAACGAACTCCTCGAAGCCCTCGATCGGCAAAAGAGCCGCTACGAAGATCTCCTGCGTCGGATCCGAAAAGACCGGGCACGGATCAAGACCCTCACCGGAATCCGGCTCAAAGTGATCGCCGCACTGAAAAAGACGCTGGGGGATCGGATCCGAATCGACCGGAAAACGGGTGCGCTCCGCCTCTCGTCGAAGATCCTTTTCGACCGGGGGAGCGCCACGCTCAAAGAGGAGGCCAAAAAGGAGCTTCGTGAAACCTTCGAGCGGTATATCGCCGCACTGATGAGCAACGAGGCGATCCGCCCCTACCTGGAGCGCATCGTCATCGAGGGGCATACCGACAGCGACGGGGGGTATCTCTACAATCTCCGCCTCTCCCAGCAGCGGGCGCTGGCGGTGATGAACTATCTGCTCAGCCTCCCCATCGCCAAGCGCTACGATCTAAAAAAATATCTCGTCGCCAGCGGACGGGCCTATATGGATCCGATCCTGCGCAACGGTGTCGAGGACAAAAACGCCTCCCGGCGGATCGAGATCAAATTCCGCCTCAAAAACCGCGAGGCGATGTACGAAATCGAAAGGATCCTCGATGGAGATCAAAACGGCCTCTTTTGAACCCCGGCGGATACGGGAGGCCAACCGCAATCTCCGTCATTCCGTCGAAGAACCACCCCTCCGAAAATCGCACGATCTCCGTCTGTGGAAGGAAAAAACCGGATTGTTGCGCCGGTGGTGGCGCTGGCTTTTCGGAGG
This sequence comes from Campylobacteraceae bacterium, assembly GCA_027081405.1. Taxonomy (GTDB): domain Bacteria; phylum Campylobacterota; class Campylobacteria; order Campylobacterales; family Sulfurovaceae; genus Nitratifractor. The sequence continues at coordinate 8,477 of JALWKO010000075.1, read as the reverse complement.
GTGAGGGCATCAATCGAGAAAATTGAGCATCGAGAGGTGGGTCAGATCGAGGGTGTATCGGTTGGAGACCACCTCTTTGATGGGGAGGAAGTCGTAGCCTCCGTCGCGGTAGACGCAGACGTGGGCGGCCTCACCCTCTTCGAGGCGGGTGAGGGCGTAGACGGCGAATTCGAATCCGGCGAGCCGGTCCCGGCTGCTGGGGGCGCCGCCCCGCTGGACGTGTCCCAGAACCGTCACTCGGGTCTCCAGCGAAAAGGTTTTTTCGAGCCAGCGGGCCAGTGATCCGGTCTGTTTCGTCCCTTCGGCGACGACGGCCAGGACATAGCGCCTCCCCGCCGCGATCTGTGCCCGCAGCCGCGCTTCGGCCACGTCGTAGTCGAAATCCACTTCGGGGATGAGACAGATCTCCGCCCCCGATCCCAACGCGGAGATCGCCGCCAGATAGCCGCACTCCCGCCCCATCACCTCCACCACGAAGGCCCGACCGAAGGTCGAAGCGGTGTCGTAGATCCGATCCAGCGCCTCCCGGACGGTGTTGAGGGCGGTATCGACACCCAGACAGTACTCGGTGCCGTAGATGTCGTTGTCGATGGTGGTGGGGATCCCCACGAACGAAACGCCGAATTCCTCGTGGAACCGTTCCATCGCCCGGAACGACCCGTCGCCGCCGAGGACGACGAGCCCCTCGATGCCGCGAGCTTGGAGTTGCTCGTAGGCGACCGTGCGCCACCGTTTGTCGTAGAAACGCTTGGAGCGGGACGAACCGATCACGCATCCGCCCCGATGGAGGATCCCCGCCACGTCGGCGTGGTTCGCTTCCCGGATCCTGCCGTCGATGAGCCCCTCCAGGCCGTCCTGGATCAAAAACGGACGGATACCGCGCATCAGGGCCAGATCGACGAATTTTTTGACCGCCGCGTTCATCCCCGGCGCATCGCCCCCCGATCCCATGATCGCGAACCGTTTCATCCCTTTTTCCCTCCAAACATGGAGCGCAAAATCCGTTTCCCCAGTTCCACGCCGGGCTGATCGTAGGTATTGACCCCAAGCAGCGCGCCGGTGGCGGAGGTGAGGAGTTCGTAATACATCAGCAGCTCTCCCGCGTCGGCGGCGTCGTAACTATCCAACTCGATCCGATCGACCGGCACCCCCCGGCTTTGGAGACTCTGCATCGTCGCGTCGCATTCGGCATTGAGGAGTTCTCCGAGCGTATGGCCCGTCGCGTAAGCGCTCCCTTCCAGGTGGGGGAGGGGGAGGTCGGGGATGGGAAGGTCCTTCCCGAAATCGCGCACTTTGACGAAGGTGACGCTTTTGTCCAGAGGGCCTTGCATGATCAGTTGCAAAAACGAATGCTGATCGACCGAACCGACCAAGCCGACGGGGGTGAGCCCCACGTGCTCACCGTTGGGCGTCCGTTTCCCGAGCGATTCGCTCCAGAGCTGGATGTACCAGTCTCCGATCCGCTCCAGATGGCTTCCGTAGGCGAAGAGGACGTTGATCGGGAAACGGTCGGCATAGGTGGAGAAAAAGGCCGCCTTGCTAAGGATGTGTTCGGCCTCACCGGCAAACAGCGCATCCCGGATCCGGGCCGCCCCATCAAGCAGTGGGGCGGTCTCGTATCCCGCCAGGGTCAGAGGGACGATCCCCACGGCGCTGAGTACCGAAAAGCGCCCCCCTACGTTGGCGGGAATGGAAAAATGGCTCAGTCCGATTTCCCGGGCGTAGGCATCCAGCGGCGAACCTTCGTCGGTGATGACGAAAAACCGCTCCCGATCCGATGAGGGGTCGAGATCGAAATGTCCCAGGAGCGCACGGTAGATCGAGAGGGTTTCGATCGTCGATCCCGATTTGGAGACGAGGACGAAAAGGGAAGAGGCCGGATCGATCAGGGGAAGCGTACAGGAGAGTTCGACAGGGTCGGGGTTTTCGAGAAAAAGGGTCGTTTTGGCATCCGGACGGCCCGGGTGGAGGAAGCGCTCCAGCGCTTTGGTCCCCAGCGACGAGCCACCCACACCCAGGACGACGACGGTTCGGGCATCCCGTACGATCGGTTTTTGTCTCAGTTCGGAGAGCCGCTCGTAGAGTCCGCGGGAGCTTTCGGGGAGATCGTAGTACCCGCTGATCCCCTTTTGCCTCTCTTCGATCAGCCGTCGGCGTGCCGTCTCGATGTACTTGGTTTCGATCGGATAGTTGGGATGTTCTTCAAAAAAGTAATGCACCATGAGCGTCCTTCGACCCTCATTTGCGGTATTCGGCGTCGATGGCGTCGATCTTTTCGACCCGGCGCTCGTGCCGTCCCCCCTCGAAGGGGGTTTCGATGAAGGCGTCGATCATGCTCTGGACCACCCCCATCCCTACGACCCGCTCGCCGAAGGCGAGGATCTGGGCGTCGTTGTGGGCCCGGGCCATCGTGGCGGTATAGGCGTCATGGCAGAGTGCGGCACGGATGCCGGGGACTTTGTTGGCGGCCATAGAGATCCCGATGCCGGTGCCGCAGATGACGATCCCGAAACTCCCCGGATCGTCCCGGACCGCTTCGGCACATTTGCGTCCATAGTCGGGATAGTCGACCCGTTCAGGGGAGTCGGGTCCCAGATCGACAATTTCGTGCCCTTTGGAGCGGACGTATTCTTTGACCTGTTCCTTGTAATGATACCCGGCATGGTCGGTGGCGATATAGAATTTCATGGCAACTCCTTCGGTGTGACATGTTAATTGTATCAAAGAGCCGCGGTGGAACCTACGGCATTTATCCGGGGAGGATGAGACGGAGGATCCAGTCCACCGGTACGAAAAGGATCTGCGCCAGCGGGGTGAAGAGGATCGCAAAAAGGATGATCATCCCGTAGGGGTAGATCCGCTCATACGTTTCGACGAAGCGCCGCCATCCCATTTTGGCCGCGAAAAAGCGCAGCGCCTGCGATCCGTCCAACGGAGGGATCGGCCAGAGGTTGAAGACCGCCAGCACCACGTTGATCATCACGCTCTGGGCGAGGAAGAGGTAGACGAATGCGCCGACCAGCGTTTGGGGAGGCCAGGCCAGGGGGATCAGCGTCGCGGAAAACGCGGCCAGAAGGAGATTGTAGGTGATCCCCGCCAGACTCACCGCGACTGCGGCGCCGTAGCCTCCATTGCGGATCACCACGTTCATGTCGATGGGGACCGGTTTGGCCCAGCCGAAAAGAAACGGCGCGTGCATCGCATAGAGCATCCCCGGTACGAGGATCGTTCCGATCGGGTCGATGTGCCGAATGGGGTTGATGCTGAGCCTTCCCAGACTTTTGGCGGTGGGATCACCGTAGCGGTAGGCGACCCAGCCGTGCATGATTTCGTGCCCTACCACGGCGACGATAAGGGCCAGGATCGAAGCGGAGATTCGGAGGATTTCGACCGTATCCATCAGTCATCCCGGGGAACTTCGTACTGGAAGTGCTCCACGTTGCGTCCGACCCGATCCCAGCGGACGCTGAAGCGATGACGGTTCCACGCTTCGCGACACGCTTGCGAATCGAGCGGGAGCGTTTTGCACACTTTGCGCAACGCCTGGTGATCCCTGCCTCCCCCTTTGCCGTACATCACCCGGTCGTAACTGCGGTATTCAAGGCTGAAATAGATCACCCAGGGCTTGCCGATGATGAGGCTGTAGGGGACCGAACCCCAGAAGCGGCTGTCTTCGGAATTGTCCCGGTTGTCCCCGATCATGTAGTAGTGGTCGGGCTCGACCTTTTTGTAGAAGGCGTTGACGGGGACCCCGGCGACGGTGACCGTCCGCGCTCCCGGGAGACCGGGGAGGAAGAGAGGCTTCATGTCCACTTCGTCGAGGCGATAGAGCATCATCAAAAAGCTGTTTCCGGGATACTCGGGTTTGTATTGGATCCCGGGGTATTTGTCCCGGTAGGGGTTGAGCACCCAGAGTTTCCCCATGGCACGGACGATCTTTTTGGGGGGATAATGGGAGCGGATGTAGTCGTCCCCTTCATGGAAATGGATCAGCAGGTGTTTGTCGTAGTAGAGCAGTTCGTCCCCGCCGACGGCGACGCACCGTTTGACGAAGTGGGTTTTGCGGTCTTTGGGGACGTAGAAGATGACGATGTCTTCCCGTTGGGGGCGAGGTCCGTCGATCAGGTGGCCGTCACCCCGGAAATCGGGGAGGACCTTCAGACCGATCCAGGGGATTTCGGGGATGGGGATGCCGTAGCTGAATTTCTTGGCGAAGAGGAAATCCCCGATCAAAAGCGTCCGTTTCATCGAGCCGCTGGGGATGACGAAGGATTGGGCGACGAAAAAGATCAAAAGCAGAACGATGATGATCGTCCCCGTCCAGGAGCTGGAGAACCGATAGAGGCGACGGAGAAACGATCTCATTTCCGCTCCGCCCGGTTCCGCGCCGCTTTGAGGGTATTGCTCAGCAGCATGGCGATCGTCATGGGCCCCACCCCTCCGGGGACCGGAGTGATGTAGTTGCATTTGGGGGCGACGGCGTCGAAATCGACGTCTCCCACGATCCTCCCGTCGTCGAGCCGGTTGATCCCGATGTCGATCACCACGGCCCCCTCTTTGATCATGTCGGCTTTGATCAGTCCCGGCACGCCCACCCCAACGATCACGATGTCGGCCCGGGAGGTGTGGGCGGCCAGATCACGGGTGTAGATGTGGGTGACGGTGACGGTGGCGTTGGCATTGAGCAGCAAAGCGGCCATCGGTTTGCCCACGATGTTGCTGGCCCCCACGACGCAGACGTCCTTGCCCTGGACGTCGATCCCGTATTCTTCGAACATCCGCATCACCCCCAGGGGGGTGCAGGGGGCGAATCCGTCCAGATCGGTCGCGAGCCGCCCCACGTTGTAGGGGTGGAACCCATCCACGTCCTTGGCCGGGTCGATCACCTCCAGGATTCGGGTGGTGTCGATGTGGGGAGGGAGGGGGAGCTGGACGAGAATCCCGTCGATGCGGGGATTGGCGTTCATCATCTCGATGGTGGCGACGATCTCGTCCTGGCTGATCGTTTCGGGCATTTCGTGGACGATCGAATAGAAGCCCACCTCTTTGCACGCTTTGGCTTTCATCTTGACGTAGGCGTGGCTGGCCGGGTCGTTTCCGACGAGGATCACCGCCAGACCCGGGACGATGTCGTGCTCGCTCTGGAGTTTTTCGACCCCTTGTCGAACCTCTTCCCGGATTACCCGGGCCAGCGCTTTGCCGTCGATGAGTTCCATGGTGACTCGCTTTCATCCCCCGAAGCGGGGGTGGAAAATTTGGGGTATTATAGCCAGAAAAGGTTTGCTCTACTTCAATCCGCGGAGGGGAGAGCCTCAGTAGAGCACCGCCCACCGGACCAGTAATCCCGCTTCTTTGAGCGCTTCGAAAATCTCGAGGATCCCCAAGGCCCAGACGAACCAAAGCGCACTGAAGATGTGTCGACGATAGATTTTGGGATTGACGGTATATTCGTCGGGCTCTTCGATCCGGAACGATCGGGGGAAAAACGCGGGAACCTTGCTCCGGTATTGTTCATAGGCTTCGCCGAAATAGTTTCGGAGCTTTTCCTCCTCCCCTTTGACGACCAGCGGATAATAGAGGGCAAACAGGAGACCCAGCAGGAGGGGAAAGGTGAAGGTTTCGGTGGCGAATCCCAGTCCGAGGGCGCCAAAGAAACTGAAGAAATAGAGGGGGTTGCGCACCAGAGAGTAGGGGCCGGATGTGACGAGTTGTCTGTCTTTGTATCCGGCGATGTAGAGCGAACACCACATTCTCCCCAGCGAAGCGATACCTACGAGGAAGACGCCGATGGCGAACAGAACCGTATCGAAAACCTCGCCGTGCAGGTCCCAGTACGATTCGGTCACGAGATAAAGCAGCAAAATGCCCGCTCCCACGAGGCGGGAGAGAACGATCCGGTTGCGTTGCAAAAAGGTGATCATGGGCCTTCCTTGGAGAGGGATGGATGAAACGATACCATAACGGAAGCAAACGATCCGAACGGAATCGGGAAAAGGAACGACCGTGAACTTCGCAAAATGTCGCACTCCAATCGCCGCGTATGCCCGGCGTCTGGGATACGGTGTCGTCGGGGGAATGCTGCTGCTTCTCCCTCTGGGGGCGGAAGATTTCATCTCCCCCTTCGAGTACGGCCAGATGCTATACCAAAATCCCCGGGGGGTCAGCTGCGTCCCTTGTCACGGAGACCGGGGGGAAGGGGCCCTCATCGCCCGGTACGTGGACAAGGAGGGGCGAAAACGTCAGCTTCGGGGGCCCGACATCCGCAACGCGAGTTTCGAAACGATCAAAAAAGCGGTCGCGACCGGTCCCTCGGTGATGCCCCGCTATTTCCTCACCGACGAGGAGATCCGGGCGATTTTTACCTACATCCGGGAAGTGCAGAAACGGGAGGAGGGGCAGTGAAACTCCGGATTCTGGCGATTCTGGCGATCGTGCTGCCCCTTGCGGCCCGATCGCCGATTCCCACTGCCTCCACCCAACTGGTGGTGGTCACCACCCCCTCCTGGAGTGCCGCACACGGTACGCTGCGGCTGTTTCGGAAAGATCGCGGCAGATGGCACAGGGTCCTGGGCCCCGTCCCGGTCGTCGTGGGGAAGCGGGGGATGGGGTGGGGGATCGGACTCTTCGTCTCCCCCCGACCCGGTGAACCCCGCAAGAAGGAAGGGGATCGCAAAGCCCCCGCCGGAGTCTTCGCCCTGCCGTTCGCCTTCGGGGAGCGGGCGATGTCGATCGGCTATCCCTATCGGCGGATGGTGGATACTTCCCGCTGCGTGGACGATCCCCGTTCCCGCTACTACAACCGGATCATCGACGCACGCCGGACGGTGCGGGACTACCGCAGCTTTGAGCGGATGAAATTCCCCTCCGGGCTTTATCGTTACGGGGTATTCGTGGCGCACAATCCCCGTTCGATCCCCGGGAAAGGGTCGTGTATTTTTCTCCATATCCGCAGATCCGACGGGCGGCCGACGGTGGGGTGTACCGCGATGGACGTCGATGCGATCCGCACGCTGCTTCGGCGCCTCGATCCCACCCGTCATCCGGTTCTGGTGCAGGCACCTCTGCCGGTGATCGGACGACTCCTGCCGAAAGATTTTCCATTAACCAAACTGCGCTAAAATCCCCAACAATTCGAGACCAAATCCAAAGGATATAGAGATGTTCAAAAAACTGCTCATCGCCGCTCCCGTCGCATTGGCGCTTTTCGCCGGCAATCCCCTTCTGGCCGAGCAGCCTGCGGCAAAGGCTCAGCACGACGGCGCAAAACCCAAACTCAAGCCCCTCACTCCCGAAGCGGAGAAAGCGGCCTACGCGCTCTTTGATGCCCTGAAGATGAAAGAGGGGATCCGGGACGCGCTGCTTCGCTCCCTCGAGATCCAGATCAAACGCCAGCCCGCAATGGCCCCCTACGAGGACATCTACAAAAAATTCTTCCTCAAATACACCAAGTGGGAGGACATGAAAAAGGATCTGGCCAAACTCTACGCCCAGGCCCTCACCCCCGAGGAGATGCGCAAGCTGACCAAATTCTATTCGTCCGATCTGGGGAAAAAGTCGCTGGTGGTCATGCCCCGGCTGACCCAGCTGAGTATGCTCCTGGCCCAGCAGCGGATCGCCAAACACGCCAAAGAGCTCAAAGAAGCCGTCGCCAAACGGGCCAAGGAACTCGAGGCGAAAGCCAAATCGGAAGGGAAGTGAGACTCATTTCCCCTTTTTCTTCTTCCGCACCCCCAGCTCCGTGGGGGTGATGCACTCCACCTCTTCGATGCACGATCGATCGATTTTCCCTTCACACTCCTCATCGAGCGTGAGGATCGCCGCCGCCGCGGTGGGCATCCATTCGCACGCCGCTTCGCCGCTCAGGCGGTAGGCCAGTTCGCTGATCCCCGGATTGTGGGCGACCACCATCACTGTGCCGGCATCTTGGCCATGGCGGGAGATTACTTCCCGAATCGTATCGGGATCGGAGTCGTAGAGTTCGGGGACGACGACGATCCGCTCCGCTGCGATCCCCGCCGCTTCGGCGAACCGGTGGGCGGTCTCCAGGGCTCTGCGGGCATCGGAACTGAGGATCCGATCGGGGAGGCGATCGGTCGCGCGCAGATATTTTCCCATCGCTTCGGCTCCCCGGATTCCCCGTTTTTTGAGAGGGCGTTCCCGATCCGGTAGGGGATGCTTCCAGCTCGATTTTCCGTGCCGCATCAGAATCAGACGCTTCACTTGTGAGCCTCCATCAGCGACTTGACGGTGAGCAGATCGTGGTAGGCCTCCTTTTTGGCGGAGGGGTTGCGCAGCAGATAGCTGGGGTGGAAGGTGGGTACAAGGGTGTAGCGGCCCATGGCGATCGGATGTCCCCGCACCCGTCCGATCGGAGAGTCGTCGTTTGTCAGATAGCGGTAGGCGGTACTTCCGAGGCTCACGACGATCCGGGGGGAGACGATTTCGATCTGTTTGAGGAGATAGGGGCGGCACGTCAG
>JALWKO010000074.1 GCA_027081405.1 Campylobacteraceae bacterium | reverse complement strand
GTTTTGGGGGTGGGCGTTTTTTTCGTTCGGAGCGGGAGGGGTTTGCGGCTGTGTTTGGGTGGATTTCGCTTTCGGCTCGGTGCGTTTGTGCGTGCGATGTGTCGTGTGGGTGGGGGCGGGTTCTTTTTCGACCGGGATGATGAATTCACTCGGATCGACCTCCAGGTCTTTGGTCTGGATAATCTGGGGAATGCTCGTGATATTGCTCTCGTTCTGTTCCAGGGGGGGTTCGGAGGCGTAGGGATAGGCCCGGTTGGGGAAGGAGCGGTTTTGATCGTAGTACGACGCCACGTAGGGGCGTGCGTCGGTGATCAAGAAAAAGATCCCCGGATGGAGGGTATCGGCATAGGTTTGGACGTAGGCGCTTTTGTACCCCCCTTCGGTGAGGATTTTGATCACCTTCCCCACCGGCAAATAGGCGAAGAAGATTCCGTCCAGCCCGCTCGTTTCGACCAGATCTCCTTCGTGGATCTTGGCCCATTTGGGGATGTAACGGACCTTGATCAGGTTTTTGTCGACCCCCTGGGCGATTCCGGGGAAGCGTTTGGGCCCTACGTAGACCGAAAATCGCGCTTTGGGGTTGGAGATCAGATAGCCGTACAGCAGCCCCCCCTCCAGCTGCGCGATGCCGGCGACCACGTCGCCCTGGACCAGACCGTAGGGTTTGCCTTCTTGCAAGGTCACATGTTTGGGAACGGTCAAGAGCACTTCGTCAAACTTGTTGAGTTTGACATACGAGACGGTATCGACGAGGACGATGCTTTTGTAGGGGAGTTTCTCCAGGGTGGGGAGGAGTTTGTAGATCCGCCCCACCTGACGGAGATAGTGGGTTTGATCCAGGAGGTACTTGCGAAGTACCCGGTTTTCTTTGGTGAGCCGCTGGATCGTCTCTTTCTGGAAAATGTAGCTTTGCCCTTTGCTACGGATCGTGCGGGTGAGGTCTTTGTAGTCGGTTTTGACCGGGGTGACGAGGTTGAGGACGAACGTCCGGATTTTGTGGCTGTCTTTGTTGACCAGTATAAAAAGGGCAACCGAGAGGAGGATCAGGAGGAGGATGCGCGCTTTCATCTATCGTGCGCTTAATCCTCGAAGGTCGTTTGCTGAAGGAGATCGAGTTGCTCCAGCGCTTTTCCCGTCCCTTTGGCGACGGCGAGGAGGGGATCTTCGGCGATGTAGACGGGGAGTTTGACGATATCGGAGAGGTATTTGTCCAATCCCCGGATCAGGGCGCCCCCTCCGGTGAGGACGACCCCGTTTTCGACGATGTCTCCGGCCAGATCGGGGGGTGTCTGCTCCAGGACACTCATCAGCGCTTCGGCGATCTGCCGGAGCGGTTCGGACATCGCTTCGCGGAGATGCTCGCTGGTGATCTCCACCGAGGTGAGGACACCTTCGACCTGGTCGCGTCCTCGGACCGTGGTGACCAGGTCTTCGTCGAGCTTGACGGCGGTTCCGATCTTGATTTTGAGATCTTCGGCGACCCGGTCCCCGATGAGGAGGTTGAAGTTTTTCTTGACGTAGTCGACGATGGCGGCATCGAGTTTGTCTCCGGCGACCCGGATCGATTTGCTGATGACGAGTCCCCCCAGCGAGATGACGCCGATCTCGGTGGTCCCCCCGCCGATGTCGACGACCAGGTTCCCCTGGGGATCGCGCACCGGAAGCCCGGCGCCGATCGCCGCCGCCATGGGTTCTTCGATCAGATGGACGTAGCGGGCGCCGGCGTTGAGGGCCGATTCACGCACCGCTTTGCGCTCGACTTGGGTCAGGCCGTAGGGGACGCAGATCACCACCCGGGGAGAGGAGAAGCTTTTGCGTCCGTGGACCTTGCGGATGAAATACTCGATCATCATCTCCGTCACATGGAAATCGGCGATCACTCCGTCTTTCATCGGTCGGATCGCCTTGATGTTCCCGGGGGTTTTCCCGACCATACTTTTGGCTTCATGCCCCACGGCGAGGATGTGTTCCTGCCCGTGCTTGTCGATTTGGATCGCCACGACGGACGGTTCGTTGATGCTGATCCCCTGGCCTTTGACCAAGACGATAGTGTTGGCAGTACCCAGGTCGATGGCCAGATCCTTGGAAAAGACTCCGAAAAGGTTTTTGAAAAATCCCATGACGTTCCTCGCTTATGCGCTTTGTTTTTGTTTGACGTACAGAGGCGGTGCCTTGTGCTCCACCACGTCGGGAGTGATGATCACCTCATACCCTTCCAGGTCGGGAAGTTCGAACATCACGTCCAGAAGGATCTCCTCCAGGATGGAGCGCAGCCCTCGGGCTCCGGTCTTGCGCTCGATCGCCTTGTCGGCGATTTTGAGGAGTGCCTCGTGTTCAAAGGTGAGTTTGGCCCCGTCGATCTCGAAAAGTTTCTGATACTGCTTGACCAGCGCGTTTTTGGGCTCGGTGAGGATCCGGACCATATCCTCCCGGCTGATGGGGTTGAGGGTGGCGACGACGTGGAGGCGGCCGATCAGTTCGGGGATCAGGCCGTAGTGGACCAGATCGTCGGGTTCGACCAGATGGAGGAGGTGTTCTTCGTTGCGTTTGCTCCGCTTCTCCTGCCCGAAGCCCAGGGTGTTGCCCCCCAGCCGGCGCCGGATCGTCTCCTCCAGGCCGTCGAATGCCCCTCCGCAGATGAAAAGGATGTTGGAGGTGTCGATTTGGATGAAATCCTGGTTGGGGTGTTTGCGGCCCCCTTTGGGGGGGATGTTGACCACCGATCCCTCGATGATCTTCAGCAGTGCCTGCTGCACCCCTTCGCCGGAGACGTCCCGGGTGATCGAGCGGTTCTCCCCCAGTCGGGCGATTTTGTCGATTTCGTCGATGAAGACGATCCCTTTCTGGGCCTTGTCGATGTCCCCGTCGGCGGCCTGGAGGAGCTTGACGAGGATGTTCTCCACGTCTTCTCCCACGTATCCCGCTTCGGTGAGGTTCGTCGCGTCGGCGATGGCGATGGGGACGTCGAGGAAGCGGGCGATGCTCTGGGCCAGAAGGGTTTTGCCGCTTCCGGTGGGGCCGATGAGGAGGATGTTGGATTTGGCGATTTCGGTGTCGTCCTCCTCCACGTGTTTGAAAATCCGTTTGTAGTGGTTGTAGACCGCTACCGAAAGGGTCTTTTTCGCCTCGTCCTGCCCGATGACGTACTGATCGAGCATCGCTTTGAGCTCTTTGGGGTTGAGCAGTTCGGGATTGAACTCTTCATGGGTTTCGTACTCCTCTTCGCCGAAGAGGATCTTGTAGGCCGAAACGACGCAGTTGGAGCAGATGTAGGCGTTGTTTCCGGCGATGAGGGGGTTGCCCTCCCGTTCGACGCTTCCGCAGAAGCTGCATTTTTTATGCGACATGGTGTTTCCTTTTATAGGGGATCCCCCGTTTGCTCTCCAGAATGAAGCGACATAGCTTCTCCACGTGGGGATCGTCGGTGTTCTCCAGCAGGGTACGGGCGGCGTCGGTGATGGCCGTCTCCCCTTCGAAGAGTGTGCGATAGGCCCGTTTGAGGGTGTCGATCGTCTCCCGCTCGAAACGGCGCCGCAGCCCCGTAAGGTTGAGTCCCCTTACTTGCGCCCGGTTCCCTTCAGCCAGGCAGTAGGGGGGGATGTCCTGGCTGAGCGCGCTGGCCCCCGCGATCATGGCGTGGTCTCCGATCCGGACGAACTGGTGGATCGGGGTCATCCCTCCGATCACCACGAAATCGCCCAGGATTACGTGGCCGGCCAGAGTGGCGGCGTTGGCCAGGATGCAGTGGTTTCCGATCTGCACGTCGTGGGCCACGTGGACGTAGCCCATCAGGAGATTGTCGTCGCCGATGCGGGTGATCCCGCCGCCCCCTTCGGTGCCGGGGTTGAGGAGGGTGAACTCCCGGATCGTGTTGCGATCGCCGATGACGAGGCGGGTCCGCTCACCGTGGTATTTGAGATCCTGGGGGATCGAACCCAGTACGGCGTGGGAGAAGATCCGGTTGTCCCGGCCGATCGTCGTCCACCCTTCGATCCGGGCGTGGGAACCGATCCGGGTGCCCGACCCGATCGTCACGTCGGGACCCACGTAGGCGTAGGGTCCGATCTCGACCCCTTCGGCGATCTGCGCCCCTTCTTCGACGATGGCGGTGGGATGAATCATCGACATATCCGTCACTTGTCCACGATCATCGCTTTGAGCTCGGCTTCGGCGACGAGTTTGTCGTCGACGTAGGCTTTGCCCTCGAGTTGCCAGATGTTCCCCCGGTGTTTGAGGACCTCCAGCCGGTAGACCAGACGGTCGCCGGGGGTGACGGGGGAGCGGAATTTGGCCTTGTCAATGCTCATGAAGTAGACCACTTTGTCCTGGGTCGCGTCCTGCTGGGCCGCATCCATGCTTTTGAAGGCCAGTACGCCGCCGGCTTGGGCCATCCCTTCGATGATCATCACTCCGGGATAGATGGGGTGTCCGGGGAAATGCCCCTCGAAAACCGGCTCGGAGATCGAAACGTTTTTGTATCCTTCGATCGATTTTCCCGGTTCCAGCGCGGTGATCCGGTCGACCAGAAGGAAGGGATACCGGTGTGGGAGGATCTTCTGGATTTCGATGACGTCGTACACATACGGTCCTTGACTTGGGGTTGGGGGATAACGCCCCGCTCGCAAATGACTGATATTTTATCCAATGATAGGTAATAGCCCGGTTACATGCAAATTAACCGGCGGTTAACGGCACCAACCGCTCCCGGACGTCTTCGAAGACGCGGGCTTCCAGTTCGAGTTCGATTTTGGAAGAGGGGATCTCCTCCACGATCAGGAGCGTACTGAGATTGTAAGGGGAAGGAAGAAGGGCGCGCCGCGTTTGCAGCTCCTCTTCGAAAGGGGGCGGTGCGAAGATCAGCGATCGGACGTCGGGGTATTCCCATCCGCCCAGACGGTTGTAGCTCTCCAGGGTGGCGAACTTCACCTCGTCCCGGTTGAGCAGCCCCAGATCTCCGATTGTTTCGGTGACTCTGCCGCGGGTGAAGGGGCGTTTGAGGGTGGAATAGGGCAAAACGTGCGCCTCCACCGTCCGGGTGCCGATGCGGAGCCGGCCCCGCAGGAGGCGCCAGTTGAGGAACCGCTCCTTGACGATCCGGTAGTCGATCCCGGCCTCCTCCAGCTCGATCCGGCGCCGATAGAGCGCCAGCCGCTCCTCGATCGATTCGGGCTGGATCTGTCCCGATATCGGCACCATCAGTTCGTCGGCCAGTTTCTCCTGCTGCTCCCGTTGGATCGTCAGGCCGAAGAGGCATCCGCAGTAATCCTGCCGATAGAGCCGGACTTCCCGGGCCAGGCGGTTTTGCTCCTGGGTTCCCGAGGCTTTGCGGTAGTCGGGGGCGACGAACTCCAGCCCGTATCGGCGGGCCAGGCGTTCCCCTTCGTTGCGGAGCTGGCTGAGCGATTTTTTGGGGGAGGTCAGAAGCGTGGAGGTGAAGCGCCGCTCCCCCAGTTCGGCCGCCTTGGCCGCGCTCACCTCGAAGCGTCGGTCGAAACAGAGTGCGCACCGTTTCCCTTTTTCGGGTTCGTTTTCGTACCCCCGCACCGTCTCGAGCCACCGTTGGTAATCGTAGGGGCCTTCGATGAGCTCGATTCCGAGCATCCGGCAGCTGCGCTCCACGTCCAGAAGCCGCAGGCGGTATTCGCTGTAGGGGTGGATGTTGGGGTCGTAGAAGAACCCGACCAGCCGTTCGTGGGGGTACTCTTCACGGAGCTTTTGCAGGAAATAGTGGCTATCAACCGCGCAGCAGATATGGACCAGCATGGCTCAGCCCATTTTCAATCCGACGAAAAATCCCGCCACGGCGGAGGCCCCTCCGGAGAGTTTGAGCCGGGCGAGGCGTTCTTTGAGAAACAGAGCGAAACGTTCGAAACCGTGCACACCCGAATCGGCGGCGTGGGAGAGGGAATCTTCGTTGATGGTGACGATGTGCTGATTCTCCAGCACGAAAAGGAAAATCACCGCCAATCCGCCGAAAATGAGCAGAACCTTGAAGGTTTTTTTGAGCACGTAGCCCACCGCCATTCCGATCAGGAAGCCGCTTCCCATCTCTAGATAGGGGATTTCGTTGAGGATCTCTTTGAGCGAATCGTTCACGGTTTTCTCCTATCGGCTCAGCCAGCGTACGATGTCGCGGTTGAATGCGCCCAAAGCGGTGTTTGCCGCCTGGACGAAGCCGGCCGCGTCGGTACTGGGGCAGGGGATGCGGTAGGCGAAACGGCGGGAGCGGACGATCGATCCGCTGGCGCTGCGGAGCAACCGGGCGGCGATCTCCACGACGGCGTAGGAGCGCTTGCCGTCGGGATCGATCCGGTGTTCGAAGCGGAGAATTTCGGTTTCGAGGGTGTAGTCGCTCTCGGCCTGGGAGGCGTAGTCGATCACGTGGGCGAAAAGTCCCGACCCGCTGAGCGTACGATACAGATCGCCCAGGAGCAGTCGGCTCAGCGATCCGCTCCACTGGCTGTACCGGTAATACGATCGCGACAGATCGCCCCGGACGAAATAGATCCGGCTCGACATCCCCTCGTCCAGCCCTTTGGGGAAATCGACGCGGAGCGTGGCGCGGTGCCAGCGTGCATTCGCGGCTTTCGCGCCGGGTGCGTCGAGGCGGTAGAGGGTGAGGCCGCGCGTAGCGCTGCATCCGTCGATGGAGACGATCGAAACGAGGAGAAACAGAAGCGTCATGAGAGACTTCATTCGCCGGGTCCTTTCGGGGGATGGGGTGCGCCAAAGAGGATCGAGGAGGGGTGGCGGCTGAGCTCTTTGAGATCCTGGGCGAGATCTTGATATTGGTGGCTCAGCTCGGATATGTCGATCCGGATCGGCCGGACGATTTTGCGCAGATCGTATTCGCCTCTGCGGATTTTCCGATCGAGATCCCGGGAGAGGCGGGCGAAATTTCTGCCGGCCGCTTCGATCCGATCCAGCAGCGGATCGATCCGCTCGTCCAGCCGCTTGCCGATACGGTGGTAGTCGTCGATCAGCTGTGCGCTCCGCTCGTCGAAACGGTGGAGCGTCCGGTTGAAATCTCCAGCCAGGGCGATGATGCGCTCTTCCAGATCTTCGGCCCGTCGGGAAGCCCTTTCGGTATTGGCGAGGATCGCTTCGACGTGTTTGCGGTTTTGTGCGGAGAGGAGCTGCCGGATCGAAGCGAGCGAAGCGTTGAGATCGTCGAGGATCTTCGGCGCGTTGCTTGTGAGGCGGTGCATGAGCGATTCCCGGGTGGGGATGATCGGTACCTGCTCTCCCCGCGCCCGGAGGCGGGGGGCGCTGGAGGATCCCCCTTCGATCTGGATGTACGATAGCCCCGTGATCCCCTGGGCTTTGAGGACTCCGTACATCCCTTGGGTGATCGGAGTTCCACTATTGACCCGGATGGTGACCCGGACCCGGGCGGGATTGTGGGGGTCGAGTTCGATCGCCGTGACCCGTCCCACCTCCACGCCGTTGAGATGGACGGTCGAATCGGGGCTGAGTCCGTCCACCGGCTCGTCGAAAACGAGAACATACCGGTCGTAGGAGCGGTGGAATCCGTAGCGTGCGAGCCAAAAACCGAACGCCACCAACGCCGCACCAAAGAGGAGGACGAAGATTCCGACGAGGGTGTAGTTGATCCGGCTATACATCGCTTCGGCGCTCTCCTGATCGGTTTGAGGGTTTAATTTTACCCATAAATCGACGGGAAACGTAGTCGTTTTTGAAAAAGCGCTCGACGAAGGGGTGGTCGCTGCGCAACACCTCTTCGAGGGTCCCCTCGGCGACGACCCGCTTCTGGGCCAGGACCGCCATCCGGTCGACGATGGTGAAGATCGAATCGAGATCGTGGGTGATCATCACCACGGTGATGCCGAGTGCGTCGCGCAGTTCGACGATGAGCCGATCGAAGGCCCGCGCCCCGATGGGATCGAGTCCCGAGGTGGGTTCGTCGAGAAAAAGGAGCTTGGGATCCATCGCCAGGGCCCTCGCCAGTGCGGCCCGTTTGATCATCCCTCCGCTGAGCTCCGAGGGGTAGAGGGAGGCGGCGGAGGGGTGCAGCCCCACCATCTCCAGCTTCTCCCGGACGATTTTGTCCCGGAGACGGCGGGGGACGCGGGTGTATTCCCGAATGGGAAGCGCGATGTTCTCGGCGACGGTGAGGGAGGTAAAAAGAGCCCCGAACTGAAAGAGCACTCCCCAGCTTCGCCGGAGCTCTTGCCGGGTTTTCCAGTCGCTTCGGTCCAACCGCTTGCCGAGCACCTCGATCATTCCGCTTTGGGGGCGCAGGAGCATGATGATCTCTTTCATCAGTACCGATTTCCCCGCGCCGCTCTCTCCGAGGATCGCGTAGATCTCACCGGGATAGACGGTAATGTCGACACCGTCGTGGATGATCCGTTCGCCGAATTGTGTGTGGATGTCGCGCATACGGATGATCGGTTCGGCCATGCTCAATACCCCAGTTGCGTGTAGATGACCGAAAAGACGGCGTCGCAGGCGATCACGAAAAAGATCGCATGCACGACGCTGGCGGTCGTTTCGATCCCGATGCTCTCGGTGTCACCCGTGACGCGAAAGCCATGGAAACAACCCGTCGCTGCGATGATGAGGGCGAAAAAGGGGCCCTTGATGATCCCAAGGATGTAGTGTTTCGCCGCGAGCACTTCCTGGAGGCGCTGTAGAAAATACAAAAAGGAGATGTCCACCTGGATCTTGGTGGCGAGCATCCCTCCGAGGATCCCCATAATGTCGGCAAAAAAGATCAAAAGCGGCATGGCGACGATCAGGGCGACGATCCGTGGAACGACGAGAAAGGTGTACGGATCAAAGCCCATCGTCTCCATCGCACTGATCTCTTCGGTGAGTTTCATCGTTCCGATCTCCGCGGCATACGAGGAAGCACTTCGCCCGGCGATGACGATGGCGGTGATCATCGGCCCCAACTCCCGGGTGATGGCGATTCCGATGGCGTCGACCACGTAGATGTCGGCGCCGAACTGTTGGAGCTGCACCAGGGTCTGATAGGCGATCACGAGCCCCACCAGGATCGAGGTGAGGGCGATAATAAACAGAGCGTCGACCCCCGAATGCTCGATGTGGTAGACCGTTTCGCGGAGGCGAAAGGTATGGGGTTTGAGCAGTACGCGCAAAGACGCGGCGGAGAATTCCCCCAAAAATCGGAGAAATTCCACCCCCATTTGGAGCTTCTCGACGGTGTGCCGCCCGATTTTTGCGAAAAGATTTTCTTCTCTTCGGGGGAGCGATTGGGAATCGTACCCTTTTGCCAGGAGTTCGAGCATCTTTTGCTGTCGCTCGTTCAATCCCTCCAACGCGATGCTTTCGCAGTGTTTTTCCAGACGTTCCTTGAGCTCCAGAAGCATGACGATACCGGCGCTGTCGAAGCGATCGACACCGGAGAAGTCGATACGGCATGCTTTTGGCTGCGTAGGCAAGGAAAGGGTGCGGATTTCGCTTTCGACCTGGTCGGCACTGTAGAGATCCCATTCTCCTTTGCATACGATGACGGTACCGGCAGTGTCCCGCTTGGGGGTGAGGAAAATCCGTTTCATGTTCATATGGAAGCGATTATAGCAGGAGAGGAAGATCACACGGTCAAAAGCATATCCGGCGACGGCGATCGTTCATCAAAAATGTGGGATAATGCGGCCAAAAAAAGGCGACGATGAACCGTTCGATCCTCCGCCTGGCGCTTCCGAACATCCTCTCCAATATTTCAGTCCCTCTGCTCGGGTCGGTCGATACGGCCCTGATGGGCCACCTGAGCGCCGCCCACCTGGCCGCTCTCGGGGTAGGGGCGATGATTTTCATGTTTCTCTACAGCAGTTTCGGCTTCCTGCGGATGGGGACGACGGCGATGGCGGCACAGGCCTACGGAGCGGGGGAGGGGGAACTCCTTTCGGATACCTTCTGGAGGGGGGCCGCGTTGGCCCTGACGATCGCCTCGGGATTGTTTATATTTCAAAATATTATTTTCGACGTCGCCGTCTGGGCCCTCAACGTCGATCCGGCCTGGGAAGGGTTGTGCCGGGAGTATTTTTCGATCCGGATCTGGGGGGTCTGGGGGGCGCTGCTTCTGTACGTGCAGACGGGGTGGCTCTTCGGCGTCCAGAACGCCCGCGCCCCGCTGGCGGTGACGCTGGTGATCAATCTGCTCAATCTGGCGCTGAGTCTGTACCTGGTACGGGGGCTCGGATGGGGGATCGCCGGGGT
>JALWKO010000073.1 GCA_027081405.1 Campylobacteraceae bacterium | reverse complement strand
GGCCAGAATCAAGAGGGGATTTTTGGAGAGTGCCAGGGCCACCCCCACCCGCTGCTGCTCCCCGCCGCTGAGCTCCAAGGGGTAGCGGTCGGCGTGTTCGGTGAGTTTGACGTGGCGCAGGAGCCGTTTGGCTTGGGTTTGTTGCACCTCCGCACTGTATCCGGCGATCATGAGGGGGAGGACCACGTTTTTCTCCACGGTCCACTCGTTGATGAGACGGTAGTCCTGGAAAATGATCCCCAGGTGGGAGCGGAGCTTCTGGAGTTTGCTTTTTCCGATCCGCCCCATATCGAGACCGCCGACCCGGAGGGTTCCCCCCGAGGGGCGCAACGCGCCGTAGAGCGCTTTGAGCAGCGTCGATTTGCCGCTTCCGCTGGGTCCGGTGATGAAGACGAACTCCCCTTTGCGGACGTGGAAACTGGAATTTTCGATGATCTTCTTCCTCCCCTGGTCGTAGGCCAGGGTCAGGTGGGACGCTTCGATCACTTTAGCCATGGAGCGACTCCCGTATGAGATGGTGGGCGCGGCAGTTGGTCGCCGTGCGAACCGGCACGTCGGGGAGGTATCGCCCCTCCCCCGCGTCGGTGTAGAGGATGTATTTGTGTTCCGGACGGTCGAAACTGCCGAAACTGCACTCGATCAGCCCCCCTCCCCCGGTTGTGAGCCGGTACCGGTGGGAGAAGTGGACGAAATACCCCTCCCGTACGACGGGCCGCCGATCGAGCGCCGCGACCCGGGAAGGGTCGATCCCCTCCAGCGAAAAGTCGCACAATTCCCCCCGTTCGGGGGAGCGCTCCAGCGAACGCATCGTGAGGGTGTAGATGTTTTTCTCCATCCTCCTCCACCGGGCTTCGTATTTGCTCACCACCGGCAGATCCCGGTTCTTCTCGACCCAGAAATCGACCTTCGGCGGCCGGCTGAAAACCTCGAGGGCATAGCGGTAGTAGTTCTCGCTGTCGGTCCGCAGCTCCAGGAATCCGCCCGGCCGCAATACCCGCATCGTCTCGGCGACGAAGGCGTCGGAGATGACCCGCCGGTGGGGCTTTTTGTCCCAGGGAACCGGGAAATGGACATAGACCGCCTCGAGTCGGTTGGAGGGGAGCATCTCCATCAGCAGCCGCGCGTCGTAATTGACCACCCAGACGTTCGTCAGCCCCCGCAGGCCGATCTGACGGAGCACCTGTTGGGCCGAAGGGGTGTGGATCTCCACCCCGATGAAGAGGGTATCGGGGTTGCGCTCGGCCTGCCACAGCAGGTGGCGTCCGCTCCCGAACCCCACCTCCAGCGCCACCTTCTCCAGCGGGAAACGGGGTTCTTCGAAGTCGCGGATCGATTTGTCGTACGCACTCGCCAGCGGGGGGCGCCGGCGGGACGCGTCGATGTTGGCATGGAGCACCTCCAGATCGGCTTCTTCGGCCAGCCGGGCCAGGAGCGCTTTGAGCCCCTCCACGTCCAGGGGGCGGGTGATCTTGTCGGGGCGGACGATCACCGCGTCGGGGCGTTTTTTGATCTCCAGCAGGATCGTTCCGCCACCGAATTCGACCCCAAGCAGCTCCACACTGTTGCCCTCCTCCACGGCGCGGAAACGCCACGGTCCGCCGGTGCCGACGAGGGCATCCAACCGGGCGGTTTCAAAAGGTGCCGTCTTGAGATGGGGCATGCTCTACCTCGTTTCCCTGAATATGTCGTCGGTCCCGTACCGGAGGATCTCCCCCTCCGGGCGGTCGAACCGCTCCCGGAAACGCGCTTCCAGATCCCCAACCTCTGCTTCCGATCCGAAGCGCCCTTTCAAAAACCCCTCCATATCCGCCGGGATAGGCGCGGTGAAACGGAGAGGCTCCCGGGTGAGTGGATGGAGCAGGTACAAAAGCCGGGCGTGGAGAAAGACCCGCACCGCCTCTTTGCCCCGCCATCCGTAGAGGGTGTCGCCGAGGATATGGCGACCGATCTCGGCCAGATGGACCCGGATCTGGTGGGTCCGTCCGCTGTGGAGCCGGGCGGCGATCAGCTCCACCGAGCCGCTCCCTTCGGCGAGTTTGAGAAAATCGGTCCGTGCCGCCCGTCCCTCCGGGACGACAGCCATTTTGAGCCGGTTGGAGGGGTTGCGTCCGATGGGGCGCTCGACGATCGTATCCCCTTTGAGGGGATGATCGACGATCGCCAGATAGTAGCGCCCCATCCGCCGGGCCTTCAGATCCTCCGAGAGGATCCGGTGCGCTTCGTTGCTTTTGGCGATCACCAGCGCCCCGGAGGTCTCCTTGTCGAGGCGGTGGACGATCCCGTGCCGCTCCTCCCCCGCGATCGTCGAGAGGGAGATGCCGCGGGAGCGGAGCCAGTCCACCAGCGTCGCCTCCCGGACCGAAGGGGCGGGATGGACCACCACTCCAGCCGGTTTGTTCACCACCAAAATCGCCTCATCCTCGTAGAGGATCTCCACGTCGAAATCGACCGGCGGGCGCTCCGTCGCGGGGGCCTCACGGAAGCGGTAGCGGATCCGCTCCCCGCCCCGCAGACGGAAGGAGGGTTTGCAAACCGTCTCCCCTTCCACGGCGACCTCCCCCGCCTCGATGAGACGGGCGATCTGCGAACGGCTCTGCCCCAACGCTTCGGCCAGAAGCCGATCGAGCCGGCCGGCTTGTTCCAGTACGATCTCCTGCGGCCCGTTCGCACCCATCTGCGCCTCTTTGGAATTCATATAATTCCGGATAGTACCAAAAGGGGGATTAAAAGGATATTAAAAAATATAGCACATCGTCTCCAGCCCCCGTATCATGGGCGTTCGGACCGCTGGATCCACAGTCCTCCGAGGATCAGCCCCAATCCCCAGAGGGTCGAAGGGTAGATCGGCTCCCCTACCAGCAGATGGATCAGCCCCAGCGAAACGATCGGAGAGAGATAGATCAGATAGGCCACCCGGGCGGTCGAGGGTGAGAGGCGGAGCGCCCGGAGCCAGAGCCAGAAGGTCACCCCCATCTCGAAGAGTCCAATATAGAGCGCTCCGAAGATCCCCGGCCCGTCGATCGCGCCGTAGGGGCCCGTGAGGGCCACGTAGCCCGTCAGCAGCACGGTCCCCACCAGAAAGTTGAGGAAAAAGAGCCCCACGATCTCCCCCTCGTAGCGGGCCGAGAGGATCCAGTACAGCGCCCACAGTACGGTGCTTGCCAGGGCGTAGGCGACCCCCGCGGCGTCGGTGAAGCGGAGCGAAAGGAGATCCCCCCGGGTCGCCACGACCAGCACCCCCGCGTAGCACAGCACTCCCGCGACGAGGTCCCGGCGGCGCAGAGGCCTGTCCAGAAAGAGCGGAGAGGCCAGCGCCAGGAGGATCCCCCAGCTGTAGTTGATCGCCTGGGCCTCCTGCGCCGGGAGGCGATCGTAGGCGTGAAAAAGTGTCAGATAGTAGGCGAAGGGGTTGATCGCTCCGAGGATCAGGAAACGGATCGGATCGCCCCGGAAACGCCTCCACGCCGCCCCCATCCTCCCCGAACGACGAAGCAGCAGGGCGAAAAATCCCAACGAAACGGAGGAGGCCACCAGAAGGAGCGTCTCGGGGGCCAGATGCCGGAGAGTCAACTTGAAGGCGCTCGCCACCGTCGACCACAGCGCCACTGCAGCCAGCGCATACCCCATCCCTCGCCCCATCGATTCCCCCGTATTCAGATTTCGGTACGCGTCACGAAAATCTATTTTTTAACACAATAAATTTCGATAAATTCCTTCAGTTCGTCGGCGAAATCGTCTGCGGCGTCGATGCCGCACTCCCCCGCGTCTTCCTTGTCCCCCGTCCCGCCGGAATCGCCGATAAAAAGACCGCATTTGCTCTGAGCGTATTCATCCCAGGCACGGTAGAGGGCATCCACTTCGCCGCGCCGCGAGGCGGGGAGGCAGCTTCGCAGCTTGGCGACCCGTTTGCCGATTAGGGCCCGGAGCCGATCCTCCTCTTTGCCCATGCACATCACCACGTCCATCGTCGCCCCGCCGGAGGCTTTGATGCATGCGTCGTAGGATGGAGAGGGCTTGGCCGAAAGGGAGAGGGTTAGAATCGCCGGGAGGATCAAAACGTTTCGCATCATCGTGTCCTTTTTTTCACTCAAAAACGCAAGAGATTTGGAAATCAGTCCGCTATAGGCAGCGCGAATTTCTGCAGCACCAGCTCCCCCTCGGCGTCGTAGTAGAAATAGTGCAGCCGGTCTTTGGCCACCGGAAGTCCGGCCAGGTAGCGCAGCGCCAGATTGGCCTGGAAGGAGCCGATCTGCATGACGATGGGGGCGGCGATGCCGCCGGGACGATGGTCGCTGATCGCAAAGACGCCGAAATCGGCCCGGTCGAAGAAACAGACCTGCCCGTTGAACTCCTCCACACTGGCGTAGATCCAGGGGGTGCCCCGCCCTTTGGCCCAGCGGTCGATC
Organism: Campylobacteraceae bacterium; assembly: GCA_027081405.1. Taxonomy (GTDB): domain Bacteria; phylum Campylobacterota; class Campylobacteria; order Campylobacterales; family Sulfurovaceae; genus Nitratifractor. The sequence goes on along the minus strand of JALWKO010000073.1, from coordinate 5,955 downwards.
CGCTCCCGTACAGGCAGATTGTCGGTGGCGTCCAGGATCAGATCGAAGTCTTCGCTCGTCTCCTCGGCGAAGGTGTCGAAGTCGCACTCATGGGCTACCGCCTCGAGAAAGGGGTTTTTGCGCACCAGCAGTTCGGCGGTGACGGCGGCTTTGTTGCGCCCCTTATCCTCGAGGGTAAAGACGATCTGGCGGTGGATGTTGTGCAGCGATACCGTATCGAAATCGACCAGATGGATCGTCCCAATCCCGCTCCCTCCCAGTGCCATCGCCAGGGTCGATCCCAGCCCCCCGCAGCCGATGACGGCGATCCGACGACTGTGCAACGCTTCCTGGGCCTCCTCCCCCCAGAGCTGGATCTGCCGGTGGAAATAGTGTGCGAACTCCACCTACAACGCTCCCCGTTTTTTGAGCGCTTCCCGGAAGCGCCAGGTTTTGCGGTGGCGTTTGATCTCCTTTTTGACGATCGGCTCCAGGAGCATCGATTCTTTGTCCTCGAGCATCATCTCCACCTCTCCGGAGGGGGCCACCAGCATGCTGTCGCCGTAGAATCGCCACTTCACCTCCCCGTCGCTGTACTCCCCCAGCCGGTTGGCCCGGAGGATGTAGACGCCGTGCAGGAAGGCCCGGGTCTTGATGATCTCCCGCCAGCGGTTGTGGGAGCCGAAGGTCGAAGCGCTCGGCAGCAGCACCAGATCGACCTTGCGGCGCTCCACCATCTCCCAGAACGGATCGAAATGGAGCTCGTACCCTCCCATCACGGCGATCCGGAACCCCTCCAGGGTGAAAATCATCGGTTCGCGGAGCTCCTCGATCGGATTGGCGAAAAACTCCTCTTCGTTCCAGTGTTCGTAGGGGATGAGGATCTGCTGGAGATAGTACTCTACCTCATCGGGAGCCACCCGGACGATGGTTTTGTAGAACCGCTTTTTCTTCACCCGCACCAGCGGGGCGACGAAGGTGACGTCGTACTCTTTGGCCAGCCGTTTGAGGAGCTTCAGATGGCGGAGGGACTGGTCCTTGACCATGCTGCGGGGCATCGTCACCAGTTCCCGGAAAAAATGGTTCAGGACGTACTCCCCCATCAGGATCAGTTTCGCCCCCCGCTCGGTGGCGTTTTGGAGATAGAATTCGGGCCGGGTGGCGTTCATCCCCAGCGTGGGGAGCTGGAGCGCGGCGACGTGGAGCGTTTTCATTCTTCTCCCCCTTCGCCAACTTCGCGGTATTTCCGTTCGATCGTCTCCACTTTCAAACGGGCCTCCTCCAGGAGTTTGCGGGCCTCTTCGATCGTTTTCATCCCCTCTTCGTAGAGACGGACGCTCTCTTCGAGGGTGATTTCGGGGTCCATCAGCTTCTCGAGGATTTCCTTTCCCTTTTTGAGCCGCTCTTCGAAGGTTTTTGCGTTCATGTCTCTCCTTTTTCGAGGATCTCCCGGATGAGGAAATCGAATTTCTCCACTTCGACCAGAAAGGCGTCGTGCCCGTAGTCGCTCTCGATCTCGTGATAGCTGTGGGGCTGGCCGTTGCGCCGGAACATCCGGGCCAGGTGTTCCATCTCCTCGGGGAAAAAGAGCAGATCCCCCGCGAAACTGATCAGATGGACCCGGGCCTGGATCCGGCTGACGGCATCGTGGAGCGAATCGTATCCCCGGGCGAGATTGAAGGTGTTGATCGCCTTGACGATGTAGAGGTAGCTCAAGGGATCGAAAATCCGGGAGAAATTGGCGGTGTTGTACTCCATGTACCGCTCCACCTCGTAACGCCCGAAAAGTTCGAAAAGCCCGTCGGTGGGGACGTAGTTGCGGCCAAACTTGCGATCCATCGACTCCGGGGAGAGGTAGGAGATGTGCCCGGCGATCCGCCCCACCGCCAGCCCGTCGCAGCCGTGCTCCCGGAAGGCATCGGGGGCGTAGTTACCATTGTCGAAACGGGGATCTCTGCGGATCGCCTCGACGGCGACCTTGTTGAAGGCGATCACCCAGGGGCGGGTGGCGTAGGTGGTGGCCATGGGGATGATGTGGTCGGCCAACCCCGGGAAATCGACGGCGAACTGCAACGCCTGCATCCCCCCCATCGATCCGCCAACGATCGCTTTGAGATGGTGGATCCCCAGGCGACTGAGAAGCTGCCGCTGGGCCCGTACCATATCCCGCACCGTCACGACGGGAAATTTGAGGCGATAGGGCTGCATCGAGGGGTACTGGGGGCTCATGGGGCCGGTGGATCCGAAGCACGATCCGATGACGTTGGAGCAGATGACGAAATGGCGATCGGTATCGATCCCCTTGCCCGGGCCGATGAGGGCGTCCCACCACCCCGGTTTGCGATCCCCCTCGTACCGCCCCGCCGCATGGTGCGATCCGCTCAAGGCGTGGCAGACCAAGACGACGTTGTCTTTGGCTTCGTTGAGCTCCCCGTAGGTTTCGTAGACGATGTCGTACGGCTCGAGGATCCGTCCGCTCTCCAGATACAATGGGGAGGTGAAATGGGCGGTGTGGGTTTCGATCTTCATCGGCGGCCTGAATCGGAATTTGGCGATATTTTAACCTAATTGTTATTAGTCGATAGTCGTTAGTCGATAGGATTTGTCGCCTTTGGCGACCGCCTCGGACGGGGGATGTCGTCGTGTCTCTTATCGTGTTGCATGCCGACGATTCAGAAAAGAGGCATCGCCCGGCAACGCACACCAAAATTCCTCACTCCTCACTGCTCCAATGCTTGCCGCAGATCCTCGATCAGATCCTCCGAATCCTCCAGCCCGATGCTCAGACGGATCAATCCCTCCGGGACGCCGGCGGCTTCCAACTCCTCGGCGCTGAGCTGCTGGTGGGTGGTGCCGGCCGGATGGGTGATGATGCTTTTGCTGTCGCCGATGTTGACGACGATTTGGAAGATCCTGGTGCTGTCGGCAATCCGCTGGGCTTCGGCCCGGGAGGCCACCTCGAAGCTGAGCAGCCCGCTGGCCATGCCGTTTTTGAGGTACTTCTCCGCCAGGGGATGGCTCGGGTCGGAGGGAAGACCGGGATAGTTGACTTTGCGGACTTTGGGATGCTCGGCCAAAAACTCAGCCATCGCCAGGGCACTGCGGGAGTGCTGCTCCATCCGGATCGGCAGGGTCTCGAGCCCCTGGATGTGCAGCCAGCTGTTGAAGGGGCTTGGGGCTCCCCCCAGATCCCGCAGCAGCGCCAGGCGGGCCCGCAGGGTAAAAGGGGGCAGCGGGAGTTCGGTATAGACCAGACCGTGATAGCTCTCGTCGGGTTCGTTGAAGTGGGCGTAGCGGTCGTTGCCTTTGATAAACTCTGCCAACCCCTCCCGTTCCACGATGATGCCCCCCAGGGCCAGCCCCTGGCCGGTGGTGTATTTGCTGGTGCTGTGGACTACGATGTCGGCTCCGTGCTCCAGCGGGCGGCACAGGGCGGGGGTGGCGACGGTATTGTCGGCGCAGAGCATCACGCCGTGGCGCCGGGCGATCCGGGAGAGCTCGGCGATGTCGGCCATCACCAGCGAGGGGTTGGGGATCACCTCGAAAAAGATCATCTTGGTCCGCTCGTCGATCATCCCCTCCAGCTCTTCGGGATGCCGCACGTCGAAAAAGCGGGCCTCGATCCCGAAACGGCGCAGGGTATGGGCCGCCATCGTGATGGTCCCGCCGTAGGCCTGCTTGGCCACGACGATATTGTCCCCCACCTCGGCCACGTTGGCGAACGCGTAGAAAACCGCCGCCGAACCGCTGGAGGTGGCCACCGCCGCCGCGCCCCCCTCCATCGCCGCGAAGCGCTTCTCGAAAACCTCGGTGGTGGGGTTCATCAGCCGGGTGTAGATGTTGCCCAGCTCCTTGAGTTCGAAAAGGTTGGCCGCATGTTCGGCGCTCTCGAAGGCGTAGGCGGTGGTCTGATAGATCGGCACCGCCATCGTCCCCTGCTCGTTCCCTTCGTATCCCGCGTGGATCGCGATCGTTTTTTCTTTCATCGGTCGTTCCTGGAATGATTTGGAAAGATTATATCAGAAGATAAGTCGTTTGTAGGTTGAACACTCTGCCATTTTGATATGGAAAATTTGTTAAGATTGAATAGCCCAAATATACACAAGAAGGCGAAAGGATGCGATTGAGCGACGAAGAGATTCAGGTTTTGCATAGCAGCCTCGATTCGCTGACGGATCACTACCGCCTTTATCTCTTCGGAAGTCGTGTGGACGACAACAAACGGGGAGGAGATATCGATCTCCTGGTGGTTTCGCCGACTCTACGACGGAAGGATCTTCGAAAAATCCGTCTCGATTTTTTCGAACATTTCGGTGAGCAAAAGCTCGATATTCTTCTGGATGACGGAAGATACGAAGATCCGTTTGTCCGCTTGATTCTCCCCGAAGCGATCGAATTATGATCCGCGAACTCTTGCTCCGAGATCGAGAGCTTTTAAAAAAACAACGTTTCTGGATCGAAGTCTCCTACACGGAATGCCGTGCGATCGGGATCAAAGAAGTCTACACTGTCGAAGAGTTCGGAAAATTCGAAACCCTCTGCAGCCGCTACGGACGAGGGATCGATTTTTTGATTCGCAAGATTTTCCGAACCCTGGACATCTATGAATTCGAAACGCCGGGCACCTTGATCGATGTGGTCAATCGTGCTCACAAACGGGGGCTTTTCGAGGATATCGATCAACTCCGCCAAATGAAAGATCTTCGCAACACGATCGTGCATGAATACATCGAAGAAGAACTCTCCGAACAGTTCGAAGAAGTGTTGAAATCGACACAAACTCTCTTGGAGATTATCGATGCGACATTGGAGTACATCGATGGAATACTCGAACAATGACTCTGCGAATTCGTCAAGTCCCCCTTCGGGGTTGAAGCACCATCACGGAAATGGAATCCCGTTCCAAGCTCCCAAAAGCGTTGCGAAGCAGCGCAATCCACAACTCCTCATTCCTAATTCCTCATTCCTAATTCATAAAAAAGGACGATCCCCCAGATCATCGCGGTGAGGCAAAAAGCGAGCATCACCCCAAAGGCGCCGATGTCTTTGGCCTGGCCGGCCAGGGGGTGGTGCTCCCGGGTCACCAGATCCACGACCCGTTCGATGGCGCTGTTGAACGCTTCGGCGATGAGCACCAGCCAGGTGGAGGCGAAAAGGATCCATTTCGAAAGCGGTGAAATGGGTGCGAAAACGAGTCCCACGGCGATCAGGGCGATCACCAGGAGTTGGATGCGGAACGAGCGCTCGCTCCGGAGCACTTCCCGCATCCCCGCCAGGGCATAGGAGACGTTTTTGAAGAGGTTGAATTTGGGTTTGTTATGCATGGCGGCTTCCGGCCGGGTAATTGGTTATTGGTTACTGGTCATTGGGGGAATCGCTTCCTTCTTTTCCCAATGACCAATGACGAATGACCAGTGACTCAAACGTCCACGACGTTTTTATTCCCACTCGATCGTCGCGGGGGGCTTGGAGCTGATGTCGTAGACCACCCGGTTGATCCCGTCGATCTCGTTGATGATCCGGCGGCTGATGTTCTCCAGGACGTCGTGGGGGATATGGGCGAAGGTGGCGGTCATCCCGTCGACCGACTCGACCATCCGGACACAGACGGTGTTGTCGTAGGTGCGGTTGTCTCCCATGACGCCGACGCTGCGGACGTTGAGCAGCACGGTGAAGGCCTGCCAGACCTTATCGTAGTAGCCGCTGGCTTTGAGTTCTTCTTGCATGATCTCGTCGCTGTCGCGCAGCAGACGCAGCGCCTCCTCGGTCACTTCCCCCATGACCCGGATCGCCAGGCCGGGACCCGGGAAGGGGTGGCGTCCGATCATCTCTTTGGGAAGGCCCAGCTCCAACCCCAGTTTGCGCACCTCGTCCTTGAAAATCTCCCGCAGAGGCTCGACCAACTCGAAAGTCATCCAGTCGGGCAGGCCGCCTACGTTGTGGTGGGATTTGATCGTCTTGGAGGGCCCTTTGACG
>JALWKO010000072.1 GCA_027081405.1 Campylobacteraceae bacterium | reverse complement strand
TCCTTGCCGTTTACTAACAACCATATTCCGTGTTTCGAAATGTTCGTCACTTCAGCTTCCAAAATATTCCTCCCAGGCACTGATAAATTCATCGTAATGCTCTTCGATGATCTTTCAGCTCTTTGCGTGATAACTTGTAATTTTTCACTAACTCGACTTGTGGTTCCAACCAAAATTTCACTTCGCCATTTTGGCATTGGATATGGATATGTTTTCTCAACTCTTCTCTAGAGAAAAAGAAAAAACGGTATCCATTGATTTTTAAAATGGTCGGCATAATTTTCCTTCTTGTTTAATCATACCAAATATGATGATTGTGGTGAAACTATTCCCAATAATCAATGACCAATACACCAACAACCCGGGGCGAAGCCCCGCTCAATGCCGCTGATTCCCCGCAAAGAAATTCCCCGCCAATCCCAAGGGCACGACGGTGCGGTAGAAGAGGTAGCGTCCTACGATTTCGCTGGCGATGGCGCCGAGCAACGCCAAGATCAGAGTGATCGCTGCAGCGGTGCCCATATTGGCCGCGGCGAAGACGATGGCCAGCATCGGCAGGACGATGGCGAAAGCGGCCAGGCTCATGAGGCGCAGCCGTTTCAGGTGGCCGAAGTGCTCCTCCAGCAGCCGTTTGGTGCGGCTGAGCTGGTAGTAGAGCGGATGCTCTTTGTCCAGATGCTTGTAGAAGACCGTCTCTTCGTAGATCAGGTGCATCTGGTAGAGCCCCAGCATCAGGGTCGGGGCCATCAGGGCCAGGACGCTGCGTGCCTCTCCCGTAAAGGCCAGGAGCGTGGCGATCAGCAGAAAGCCCAGATATCCGGTGCCGAAGAAGCGCAGGGTCGTGGATTTGCGGTTCCAGGCGGGACGGGCGGGGACACGGTAGATCATCGACTGGGCATAGATGCCGTAGATGCCGAGCGCCGCCACGGGGAGTTCCACCAGGAGTTTGAGCCAGCCGGGTGCCCCCAGGTAGTAGAGCCCCGTCAGGAGCGTCACGCCGCCGGCGTAGGCCCCCAGGGCCGCCGCTTCGCGGCTGAGCCAAGAGCTTTTGAGGTTTTTCATCGCCGTGATGGCCAGAATCGGGCGCCCCAGATGCAGGGCCGATAGGGGCAGGCCGATGGCCGCGGGTGCCAGCACCGCCAAAACCATCCAGAGGTTGGGGGCGGGCAGGTCGAGCCCCAGCAGGTGGAGCAGTTCACCGAAAAATAGCGCCACGAAACCGCCCACGCTCATCTGCGTCAAGACGGTCATGAAGACCAGTGGCCACTCGGGGTGGGCGGGTTTGAGAATGTGTTCGTCGGCGGGGCGGATTTCCTCCCCTTCGGGGATCTCGGGGAGGGTGTAGCGGGTGGTGGGTTGGGTGATGTTTACGTCGGGCAGATGGGGGGCGATCCCTTCTTTGGCCATGTCGTTGCGGATCCACTCCTCTTTGTCCACCACCTCGATGGCGATGGCGCCGGCGGGGCAGGCCTGGACGCAGGCGGGGGTCTGGCCCGCTTCCAGCTTGTCCACGCACATGTGGCATTTGGTCACGATCCCCCGCTCTTCGTGGAAGACCGGCACTTCGTAGGGGCAGTTCCAGGTGCAGTACTGGCAGCCGATGCAGTCTTCGTCCACGTGGTAGACGATGCCGTTGTCGAGCTTGATGTAGCTGTTGGTGGGGCAGCCGTTGAGGCAGGCGGGGTCGATGCAGTGGTTGCAGCTCATGGAGTTAAACAGCTGCAGGGTGTTCGGGAAGTGACCCGTCTCCATTTCGCCGACCCGGCGCCACTTGATGTCGGCGGGGTTGCCGTTTTGTTCGTTGCAGGCCACTTCACAGCAGTGGCACCCCACGCAGGCGGTCATGTCGAAGTGGAAGCGGTACTGTTGGCCGGGTTTCAGCTCCGGGATGTCGATGGTGTAGTTTCCGCACTGCATACCGGTGTCGGCTTTGTGGTTTATGAAGCTCTCGATGGGGGTGGTGACTTCGCTCATATTTTAGGCTCCGACGTTTGTCTCGTGGATTCTCTGAAAAGTTTCCGTCTTTCCGGGCCTGACCCGGAATCCAGGGCAAAAATACCCACAGAACGTGGATCCTGAATCGAGTTCAGGATGACGGAAGTGCAATGATTCATTTTCTCAGAGAGTTCAATGGAAAGCATTGTATCAGTTAAATAATCATAAGGATGATGAAAAAGTGATCATATACGGAAGGAGATGTCACTATCGGGAGTGCTTCAAACGATGGGCCCGCAGGGTGTCGCCCTACGGTTACCTATGGGAAGGCGGGAAGGGGGTTTCAGTGCACCTCCACCGACTCGGCGTCATTATCTTCCAGCAGCGTCCGTGCGTTGTCGACGGTTGCTTTGTCGCCGTGGACGATGACCAGGATCTTTCCCTTTTCCACCAGGCCTTCGTAGCGTTTGGCTTCGATCTCACCCATCCCCCACTCGATCAGGGCATCGGCCAGTCCCAAGGCCGCTCCGCCGTTCATGGCGCCGCCCAGCATACCTGCCAGTGCCGCGCTGACGGGACCGGCACCCACGATCGGGCCGAAACCTGGGACGAAAAAGAACGCACCCCCCAGCAGTGCGCCGAGCACACCGCCCCAGAGAGCGCCCTGGGTGCCCCAGAGGGCGACGTCGCTGTTGACCTTCTCCACTTCGACCTTCTCCACCTCCTCCTCGTTGGAGCGGGCGACGAGGGAGACGGAACGTCGGTCCATTCCCGCAGCAAGCAGCTTCTCTACAACCTCTTTGGCGCTTTGGGCATCGGGATAGACGGCGACGGCAAAATGTTTTTTCATACTTTTCTCCTTGTGTGTGGTGTGCTCTCATCGAAACGGACGACCCGATCGATATGTTTTCGAAGCCTTTCGGCGAGGCGGTTCCAATGCTCATCATCCGGAACGATCCGGCGGGGAAAGTAGAGGAAGGTTCCTCCCCCCATCTCCAGCAGCGCCCCCGCAGGGGCCAGAATCGCCCGCCGGAAACCCTCCCAGGGGAGGCAGGCTTCATCGAGGCAGATTCCGTCCTCCGAGAGGGCGACTTGCAACTTTTGGGCCCGCTCTTCCCGGGCGAAAAAGCGCCGCAGCATCCAACGGCGCATGGGCCAGCGCAGGCCGTACCAGTAGATCACCAGCAGCGTCGAAATCAGCAGCAGTCCGATGCTTCCGCGCAGCAGGGCCGCCACGACTCCGAACTGGGTCAGGGCGATGAAAAACCATCCCATGTATCGCCGCCAGGAGTGGCGCATATCGTAGTCGTAGGCGAGCTGGGCCCCCTCCAGAAAGGTCCGCTCGTCCCAGGGGAGGTCTAGGCGGAGTATCTGCTCAGACATGCTCGTCGCTCTCGTGGATCCAGAGATCCTCTCTCTTCACACAGCCATCGGCTTCCAACTCCTCCAGCAGGGAGAGACTTTCATCGTAGAGCCGTTCGAAGCGGGCGTTCTCTCGCGCATATTTGCGCTGCATTTTTTTGGCGTACCACCAGGCCGCGAGGATGGAGAGGGCGAAAAGACCGTAGATGTACCATTGGTAGGCTTTGAGGTTGAGCAGCACGATGAAATACTGGACAGAAAAGAGGACGAAAAACTCCACCGAAAAGATAATCACCAACGTAGAAGAGTGGGCGAAGTCCAGAGTGTATTTCTCGATCTCTTTGAGGACCGAGAGATTGGCATTGAAGCGTTCGACTTTCTCACGACACTCCCCCGTCAGTTTATCGGTGGGACTCGGCTTGAGATGAAGATTGCTGAGGTTGTACTCGACGTTGGTCTGTTTGTACTCCCGCAGGATCTCGGGACGGGTCTGCAACAGTTCGCGGATCTGCTCCACCGTGGGACGTTCGGTCCCCAGGATCTTTTTGACATCCTGGAGGATCAGATCATAGAGCCCGACGCTTTTGACCTCACGGGCGACACGGTCGAGGTTGGTCACGGTTACTCCTATCGGCGGGTCATTGGTTATTGGTTATTGGTCATTGGGGAGCCGCTTTGCGGCTTGAGAGAATAGAAGCTGCGAAGCAGCAACCGAAATTCTCCATCCTCAATTTTCCATACTCCATTCCCCCACAGGCTCACTGCTGTGCGGGCACGGTTTCCGGTGCCGCTTCCGGTTCTTCGTCGAGCCCGTAGCTGGCGACGTTGTCTTTGGCGGGGAGGAAGATCCCGACCAGCCCTTTGAGTCCGACGCTCATGACGATGTTGAAAAGGAAGACGAACCAGGCGATCAGCACCATCGAACCGAAGAGGGCGGCGAGGATCATCCAGGTGTTGAACTCTCCGTTCACATAGAGATGGCGGCGCAGCATACCGTCGAGTCCGGCCATTCCTGCGAAGGCTCCCATCCCCACTCCGCCGATGAGGTATAGCCAGAAGTGGGTCCAGGTGAGCTTTTTGCTAAAGAGCGTGGTGTTGTTGGTCACCAGTGGCCAAAGGACATAGAGTGCACTGTAGAGGGTCATGTAGAGTCCTACGATCAGTGCGATGTGGAAGTGGGCGAAACTGATCCACTGGGTATTGTGCAGGACTCGGTTCATCCCCATGTCGGCCTGGATGATTCCGGCGGGGACCGCCAGACCGAAGCCGACGAGACCCCCAAGCAGGTAGGCCAGCTCCGGACTCATCTTCAGCGGGCGGGCCTTCCAGAGGGTCACCAGTGTGATGAAGAGAGCCAGCCCCTGGGTCAGCAGTTCGAAGGCGGTGACCATCTCGCCGGAGATCAGTTTCATCATCTCGGGCTGAGGCTGGTCGGCCAGGAGATGGTGACTCCAGACCATCCAGCTGACCACCAGCTCCAGCAGCAGCGCCGCCCGGGCGACGTTCTCCATGAAGAGCTTCTGTCCGGTGATGATGGTCGCCAATAGATACCAGGAACCGGCCACGTAGATCAGCACCAGCCCGTCGGCGACCAGGTCGAGTCCCCACCAGAAGAAGTTTTTATACAGCAGTGAATCGACGGTGTGGACATCCCAGGTGACCCCCCCGGCATCGGCGATCAGATAGACGAGGACCAAGATCCCCGCACCCAGGATCACAAGCGCATCGAGGAAGGTATCGACGGTTCCCCGGAAGATGGCGACCACCGGCAGGCTCAGGGCCGGTTCTTTGGAGTAGGGGGGTTTGCCGGTGAGCTTGTGGATCAGGTTCATCAGTCCGTCGATCCCGAAGCCCGAGATGAGCAGTTCTTTGGTGGTTTTGTTTTTGTGCACGCCGGTACGGGCGAAGATGGTGGCGTAGATATTGTAGATGAAGCCGATGGTGCCGATCATGATCAGCGCCACCCCGATGACGAAGACGAAGCCTCCGATGAGCTTGAACTGCTCCAGATCCGCCGGCAGCGGCCAGTAGAGGGTATACAGCGGCGCATAGTGCCAGATGAATCCCGCGATCCAGGCCAGGGCGGTGCCCACGGTGATGAGGATCCAGACGGCGTTGGCCAGTTTGACGCTGTAGAGCGGCTTTTTGGTCAGGTAGGGCACCAGGAACATGAAAGCGGCGAAGACCAACTGATAGGTCGAACCGAAGATCCCCACGATAGGGTGGACGGTCATGATGGAGAAGAAATGATTGGGATGGTTGAACATCTTGGGTAGCGGATTGGAGGGGCCCGTTTCGACCATCCGCATGATCATCCCCTCGATGGCTACCAGGCCAAAAAAGAGAAAGCTCATCACCACCGCCCTCAGGGTCACCTTTTGCAGAGCGCTGAGTTGCGTATGGTCGAAATCGGTTCCATGGATCAGTGTCTGGACAAAACTTTTCTTTTCCATTTCAGATACTCCTTACTTTTGTGCCAGTTTTTGTTTGCAGTCGACAACGACGGCATCTTTGATGAGCATTTTGTCCCGGCCGGTTTCGTGATCGTATTGGGCGGGGCCGGAGTATTCGGTGGAGGTCAGATCGAATGTGCCGCACTCGTTGAAGGTCCAGAGGATGTCGTTGCGGTGCTTGGGGAGCACCTGCATCTGAAGCACCATCGTGCCGTCTTTGCGGAAGAGGCCGAAACCGTAGGTGAGATCCTCGCTACGGACGTTGAATCGGACCTTCTCTCCCTCTTTGAAATGGATCGGCTTTTCGGGGAGCTTCCATTGATGTTTGGCGACGGTGATGTCGTATTCGTGATCGGCTTTGATGTCGTGGCGCATGATATCCTCGGCCACCCAGGGGATAGCGTTGTAGGTGAAGATATGGTGTCCGACCCCTCCGGCGACGAGGAAAGCGATGTAGCCGTAAAAGGGGATACGGACGATGGACTTGACCTTCTCTTTGCGGGTCAGATTGTAGCCGAACCAGGCGATGATCGAGATGATCAGCAGCGCATAGATCGAATAGGCTGCCCAGTGGAATCTGAGTAGCTCCAGCGACGTTTGGAACATGAGTTCCCTCCTTTTTTATGGATGTTCTCAATCGGTGCCGGGAGTATAAAAAGAGGATAAATGGAAAGAATTGATCCAGATCAATTTTGATGAATAATTAATCAGCAATTCATTTGCAATATGAGTCATATGACTGATGAAAATATATTCAAAAAAGTGGACTTTGCGATATGTGGCGGCGTTTTGTAGAAACTTGTCTATTGTTCGGTCTGATTTCCCAATAATTGGCCCGTATTAGCTCCAAAAGATCAGGGAAGAAACAGCTATCTTTACTATAATTGACAACTTTGGGTACCGTGGAATCACTTTGGAATTTGTACGGTCGAAACATTGTTATTCGGTGTAGAAGGGTAGACGCTTTTGATGACTCGGATTTTATTTGGCTGGTGTGTTGCCGTTTTGATTTTCGCTACGGGGAGTTCGCTCCATCTAACCCCGCAGGAGCGGGCATATCTCAAAGCGCACCCCGTGTTGAAAGTACACAACGAAACCAATTACCCCCCCTTCAACTTCAACGTCAACGGCCGTCCCAGGGGAATTTCGATCGATTATATGAATCTCCTCGCTTCACGGCTGGGGATCAAGATCCACTATGTTTCGGGGCCGAGCTGGAGCCAGTTTTTGCGGATGATGCGTTCTGGAGAACTCGATGTGATGCTCAATATCATCTCCACCCCTCAGCGTGAGCGTTATCTCAATTTCACCGAACCCTATGCCGAAACCCACAAAGCGATTTTTACCAACGATCCGCGTCTTGGAAGTCTCAAACGGCTGATCGGGCATCGCGTATGCGTCCCTCAGGATTTCTATATCGAGCACTATCTGCGGGCCTACTACCCCGGGATCTATCTGGAGACGCGGGCTTCTTCGTTCGATTGTCTCCGGGCGGTCGATCGCAATGTGACCGAAGCGACGGTCGGAAGTCTGGAGACGCTCAGTTATATGATGGATGCGGCAGATATGAACATTTCGACGATCCGGCTTATCCCCGACATGCGTTTGAGCACCAAGCTTCGCATTGCCACTCGCAAAGACGAGAAAGTCCTGCGCGATATCCTTCAAAAAGCGATGTATACCGTCAGTGCCGACGAACTCAACGCGATCTTCAAACGGTGGACGGGGCACGAAGAGCCGCTCAAAAAAGAGACGACACCGTTGATCCCCACCGGTCCCAAACGGATCGTCAAAATGTGCAACAACCCCAACTGGGCGCCGATCGAGTTTGCCGAAGACGGGGATATGAGCCGGATGCGGGGAATCGTGATCGATATCCTCCATCTGATGGAACAGCGGAGCAATCTCCGTTTTGTCAATGTCCCCACCCGGAGCTGGTCGGAGTCGCAACGTTTTTTGAAAGCCGGTAACTGTGACATGCTTCCGGCGGCGATCAAAACGAAAAAACGGGAAAAATACGCCGATTTCACCCGCCCTTATCTTGTCTATCGTCTGGCGGTGATCACCCGCAACGACAAACCGTTCGTTACCGGTATCGATGATATCCTGGATAAGACCATCGCACGGAAAAAAGGCTCGGGATTGATCCAGAAACTTCGGGAAATCGATCCCGGAGTGAAGATCATCGAAACCGACAGCTACGAAGAGGCGTTTCAAAAAGTCTCTGAGGGGAAGGCCTTTTGTACCGTTGCCACGTTGCCGGTCGCGTCGTATTACATTACGAAATACGGTTTGAAAAACCTCCATATCGCCGGATATTTGGATATGCGTTATCGCCTTGCGATGGCGGTACGCAAAGGGCATCCCGATCTGGTCCGGGATTTGGAAGACGCTTTGGACAAGATCACCCTCTCCGAGCAGAACCGGATCGAATCCAAATGGATCAAAGGGGAGGTGGTCGAAAGTTTTGATTACCGTTATCTCCTGTACGGAGGGCTTGCCGTAGGGTTGTTGATCCTTTTCCTCGTCTATCGGCAGCGTGTGCTCCAAAAAGAGATCGCCCGGCGCGTTCGGGAAAACATGGAACAAAACCAACTCTTGCAGGAACAGGCAAAACTGGCGGCGTTGGGGGAGATGGTGGGGGTCATCGCCCATCAGTGGCGTCAGCCGCTCAACGCACTGGGACTGAGCATCCAGAACCTCCGCTACGATTACGAAGACGGCAAAGTCGATCAGCGCTACATCGATGAATTTGTCAAAAAGAGCAAAAAAACGATCAATTTCCTGAGCAAGACGATCGAAGATTTTCGGAATTTCTTCAAGGTCGAAGCGACGGTCAAAGACTTTTCGGTACGCGACGCGATCAACTCGACTTTCGAGATGCAGTCGGTCTATCTGAAGAAAAACGATATCGATTATGAAATTCTCGGTGGAGATTTCACCCTCAAAGGCCGCAAAAGCGAATTCCAACAAGTGATCCTCAATCTTCTCAACAACGCTATCGACGCTTTGATCGAACACCGTCCCGAGGGGCGAAAGATCGTCGTGACGATCGGTAGCGGATGGATTCGCTTCAAAGACAACGGAGGAGGGATTCCGCCTGAGATCATCGATCGGATCTTCGAATCGCATTTTACGACCAAAGGGGAGGTCAAAGGGACCGGATTGGGGCTGTACGTATCCCGTTTGATCGTTGAGCGCAATTTCCACGGTACGATCACCGTCGAATCGAAAAACGGCGAAACCGAATTCATTTTGGAGTTTATGAAAGGGGCGCTGTGAAGCAAAAACGTAGCATCCTTTTCGTCGAAGACGAAGCCTCCGTCCAGGAAGAGTTATCGGCCTTCTTGCGCCGATTTTCCGGAGATCGCCTCTATATCGCCCAAGACGGACAAGAGGGGCTGGAGATGTTCGAGCGTTACCGTCCCGAAGTGGTGGTGAGCGATATCATCATGCCGCATCTTAATGGTGTGGAGATGGTGCGCAAGATCAAAGAGATCGAGCCCGATCAACCGGTGATCTTCACCACGGCCAACAGCGAGTTGAGCCTTTTTGTCGATATGGTGGCGCTACATGTAGAAGCGTATCTCCCAAAACCGGTCGATTTGGATGTTTTGGGGGAGAGTCTGCAGAAGATCTTTCGACGGCTCGAAATGCAAGAGCGTTACGAACGGCAGCGGACGATCCTCAACGAGGTGGTGCAACTGCAGTCGAACTATCTGGCGGTTTTGGATCGGGAAGGGAATGTCATATTTCTAAACGATCGATTTAGCCAATTTTTGCAAATCGACGGAGTTCAGGAGGGACAACGGGCGACGGAGGCGTTTTGGAAGATGTTTTATCCCTCCGAAATCCACCCGTTGCAATCCTTGCCCAAACGGTTGGAAGAGCTGCGCAGCAACACAACGGAAAAAGAGTGTGATGCGGTTTGTCTGGAACATCTGAAAAAAAGTTTCAAAATCGGCTGGAGCGAGGTCGAAGAGACGGGCCATGTGATCGTTACGCTTGTAGAGGTGACCAAAATGATGCAAGAACGGCGTCATTTCGAGCGCCGTGCGATCGTCGATGAGCTTACCGGACTCAAAAACCGCTTCGGATTCAACCAAAAGATCGTCGAGGAGATGCTTCAGGCGATCGAAAAGCGCAAGCCCCTGAGTTTGATCGTGACCGATTTGGATTTTTTCAAATCGGTCAACGACCGATACGGTCACCTCGTCGGAGATGAGGTGTTGGTCGAGTTTGCACGCTTCCTGTTGAGACACGCTCCGGATGGGGCCACCGTAGCGCGTTGGGGAGGGGAGGAGTTCGTCGTTCTTCTGCCCGGGCACAAGTTGGAAAAGGCCAAAACGCTGGCTGAGAAGCTGCGTACGCTGCTCCATCAAGAGCGCCTCTCCTCACACGAGTTGCAACTCAGTGCGAGTTTCGGTGTTGCACGGCAACACTCCTTCGAAGAGACACCGACGACGTTTTTCGAGCGGGCCGATCGTGCCTTGTACAAAGCCAAAGAGTCCGGTCGGGACCGGGTCGTCACCGAAGACGAACTGAGCAGACTCCAAGCTTCTTCCAACTCATCTCAATAGTGCCAGCAAAAGCAAAACGTTGATCAGGACCGAAACGGTAAATGCCCAGCGGTAGACCCGTACCGGTTCCCGCTCGAGGAGCGTGGCGTTTTCGGGGTAGTAGGGACGCACCTTGTCCGGATGGGTCAGCTCGTACTCCATTTCGCTGTAGCGTTCGTAGCGCCGGGTCTTGTCCTTCTCCACTGAGCGCATGACGACCGCTTCGAGCCAGGCGGGGGTGAGGGGATTGAGGCGGCGCAGGGG
>JALWKO010000071.1 GCA_027081405.1 Campylobacteraceae bacterium | reverse complement strand
ATGGCGGTACCGGCCCATGACGAGCGGGACTACGAATTCGCCCAAAAGTACGACCTGCCCATCAAACGGGTCATCGAAGGGGGTGAGCTCCCCTATACCGGTGACGGGGTGCTGGTAGAGAGCGGCGTCTTCACCGGCAAGCCCAACCGGGAAGCGATGAAGGAGATCATCGCCTTCTTCGAAGCCGAGGGGTTGGGGAGTAGCCAGATCAACTACAAGCTGCGCAACTGGGGGATCAGCCGCCAGCGCTACTGGGGCGCGCCCATCCCGCTGGTGCATTGCGAACGCTGCGGCCTGGTCCCCGAGAAGCTGGAGAATCTCCCCGTGACGCTCCCTGATGACGTGGAGATCACGGGAGAGGGGAACCCCCTGGAGAAACATCCCACCTGGAAACACTGCGCGTGTCCCCAGTGCGGCGGCCCGGCCGTGCGGGAGACCGATACGATGGATACCTTCATCCAGAGCTCCTGGTATCAGTTCCGCTACGCCACCCACCCCTCCAAATGGGAGACGACCGGGATCGACAAAGAAGACAGCGCCTACTGGATGCCCGTCGATCAGTACATCGGAGGGATCGAGCACGCGATTTTGCACCTGCTTTACGCCCGTTTCTTCACCAAGGCATTGCGGGATCTGGGCTACCACGACATCGACGAGCCCTTCAGCCGGCTCCTGACCCAGGGGATGGTCCTCAAGGACGGCGCCAAAATGTCCAAATCCAAGGGCAACACCGTCGATCCCGACGCCATCGTCGAGCGCTACGGCGCCGATACGGCCCGGCTCTTTATCCTTTTCGCCGCGCCGCCGCAAAAAGAGCTGGAGTGGAAGGACAGCGGGGTGGAGGGGGCCTTCCGCTTCCTCAAAAAGCTCTACAGCCGCAAGGAGAAAGTTACCCACTCTGTGCTGCCGGAGATCGAGCACGACGCGCTGGCCCCCAAGGGCAAGGAGGCCCGGGCCAAGGTCTACGAGGCGCTGCGCAAGAGCAAAGATGTCTTCGAAAAAACCTTCGCCTTCAACACCCTCATCGCCGCCACGATGGAGGCCCTCAACGCCCTGGACAAACAGGACGACCCGTCGGTCTGGAGCGAGGGGATGTATATCCTGCTCCATCTGCTCGAGCCCATCGTCCCCCATATCGCCAGCGAACTGAGCGAGGAGCTCTTCGGTCGGAAGAATCTGCGAGAGATGATCCCTCTCAAAGAGGAGGTTTTCGTCACCGAGAGCGTCACCTACGCCGTGAGTATCAACGGCAAGCGCCGCACCGAAGTGGCGGTCCCCGCCGATGCCGATAATGAAACGATCGCTGCCATCGCCCGGGAGGCCGGTGCCCGGTGGCTGGAGGGGCAGCAAATCGTCAAAGAGATCGTCGTGCCGGGCAAACTGGTCAACTTCGTCGTCAAACCGGCTTAATTTATTGAGGATTGAGAATGGGACGATCGTCGATCGAGTGAGGAGTGAAGAATGAGGAGTGAGGAGTTGGAAGGCGCCTACGGCGCGGTCGCAAGTCGCAAGTCGCAAGTCGCTAGTAGTGTTGCCTTCGGCAACGCGCCGAAATCCGAAATCCGAAATCCAAAATCCATCATCAAAAGCGTTGCTTTGCAACGCCTACCGAAATTCTCCATTCTCCATTCTCCATTTTCAATGAAAAATCGGTTCCTCATTCCACTGATGGCGATCTCCATCGTCGTCAGCGGGTGCGGCTATCGTCCCGTCGCCCGGGAGGCGCGGGCGACGATCCCCGATCCGGTCTACGTGGACGTCCTCCTCTCCCGGGTCGAACCCCAAAACGGGATCTATCTCAAAGAGGAGCTCACCGATACCCTCCGGATCCATCTCCATCGACGGGTCGTCACCCACCCGGAGGGTGCCAAAACGACCATTCGCGTTCCCTTCTATCGGTTCACCTTTTCGCCCCTGACCTACGATCGAAACGGCTATGTGATCCGCTACCGGGTCGCCTCCCACATCCGTTTCGAGATCCGTACTCCCGACAGGCGGCACGACGAAACGATCCATACCACCGAAGACGTCAACGTCGAGTCCAGTTCGCTCCTCTCCACCGTCGCCCGGGAGGCGGCGATCCGGGTCACGATCCGCAAGGCGCTGGACAAGCTCATCGCACGCATCGCCACATGGAGCGCACCCCGGTGACGGTCCCCCCGTTTTTTGCATTTCTCGAGAGCAAGCCGCTTTATTACAAAGAGATCGATCACGAGCGGGTACACGAAGCCTATGCCCGGCTCCGGGACCACATCGCCCATCCTCCCGCCGTGCACATCGTAGGTACCAACGGCAAAGGGAGCACGGGGAGAATGCTGGCTTACCTGGCATGGCGAGGAAGAATGGAAGATGGAAGATGGAAGATGGAAAATGGATCTCCGCAAAGCGGAGATCAAAACTCCTCACTCCCCACTCCTCACTCCTCACTGTCCGTAGGACACTACACTTCCCCCCACGTTCTGCGCTTCAACGAGCGGATCTGGATCGACGGCGAGAATGTCTCGGATGAGGCGCTGGAGGCGGGACATCGGCGGCTCTTTGGGATCCTCGGGGCCGAAATGAGCGAGGCGCTGAGCTATTTCGAATACACCACACTGCTGGCGCTGCTTCTGTTCGAGCGTTGCGATCTGATCGTCCTGGAGGCGGGGCTGGGCGGAGAGTTCGACGCAACCAATGTGGTGGAGAACAAACGCCTCACCGTGGTCACCCCCATCGGGATCGACCATCAGGCTTTTTTGGGCGATTCCGTCGAAGCGATCGCCGAGACCAAACTGCGCAGTATCACGCCGCATACGCAGGTGCTTCTGGCCCCCCAGCCCTATGCGGAAGTCGAAAACGTCGCCCGAAAAATCGCAAACGAACGTCATTGCGAACTCTATATCATGGAAAAAGGCGTTTCAGAAGAAACGCAAACCGACACCCAAAATCCAAAATCCAAAATCCAAAATCTAAAAAAGGGTTGGCCGGAGTTTTTGCATCAGAACGCTTCGGTGGCGCTGCGGGCTCTGGAGTTGCTGGGAATCTCCGGCGACGTCGAAGCGCTCAAAGATCTGGAGCTTTTCGGCCGCTTCTATCCCATCGCCGAGAACGTCCGTATCGACGTGGGGCACAATCCCCTGGCGGCCCGGGCGATTGCCGAAGCGCTGGAGCCGGGGACGGTACTGATCTACAACTCCCTGGACGACAAGGACTACCGGGAGGTGCTCCGCACACTCCGGCCCAAGCTCAAGCGGGTGGAGCTCATCCCCATCACCACCCAGCGGGCCGCCACCCTTCGGGAGATCGAAAAAGTTTTAGAGGAGCTGGAGATTGTCTGGGACTATTTCAACGGGCAGATCTTCTCCCACGAACGGTATCTGGTCTTTGGCTCCTTCTATACCGTCGAAGCGTTTTTGAAATCGCAAAACGGGGACCGGTTGGATTGAAATGTGCTATAAACCCCCCTGTTTGTTCATCTCATGCCAAGGCTGATTGACGGGAATGGAATCTTCAGGACTCTTCGAATACCTCAAAACGACTTCCGCCAAGGAACGGGCCGAACTTGTGGTCGTCCGTGACGACAAAAGCGCCGAACAGGCGGCCGCGGTGGCCCGTTTCCTGGGCATTCGCCCCTTTGTGTTGCCGCAGCTTCGTGTCGCTCCGGGAGAGGATCTGCGCAGTTACGCCCCCGAGATCCGGGAAATGTTTCTCCAACTGGCCGACTATTACCGGTACGAAGCGGAGAAACTTCTCGTCGCACCCGTACACACCCTGAGCCTGCCGCTGCCCAGACCGGAATATTTCGACGTCAAGACCCTGGAGTTCGGCGATAGACTCGATCTGACGGCGTTCAAGGAGACGCTTTACCGTTGGGGATACCATTTCGTCGATCTGGTCGGCGAAGCGGGGGAGGTGTCGATCCGGGGGGACATCGTCGATCTCTACAGCCCCGGAGCGGAACACCCCTGGCGGATCAGCCTCTTTGACGACGAGATCGAGAGCATCCACCCCTTCGATCCCGATACCCAGAAACGGCGGGGAGACGAGGAGCTCGAATCGGTCACCCTCCGCCCCGCCTTTCTGGCTCTGGACGAAGCGGCATTTTCCGCCCTCACGGCCCGGGTGGAGACGAGTCCCTGGGAGAGTTTCGTCAAAGACATCGATTCCCTGGGACTCTGGCATCTGGAGGAGCTGGGGGTCGATCTGCTCCGCGAACTTCGCTGCGTCGCGGTGGAGGATCTGGGCGAAGATCTGGACGAACTCTACAGCCTCAGCACACCACTGATTCCCCGTGAAAGCTACCCGGATACCGTGCTTCCCAAGGCCAAAACGTGGCGGGATCTGGAGGTGGCCGATCCCAACAAGCTCATCGAAACCCATCGAGACAAACGGATCACCGTCATCGCCCGGAGCGAATCGCTGGTGCGGGGGAGCCAGCTGGTGGATCTGGAGCGGCTTGATTTCGTCTATCAGGAGGGGATCCTCAATCTCCTGGGACCCGACGAGCTGATCCTCTCCCTCAACAAACCGGTTCGCCGCCGCCGGGTCAAACGCCCCAGCCTGGTGCTCGACGAAATGCGCCCCGGCGAATACGTGGTACATGAGTCCCACGGCGTGGGGATTTTCGAGGGGATCGAAAAACGGGAGATCCTGGGGGCCACCCGGGAGTTCGTCGTGGTCCGCTACCAGGGGGACGATACCCTGTTGCTCCCGGTGGAGAACCTGGAGACCCTGGATCGCTACGTCGCCGACAGCGGGACCCTGCCGGTACTGGATCGGCTGGGCAAAGCGAGCTTCAAGCGGCTCAAAGCCAAGGTTCGGGAGAAACTTTTCGCCATCGCCTCCCAGATCATCAACCTCTCGGCCCAGCGGATGCTCCAAAACGGGATCGTATTGAAGGTCGATCCGGCGGAGCATGCGCTGTTTCTTTCCCAGGCGGGTTTCGAGCACACCGAAGATCAGCGTGCGGCGATCGACGCGATCTACGAGGATCTGGCCTCCGGGCAGATGATGGACCGGCTACTCAGCGCCGACGTGGGCTTCGGCAAGACCGAAGTGGCGATGAACGCCGTTTTCGCCGCGGTGCGCAACGGATATCAGGCGATGGTGGTGGCCCCCACGACCTTGCTTGGCGCCCAGCACCACCGGAGTCTGCGGGAGCGTTTTGCCCCCTGGGGGATCGAGGTGGCCCGCCTCGATCGCTATACGAGTGCCCGGGAGAAACGGGAGATCCTCTCTCGGCTCGCTTCGGGAGAACTGCCGGTGGTGGTGGGGACCCATGCGCTGCTGGGGGCCAAATTCGCCAAACTGGCCCTGGTGGTCGTCGACGAAGAGCACAAGTTCGGTGTCAAACAGAAAGAGGCCCTCAAGGAGATGGCTCTCAACGTCCATTTGCTTTCCATGTCGGCCACTCCGATCCCTCGCTCGCTCAACATGGCCCTCTCCAAAATCAAAAGCTTCAGCGAGATCCTCACCCCTCCGACCGAGCGGATGGGGGTACGCACCTTCGTCAAAAGTTTCGATCCGGCGGTGGTCAAAGAGGCGATTTTGCGGGAGCGGCGCAGGGGA
Organism: Campylobacteraceae bacterium; assembly: GCA_027081405.1. Classification (GTDB taxonomy): domain Bacteria; phylum Campylobacterota; class Campylobacteria; order Campylobacterales; family Sulfurovaceae; genus Nitratifractor. Next base: position 5,030 of record JALWKO010000071.1, on the reverse strand, counting down.
GGGCAGACCTTCTACATCTACAACTCCATCGCGGGGCTGGAAGAGAAAGCCCGCCAGTTGCGAGAAATTGTCCCCGACCTGCGGATGACGGTGCTCCACTCCAAAGTGGGAGCCGCCCAGACCGAAAAGGAGATGATGAAGTTCGAAGCGGGAGAGTACGATCTGCTGCTCTCCACGACGATCGTCGAGTCGGGGATCCATCTCCCCAATGCCAACACGATGATCATAGACGGGGCCGAGAACTTCGGGATCGCCGACTTGCACCAGCTCAGAGGCCGTGTGGGGCGCGGCGGCCGGGAAGGCTACTGCTACATGTTCGTCGAAGACAAAGAGGCACTCCCCGAAGCGGCCCGCAGGCGGCTGCTGGCTCTCGAGACCCACTCGGAGCTGGGCAGCGGTGCGGTACTGGCGTTCCACGATCTGGAGATCCGGGGGGGAGGCAATCTCATCGGTGAAGCCCAGTCGGGGCATATCCGGCAGATCGGCTACGGCCTCTATCTGCGGATGCTCGAGGATGCGATCCGCCAGCTCAGCGCCGAAAAGGCCCCCGAAGTGCAGGGGGTGGAGATCCAACTGCGGGTGGACGCCTACCTGAGCGACGAGCTGATCCCCGAGGATCGCCTTCGCCTCGAGCTCTACCGCCGTCTGGCCCGCTGCGAAAGCGTGGCGGAGGTCTACGAGATCGAAGAGGAGATCGCCGATCGCTTCGGTCGCCCCGATACCCCCACGCGGCAGTTTGTCCAGCTCATGGCGATCAAGGTGCTGGCCCGTCAACGGGGAGTCTCCAAGATCTCCAGCTACGGAGAACGGGTCTTCGTCGAATACGCGGACGGTCGGGAGCGGACGGTCCTCACCGCCGCGAGCAAAGACGACGACGAGATCCTAACGACGGCGATGGAGTTTTTGCGAAATTGTAGCTGACTGATCAGATATTTTTTAATATTATCAAATACTTATGGTATTTTCGATCCTTTGGTGTATAATAACTTGATGATAATATGAAAATATTGATAAATATTAAGGAGGATCGATGGGGGAGAATCAAGCCGAAGCGTTTTCCCGGTTTCGGCGGGATTTGTTGAAAAAAACCGCTGCGTTGTCGGGTGCGTTGGCGTTGGGCTTGCCGATGACGATCAATGCGGGAGTAATTCAGAGTGACAATCAAGCGCTCAATCTCGTCGCGCGTCAGCGGATGTTGATCTACCGGACGTTCAAAGATTATTTCCTGATCATGCTGGGGATTTCGTATAAAAATCCCCAAGCGGACCTCAAGAAAACCGAGGCGCTTTTTTTGGAGACTCAAAAAAAGCTTCATACGTATTTCAAGGGTGATTCGAAAATCGAAAAACTCCTGTCGGATCTGGATACGGCCTACAAAAAAGTCCTCGATACGGTCTCCAAACCGATGGCACTCAGCGTCGCCCAGTATCTGCAGATGGCAAAAGTGACGTTCGACACGGCCGATCGCGCCGTGCAGACGATCAAGGCCAAAAACGGGAAAAAGGCCGCGGAGGGCATCGAAAAGGCCGGAGCGTTGCGTGCCATGTCCCAGAAGATCAATCTGATCTATCTGAGCAGGACCATCGACGCCAACGATCCGTCGGTCAAGCAGGCGATGTCGGAGGCGATGGGGCTGTTCCGGCACAATCTGGATGTTTTGCACAAACTTCCGGTCAACGACGGGCCGATCAAAAAGAAAATCGCTAAACTCGAGCGGATTTACCTTTATTTCGATACGATGAACGGATTTTCGTCGTTTCAGCCGGTGATCATCACCAAAAAGGCGGAGCAGATGCTCAAGACGGCCAACGACTTGACGCTGCTCTACGTCAAAAAACAGGGATCATAGAAATTCTGGAAGGAGAACAGGATGAATACGCTTCAAACGATCACAAAAACGCTGCGGGGTGCAACCCTTGGGACGATGGTGTTTTTTGCCGGTTCGCTCTTTGCACAGAGCCCTTCGGTGACCGAGGACGCACTCTCGTCACGGGTCTGGATCCAAAAGGTGGCCAAAGACTACCTCTACAAAGGCAACGATATCGCCGCGGGAAAAGCGGAGAGGGATTTGCAAAAATCGCTGCAGGCCTTTGACAAGGCCTTGGATCGTCTCAACGGGGAGATCAACGATCCCAAGCTCAAAAATCTCTTGACCTTTATCCGGATGAACCGGGAAGATATCGGAGATTTGCTTACGCGGCCCTACAGCTTGGACAATGCCCAGGAGCTGATCGATATGGCCGACGCTATCAGCGAAGGGGAGATGAGTATCGCACGGAAATTTGAGTCCAATGCGCTCAAAAAAGGCCCCGCCATGCAGGGGCAGCGCTACGATATCACCCAGGTGGCCAAATATTACATCGCCTACAAAGCGGGGATCAAAGACAAGGTCACCGTGGACAAGATGAACAAAACGGTCAGTGAATTGAGCCGTCTTATCGAAGCGATGAAAAACTACGCGGGAAATACGCCGGAGATGAATCGTCTAATCAACAAGATCGATCGGGACTGGAAAGTGGTGCATCAGTTCTATCTCGATATCGAAGAAGGGGATTTGCCGCTTATCGTATACGAGACTTCGGATAAACTGGAAAAAGAGTTCGAAAAGTACGCCGAGGCTTATCTCAAACAGCAAAATGCAGGAAAATGATGCGTTTCATCCATAAAATCGCGGCACTGACCGTCACGCTCTTTCTGACGGCACCGGCTCTGTACGGCGCGGTGCGAAACGACGTCGTGGTCATCGAGGCTTCCGAGGGGATCCAAAACGCCGTCGAACATTTGACGACCGATTATTTGCTCTACTATCTCTATCCGGCCAAACCTTCGTTGCGTAAAGAGGCACTTAAGTCGGTCGAATTTCTCGATCAAAACATCAAAAAAATCGTCATCAACAGCAACGATGCGCGAACCAAAGGGATATTGCGCTATTTCGCGACCCAACGTGTCCGGATCCTGGAGATTTTGCAAGCTCCGCCCAATTTGCAAAACATCGGAGACCTGATCGACATCAGTCGGGTTTTTATCGAGGGGGCGCGGAGTATCGCCGCCCATCATAGCTATCCCTTCAGCGATGAAGAGAAAATGTTGATGAAAACCCGTTCGATGGCGACCCTTTCTCGTTCGGTCCTCAAATACTATCTGGCTACGAAGATTCTTCCGGACGACAAAGAGAATCTCAAATATTTCCGACGCACGCTCAAGGAATTCGACCAAGACCTCGCCGATCTTCAGAAGTATCCATATGAAGGTGAAGCGTTCACTCAACGCAAAGCGCTTGTACGTTCATGGGAAGCCGAAACCTGGTATATGAACCATCTACCCGGAGAGGGGGCACCGATTTTGCTCTCGCTAGGCGATGAGAAAATCGCGGGTTTGCTTTTGGAACTTTCGATCTATCACAGTAAAAAACGCTAAGGCGGTAGAATGCGTTCACGATTTTGGATCTATCTCATTTTGATTCCTTTGGTAATCGGCGCCGTAGGGCTGGGGTATCTGGCGTGGCAGAAATACCAGGCATATCATGATCGACAACTTTCATTGCAATACCTTCGCTTCGAACATGACGCAGCGTCATTACTGGACGCGATCGATGAAGAAAAACTGCTCAGCGCGACGTTTTTGGGAGCCAAAGGGACGCGCAAAGGCAATACGATGCGCCAAAGCAGAGAACATACCGATCGTCTGCTCCAATCGCTGGAGCGAAGCGGCTTGGAACATCCGGCGCTCGAGCGTATCCGAAAAGGGCTGATTCAGGCCCGTTCCCAAATCGATACCCTCAGCGGCACATTCGATACGACCTTCATCGACAGTTACCACACGGAAGTGACGCTTCCGCTGATTACCCTATCAAGACGTCTGCAGCAGCGTCGCCCTCCCGGACTCGATCCGCAGAGTTTCTCTCTCTATCATACGTTGATAGAGAGTGCTGGACGTTTGGGCGACGAAGAGGCGCTCATCGAATATGCCGTTACCGCTTCCCGCCCCTTTACACCGGCGTGGATCGTCTATTGGGAGAAACTCCTCTCCAAAGATCTTATCCCCGATCTTTCAGGAATTTCGGACAAAAGCTATTCCGAACGGCTTCACAAGCTGTTCACATCGGATTCGATTCACAAACAGTTCAATACCATTCGATCCGACATTTTTACCCAGTCTCGGGAAGGCTTTTATCGGTTGAGTGCGCAAGAGATGCACGCTCCCTTCGCTCAACTGCGCAAACGATTCGTAGAAGCGCGTTCGGTGCTCTATCGTTCGATGAACCGGGATCTGGAGCGGAGTCTCTCCCGTGTTCAGGAGCAAATGATCGCCTATGCCGTCGGTGCGGCGTTCGCGCTGTTGCTCATCGGTGTTTTGGTACGGATGTTCAGCCGTTCGGCCCAAGAGCGGAAGGTCCTCGAAAAAACGCTGCGCAATATGGTTACCCGACTGGATGAGGAGAGTCAGCGAGAGTTGGAAAAAATCATCCAGCGTGGGGACAAACTGGCCATTTATCGCTTCTTGGCCAAAACGACCGAAGAGGCGTACGAAGCCAAAGAGCAGGCTCTTCAGGCGGAGAAAGCCAAAGACCTCTTTTTGGCCAATATGTCCCACGAGATCCGTACGCCACTCAACGGAATTCTCGGTTTTACCCAGCTGCTTGATTCGACCGATTTGACCCCGGAACAGCGGGAGTTCCTGGAGGTGATCAAAAGCAGTTCCAACAATCTGCTCAAAATCGTCAACGACATCCTCGACCTCTCCAAGATCAAAGCCGAAAAGATGGAGATCGAGGAGATCCCCTTCGACATCGTCGACGTATTGGCCGATTCGCTCGAACCCCACGAGACCAAAGCGTCGGACAAGAAGATCGAATACACCACCTTCGTCGATCCTACCCTTCCCAAACTCGTCGGCGATCCGACGAAACTTTCGCAGATCATGACCAACCTCATCGGAAACGCGATGAAATTCACCGACTACGGTGGAAGCGTAGACGTTTCGATCGAAAAGGTGGACGAGGACGACAAGAGCGTCGCGGTACGTTTCAG
>JALWKO010000070.1 GCA_027081405.1 Campylobacteraceae bacterium | reverse complement strand
GGGGAAGGGGCGGATCGGTATGGTTCCGGGTCGATCCCAATACCGACACCCTTTCGCACCTGCGGGGCAAGCGGCACATCAAAGCCGAGAACGGCCGTCCCGGCGAAGGGCGCAAGCGCTTCGGCAAAAGCGGCAAAGACGTGACCGTGGTGGTCCCCCCCGGGACCCAGGTCTTCGATGCCGAAACCGGCGAACTGCTGCTTGATCTGACCGAACCCGGGCAGAAGGTCAAGTTCCTCGAAGGGGGCAAGGGGGGACTGGGGAACGTCCATTTCAAAAGCCCCACCAACCAGCGCCCCACCTACGCTCAGCCGGGACTGCCCGGCCAGAGCCGGCGGGTCCGTCTGGAGATGAAGCTGATCGCCGACGTGGGGCTGGTGGGTTTCCCCAACGTCGGCAAATCGACGCTCATTTCGACCCTCTCCAACGCTCGTCCGGAGATCGCCGACTACGAGTTCACGACCCTTACTCCGAAGCTGGGGGTGGTCACCACCGGGGAGTTCGAATCCTTCCTCATGGCCGACATCCCCGGGATCATCGAAGGGGCCAGCGATGGGAAGGGGCTGGGGTTGGAGTTTTTGCGCCACATCGAGCGGACCAAGACGCTGCTGCTGATGCTTGACGCGACCAACTACCGGGCGATGGAGTATCAGTATCGGACCCTCAAGGAGGAGCTCTCCCGCTACAGCGCCGAATTGGCTGGCCGCCCTTTCGCCGTGGCGGTGACCAAGATCGACGCGCTCAGCGACAACGAGATCGACGCCCGGACCGAAGAGCTGCTGGAACTGCTGGGGCTCGAGGCCGACGAGCGGCTGCAGGAGCGCTTCGGTGCCGACGAAAAGCTCCTCTCCTACGCCGTTGACCCCGAACGGTGGGGGAAGCATGGCGGGGAGAACCCTGTCTTCGTCCTCCCGATCTCGTCGGTGAGCGGCCGCAACGTGGAGGCGTTGCGCTACGCCCTGGGATCCTTGGTCGATGCGGTCCGCTGCAGGGAGCGGGAGGCAAGCGCGACCGAGGGGGAAGTCGAATCCGCCACGGAGGAGTCGCAATGAAGCGGATTGTGATCAAGGTGGGATCCCATGTCCTGACCGAAGAGGGTTCGATCGCCCTGGAGCGGCTGGGGGCGCTTGTCGATCTCATCGCCGAATTGATCCGACGGGGAAAAGAGGTGATCTTAGTCAGCTCCGGCGCGGTGGCCGCCGGATACACCCAGTTGCCGCTGGATCGTACCCGCGTTGCCGACAAGCAGGCGCTGGCCGCCATCGGCCAGCCCTACCTGCTCAAGCTCTATCAGACCCGCTTCGCCCATTACGGGATCCTGAGCGCCCAGATGCTGCTGAGTGCCGACGATTTCGATTCCCGTCGCCGCACCGAACACGCCCGTAACGCCGTCGAGACCCTCCTGGCCCACCGGGTGGTCCCCATCGTCAACGAAAACGACGTGGTGGCCACCGAAGAGCTGGTTTTCGGGGACAACGACCGCCTCTCGGCCCACGTGGCCTGGTATTTCGATGCCGATATCTTGGTGATCCTTTCGGACATCGACGGGTATTACGACCGGGATCCGCGACGCCACGCCGACGCCTCCGTCCGCAAAGTGGTCCGATCGATCGCCCCGGAGGAGCTTGCGGCCGAATGCACCCCCAACGGAACCTTCGCCACGGGGGGGATCGTCACCAAACTCCAGGCGGCCCATTTCCTGATGGAGCGGGGGCGTTCGATGTTCCTCGCCAGCGGATTCGACCTGCGTGACGCACGGAGTTTCCTTCTGGAAGGGACCCATCGGGGAGGGACGCTGTTCGTAGGGGAGGGGAAGGATGGATAAGATCCGCGTCGTTTTCATGGGGACCCCCCGTTATGCGGAGCAGATCCTCCTATCCCTCCTGGAGGCGGACGATCTGGAAGTGGTCGCCGTCTATACCCAGCCCGATCGTCCGGTGGGACGCAAACGGGTCCTCACCCCTCCTCCGGTCAAAGTCCTGGCCGCCGATCGGGGGATTGCCGTCCGCCAGCCCGAAACGCTGCGCGATGCCGCGGTACAGGAAGAGCTGGTATCCTTTGCCCCCGATTTCATCGTCGTGGCGGCCTACGGCCTGCTGCTGCCCGAAGCGGTCCTCTCCGTCGCGCCGTGCATCAATCTCCACGCTTCGCTCCTCCCCCGTTACCGGGGGGCGTCCCCGGTTCAGGAGGCGATCTTGCAGGGGGACCGTTACACAGGGGTGACGGCGATGCTCATGGAACGGGGGCTCGATACCGGGCCGACGCTGGTCTACCGCATACTCGAGATCGGCGAAACGACCGATACCTCCGCGCTGATGGAGCGTCTCGGCGACGCGGCGGCGGGGCTGACGGTGGAAGTGCTCCGGCGCTTCGATACCCTCCAGCCGATTCCCCAGTTCGGCGCCTTGGCGAGCCACTGCCGCAAGATCACCCGCCAGGACGGCCGCATCGACCTGGATGACGCTGGGGAGATTTTGCGCAAATACCGGGCCTACACCCCCTGGCCCGGGATCCATTTCCCCTCCGGACTCAAACTTCTCGAAATTGCGCTGAGCTCTCCGGAGGGAGCCGGGGATGCGGGGCGGATCCTCTCCGTGGGAGAGGAGGGGATCGAGGTATCCTGCCGCAACGGCGCGATCCGGATCGTCCGGGTG
>JALWKO010000069.1 GCA_027081405.1 Campylobacteraceae bacterium | reverse complement strand
CCCCTCCCCCCGATCCGCCTCCCCTTCGCCGTCATGGCGAGTCTGGAGCACGTCCTGCTCATCGGGGAGATCCTCGAAACCGACAAGCTCACGGAGATTCTGGAGTTTTTCGCCGACAATATGGAATTCGAAGGGCCGTTTCGGGCCGCCAACATCGAATCGATGCTCGAACTGGCCGCCATCGTCGACGAATACGCTCTCGATCTGCGTACCCGCTACCACCTGGCCTGTGCTCCCGCCAGCCTGAGCTCTCCGTACATCGAATCGGTCTACCACCGCTATCTGGTCCATCTGGAAAAAAACGAGCCGGTCCGCTTCCTCCCTCCCAAAAAGCTCTCCGGCTATGCTCACACCAACGAGCAGCTCCTCCAGGCCGAAGACCGGGTCAAGGAGGTTTCGCTGTATCTATGGCTTTCGTTCAAATTCGGCGAACTTTTCCCCGATACCGAGCTCGCCCGACGGACCAGAGAACGGCTCAACCGCTACATCGAAGACTCCCTCCAGCGGGGCGATTTCGTCAAACGGTGCCGCCGCTGCGGCCGGGAGCTCGATTTCAGCTACCGCTTCAGCATCTGTGAGCGGTGCTACCAGGCCGGCAAACTGGGGGGAGGCTCCCGTCCCCGCCGGGGAGGGAAAAAACGGGGCTGATTCCGCCCCATTGCTACCCACGTTGCATCGCATCGGTCCTCGGATCCTCTACAATTTCTCCACTATCAACCCAAACGATGCAAGAGAAAGTGTGACAGATGTGTCGATGCTCGGTGTGTAGGGGTGCACAGTCAAAACGTAGGCGCACTTGAAAAGTGCGTCGAGGCTTTGGATGTGTCGCCCATGCCGCCGATGATCGATGCAGATGACGTGCTGGCTAATGCATAGATTGGGTTCAATTTACCATGAGGAGCCGATCGATGATCATCAAAAAAGAAGGGGCCAAAATTCTGGCCGCATTGCACCGAAGTGACGAAAAAACCGTCAACGTGGAAAAACTCAACGACGCCGCCCTGGAGGAGCTGGCCGCCGCGGGGCTGGTCCGTTTCCCCATTCCGGCCAAGGTGGAGCTCACCTACGCCGGAGCGAAAATCGCCCAGGTGCTCAGTGACCTTGGCGACACCCTCCCCCCGATCGAAGAGTGGGACGAGAGTTTCCGCTGGATCGGAAGCGAAATCGTCGCCATGATCGACGCGGCGTATCGCAACGGCAAACAAAGCACCCCCATCAGCCGGGACGCGCTGCGCGAGCGGGGATTCGCCGACGATTCGGGACGCCTGAGCCCGGCGGCGGAGACGGTCTACGAGGTCTATATGCAGACCGTCCCCGAAATCGCCATCGACGCCGAGACGGCACACTACATCCGCCGCTGCCCGATGGGCCCCACCGACGCCCACTATCTCCCGGTCGAGGGGAACAAAAAAGATCTCCTCGAGGCGATGCGGCTGATCACCTACAGCGTACCCCACGGGGAATATTTCGCCTTCACGCAGTTGGGCCGCGTCCTCAAGGAGACGCTCCAATACGGCGGCTGGGCCGAAGAAGGGAGCGTACTGGATCTGACGATCCTCGAAAACGTCGCCCGGGTCGCCGACGGAGAAGCGGTGGAGTTCGAAGCGCTGGTCACCCTCGAGGCGCTGGGATACATCGAGAGCGCCGAAGCGCTCAGCAAAGCCGGAGAGCTAGCGCTGGAGCTCTGGCGGCTGATCCATCTGGACCGTTCCCAGGTCGATCTGCACTCCTTCGCCATCGAAAAAGAGGAGATCGAAGTCCTCAAAGCGGTCCGTGAGATCTGGGAGAGCAAATTCGTCCACAACCCCGAAGAGGCCCCCACCCTCGAAGAGATCCACCGAGAGCTCGTGGAGCGCAAGGTGGCCGAATACAAAGCGATCGTGGAGCGCTACGGTCGGCGGCTGGATGAGATGCCCGCCAAGAAACGGGAAATCGCCCGCCGCTTCGCCGAGGCCAAGGATGCGATACGCTGGTTCGAGGAGAACTTCGACCTGCGCGAATATCTCCTGAGTCTGGAAGCCTTCGGACTGCTTCGGGAGACCCGCAACGATCGGGGCGACGCGGTCTACGTGTTGACCGAAGCGGGACTTCGGGTCCTGGAGGATCAGCAAGACGAGCGCCCGATCCACTCCTGGAGCGTCAAGACCCTCACCCTGGGCTCCACCGCCCTGGGGGCGCCCAACGGCGAATGGATCATCGAAGCGCGCAAAGAGCGGATCCTTGGGACCTACGAGCCTACAGCGTCGGGGCGGCTCTACGAAAAGCTCTCCCACACCGAGCGGCTGCCGCTGCTGAACCGCTACGAAATGGAGGTCTTCAAGAAGATCCCCTACGCAGGGATGCGCTGCGATGAACTCCTCGAGAGCGAAAAAGACGCCCGGGAGCGGACCCGGCTCTACGAGGCGGTCGACAAGCTCGAGGCCAAAGGCTTCCTGGTCGTCCTCCCCGACGGGCACATCGTCCAGACCCGCTACGGCCGGATGATGGACGAAGCCCTCAGCGGCGTCCCCGAAGGGTTCGCCAACCCGGTCAATCCGACGATCTACCGGGTCGTCCGGGCCGTGGCCGAGACCGGAACCCTCTACGAAAAAGAGCGCAAGATCCGGATCCTCCCCCGCCATCTCAAGGAGGCGATCGAGCGCAGCGGCCTGAGCGAAGAGAGCTTCCGAAAATCCTACACGGCCGCACGGGAAGCCCGCTTCCTGGGGCGCAACAGCGTCAACGAAGCCGGTCTGAAGCTCCTCGAGGCGGTCGAGGTGCTCAACGGCTAATCACCAAAAGTCCGCGAATTCCCTACGGGGAGTCCTTCGCACTTTTTTGCACACATCGCACCACGTCTCGCTCTCTCAAAAATTGAGGGAGTTATTTGGTACGGTGATAGATTTTGGGGAGTTTTTGTGTATAATACTCCCCGAATTTCTCCGGTGCGGTAGCTCAGTCGGTAGAGCAAAGGACTGAAAATCCTTGTGTCGGCGGTTCGATTCCGCCCCGCACCACCACTTCATATCGCAACCGAAAATCCCTATTTATTCTGATTTCCAGGTAACAGCCAATCGCATGTCTCTTAGAAAAAGCCTTACAAAGCGAATTGATATTAAAGAATATTTACGATCTTTCGATCGTCTTGCTCAAATTGAAATTGTTTCGGGTTATCGCCCTCGGCGTAGTAGTGTGCACACAGCCGAAACGCAGGAACGATAGCACGGTGGGTCGCCGCGGATTTTGGATACGTTATAATTCAGAGCAGGAACGACGAGACCACCCCCATCGCGCCTCCGAGGACCGCGCCCCAGACCACGAGCCATCCCAGATGTTCGTGGATGAGCCGTTCGATCAACTCCCGCACCGTCCGGGGGGTCATCGCGTCCAGGCGGCGGCGGACGATCGCCCCGATCCGCTGGGCCAGATCCTCCCCCAGCCCCCGCTCGTGGATCTGGGCGTGCAGCTGCCGCCGGAAGGCTTCGGAGCGGACGATTTTGGCCAGTGCGGCGCGGAGTCTCCGGTTGAACGGCCCGCGCAGCGTCTCGAGGCTCTCGGCTCCTCCAAAAAGGGAGAGCATCTGCCCCAGTTTGCTCTCCTGCACGCTCTGGATGAGCGCGTCAAACGCCGGGTCGAAATCGGCCGTTTCGATGAGCGATCCCAGGTCGAGCCGATCCTCCTCGACCCTCAGCTGCTTCTCGATCTGCCCGGGGGAGAAAAACTGCTCCATCACCAGATCGTGGATCGCTTCTTTGAACCGTTCGAAATTCTCCTCGATCACGCCGGAACCTTTGAGCAGAGGGACTTTGTGAAAGAGCATATAGATCGCCAGATGGTTCGTCAGCGCTCCGGATAGGGCGAAAAGCCCCGCCGTTTTGAGCGCCGGTCCAAACGGTTCGGGGAGAGCCCATCCGATTCCAAACAGGGCCAGACTTGCTATTTCGCTCACTCGGGTTTTGTCCAAGGTTATCCTCCTTTGCGGGTGCAGTGGCGCAAACGGTACAGCACGATCGCCGCGGCGGCGGAGACGTTGAAACTTTTGATCCCCTCTTCCATCTCGATCTCCACGATCGCGTCGCAACGGCGGAGGATCTCGGGAGCGATCCCCTCCTCTTCGTTTCCGAGGATCAGGACCCAACGGGAGCTTGGCAATTGCGTGTCACACAGTGGTATCGCCCCAGCACAGCTCTCTGCGGCGACGATCGTATATCCGAGCCGACGGAGCGTTTGGATCGTTTCGACGGGATCTTCGTAGCGATGCAGCGCCATATGGATCACATGCCCGGTGCTGACACGAATCGCCCGGCGACCGAAAGGGTGCGGTCCCGCCGCGGGGACTACGTATCCGTGCACGCCGAGAGCGACGGCGCTGCGGGCGATCGCTCCGACGTTTTCCATATTGTTGAGCCGCGTGAGCATGACGATCCGGTCGGGAAGCTTCTCCAGCGGCGTTTCGGGGGGACGCACCACATGGGCCATGACGCCGTGATGGACGGTATGGCCGACGATTTGGGCGGTGCGTCGTTTGTCGGCGAGATAGACCACCGGCACCCCCGCGGCACGGATTTGGCTTTCGTGATCACGAAAATATTCGGGGGTGCAGAGCACACTTTTGAAACGGAGTCCGCTACCTAGCAACTGCCCCACCACACGGGGGGAGTCGGCGACGAAGCCCCCGTCTTCTTCAAAACGGTTCCCCCGCAATGTCCGATAGGGGGCGAGCGCTTCGGTATCGATGTCGGTCACTTCGACGATACGGGGGGTCGGCATCACCCTCTCCTCGTTGCGATATGATACAATCAGACTCAGATTTTCGGTTGCTCGTCCGACCTTCAAGGAGCCTCGATGTTCGGATTTTACCGTATCGCGGCGGCGGTCCCCCGGCTGGTTCTGTGCGATCCTGAGAAGAACCTTCGTTCCATTACGAAGCTTTGGGAAGAAGCCTGCGAACGGCGCGTCGCCGCGGTCGTTTTCCCCGAACTTTGTCTTACCGGATATACGGCGGGAGATCTATTTGAGCAAGAACGCCTCTACGAGTCACAGCTTGATGCGTTGCGTGCGCTGGCCGAAACGTCCCGCGATCGTCGGTCTGTCGCGATCGTCGGCGTAGCCCTCCGACACGAAGAGCGCCTCTTCAATTGTGCGGCGGTGATCCAGGCGGGACGGATCGTCGGGATCGTCCCCAAAACGTATCTGCCTAATCGGCGGGAATTTTACGAACGGCGTTGGTTCGTCTCCGCCCGGGAGGCGCTCGGCGATACGATCACGCTTTTTGGAGCGGAGATACCGTTTGGCAACGATCTGCTCTTTGATGCCGGCGGAGAATTCCCCTTCGGCGTAGAAATTTGCGAAGATCTCTGGGCTCCCACCCCGGTGAGCAACGCCCTCGCAATCGGCGGAGCCCGGGTGGTTTTCAATCTCAGTGCCAGCAACGAATTGGTTTCCAAAGCCGACTACCGCCTGGAACTGGTCCGCACCCAAAGCGCCCGACTTGTGTGCGCCTACGCCTATGCCTCTTCGGGGATCGGAGAGAGCGGAACCGATACGGTGTTCGGAGGGGATTCGATCATTGCGGAATATGGCTCTGTTTTGGCCCGCGGGGAGCGTTTCTTCGCCGAAGATACTTTGATCACTGCCGAGATCGATGTGCAACGACTGGGGGCGTTGCGCCGCGTCGAAGGGAGTTTCTACGATGTTCCCGATCCGGGGTTGCGCACCGTTACTCTCGATGCGGTCCCCTATCCCGGTCCTCTCACCCGTAGCGTCGATCCCCATCCGTTCGTCCCCAAAGCCTCGGCTCTGCGAGAAGAGCGTTGCGAAGAGATCATCCGCATCCAAAGTCACGCACTCTTGCGACGGATGGAAGCGGCCCGCAGCGAAAAAGCCCTCATCGGGGTTTCCGGAGGGCTTGATTCGACTTTGGCGCTGCTTTCAAGTTGGAGAGCCTTCGAGATCGCGCAGAAGGATCCCTCCGACATCATCGCCGTGACGATGCCCGGACCGGGGACGAGCACCCACACCTGCACCAACGCCCACGATCTATGTCAACGACTGGGAGTCACGTGCCGGGAGATCCCCATCGCGGATCTCGTGAATGCCCAGCTCAAAGCCATAGGACATGATCCGGACATCCACGACGTCACCTACGAAAACGTCCAGGCCCGTATCCGCACGAGTATCCTGATGAATCTGGCCAACCAAGAAGGAGGCCTCGTCGTAGGGACCGGGGATCTGAGCGAAATCGCTCTAGGCTGGAGCACCTACAACGGCGATCACATGAGCATGTACGCGCTCAATGCCGGGATCCCCAAAACTCTGGTGCGCTATGTGGTCGAACATTACACCGCACGCTACGAATCGCTGCGCACGGTCCTCGAAGCGATCCTGCACACTCCGGTCAGTCCCGAGTTGATCCCGACGCGCGACGATCGGATCGTGCAGGAGACCGAATCGATCATCGGACCTTACGAACTGCACGATTTTTTCCTCTACCATTTCCTTAAATACGGCGCGTCGCCGGCGAAGATCCATTATCTAGCGACCCGGGCGTTCGCCGATCGCTACGACGCCGCGACGATCGCCAAATGGCTTCGGGTCTTTTTGCGCCGTTTCTTTACCCAGCAGTTCAAGCGCTCCTGTATGCCTGATGGTCCCAAAGTGGGTACGATCGCCCTCAGCCCCCGGGCCGATTGGCGGATGCCCAGCGACGCAGATGATCGGATCTGGCTCGAAGCGTGTGATGATATTGACTAATATTAATTTATGGATTGAATGTCGATGCGCCTGCGATCGGTACTGAGCAACAGTGCGGGGATCCTCCTCTCCCGGGTCTTTGGACTCGTGCGCGACTTACTCAGCGCGTCGATTCTGGGGGCCAATCTCTATAGCGACATTTTTTTCGTCGCATTCAAACTTCCCAATCTGTTTCGTCGAATCTTTGCCGAAGGGGCTTTTTCCCAAAGCTTCCTCCCCTCTTTGGTCGCCAGCCGAAGAAAGGGGCTTTTTTCTGTACGGATTTTTCAGACGATGTTGGTATGGGTCCTGGCACTTGCCCTCCTCGTCGATTTCTTCGCGCCGACGATCACCCGATGGATCGCACCGGGATTTTCCGAAACGGCGATTGCGGAAGCGGCTCGATATGTAGCGATTCAGTTTTGGTATCTGCCGCTCATTTTCAGCGTCACGTTTTTCGCCGCTTTGCTGCAATATCGGGGGCATTTCGCTACGACCGCGTTTTCGACGGTTCTGCTCAATATCGCGTTGATCGCGGGATTGCTCCTCTCCAAAGGGAGCGTGCCCAAGCAGGTGGTGGAAGTCCTCAGCTGGAGCGTGCTCGTAGGCGGCTTCTTACAACTTGTGGTCCATATCGCATCCGCCAAACGTTTCGGAGCGATGCGGATCATCCGGGTGGGGCTGGCGTCATTGGGGAAAAAGGGGGCATCGATTCGCGAGGATACCCGACGATTCTACAAGAACTTTTTCCCTGCGGTATGGGGCAACTCCACCGCACAGGTGATGGCCTTTTTGGATACCTGGCTGGCTTCCTTTTTGACCGCGGGCTCGATCAGCTTTTTGTATTATGCCAACCGGATTTTTCAGCTGCCTCTTGCACTCTTTGCCATTGCGCTGAGCGTGGCGATCTTCCCCACGATCGCCAAAAAGCTCCGTCACTCCCAAGAGGCGGAGGCGCTGCGGGAGATGGAGCGGGGATTCTGGATCCTGTTGGGGCTGCTGGGGGCGGCGACGGTCGTCGGTCTGGTATTTTCCACCGAAATCGTCTGGTTGCTTTTTGAACGGGGGGCGTTTGGACGACACGAAACGCTTCAGACCGCCCGTGTATTGCAAATGTATCTGGTGGGGCTGATCCCTTTTGGGTTGGGAAAACTCTTTTCTCTGTGGCTCTATTCGGATCATCGCCAGCTCGAAGCGGCGAAGATCGCCACATATTCGCTCCTGGTCTATGGCGTCGGAGCACTGAGTTTGATGCATCCGATGGGAGCGGCGGGATTGGCTCTGGCTTCGAGTCTGGCGGGGATCGTAGCTTTGGGGTTCAATATCCGGGCCTTCGGCTGGGAGCGCTTCCTTGCCATCGTCCTCTCCCGGCGTAAGCTCCTCCTCTTTTTGCCGGCGATGGCTGTGCTGCTAATCCTGTCGCTGGCACTGCATCGGTGGGTGATCACGTACTTGTGAGATCGTTGCGGTATTGTGGCGACGCCGAAGGTTTCGGCCTCTAGTATGCACCGTTGGGATCTAGAACATTTCGGAGTCGATTTCCCACTCGTATTGGGGGAAACGTGTATAGAGCGCTTCTTCGATATTTCGGAGGATTTGTTTGGCTTGCCGATCGTCTGCGGCCAGATACGCCACGTGCAGTTCCAGCTCCTGTGATTGCGTCGCTGGGATCTCCAGAATCGAGAGATTTTTTTTGCGGAGCGACTCGGTCAAAGACCGGGCGATGTTTCGCCTCCCCTTGAGGGAGTGGATATCGGGCAAGTGTGCGTATATCGAAGCGTGTACGAGTCGCATCGTATCTGTATGAGCACCGGGAGCTCAATCCTTGCGGATCGTCTCCTTGGCGTGGAAAATGATCACTTTCTTTCCGTCCGAAGTCTTGTGGAGGGGCATTTTTTTCAGTTTGACTCCCCCTTTCCCGAAACGAACCGGGATCGAGTAGGCCCGGAAGCCCCGTTTGCCCATATCGATGAAGACCCGGACGTGATGGGTCCCTTCGACGTTGGAAGTGAGGGCGAAACGGATCGGATAACGTCCACTCCCATCGAGGGGGATTTCCACTTTGGAAGTGAATTTCCCTACGGGGCTGAGCTGATCATCCGGAACGATCTTGACATGCATCGATCCGTTATGCACCGATGAATGCAAGGTAATGTCGATATGGCTCACTTCGCCCGGATCGACTGCTTCGGTTTGATAGGTTATGTCCACAGGCGCACCCGGTTTTTGATAATGCTTCACGGTGCTTCCTTTGATCCAATGTGCCATCGTGCCGGCTTGCAGATGGAGTGTCGCCGATGTGAGCGCGAAGACCCCCGCGATCATCAGTGTCCGTTTGTTCGCTTTCATCGTTTCGATCCTTTCTTAGTTGGCATCGACCGTGACGTCAAAGTGTGCGTCATCGATGTTTTGGTAATCACTTACGTCGAGAATATAATCACCCGCATCGAGATGGAACGATTTGCTCTCGACTCCCGAAGCAGAGTCGTCACTCGTACCCACATGATTGTATGAATCGACGCGAACGAGTTCAAAATCGGGGTCGGAGTCGCTACCGTTGGTTTGTTGTACCGTAACAGTATAGCTCCCTGCCGTATCGACATGGAATGTGACGAACTGGTGGTTCCCCAGTTTGTTGTACGTTCCGTAGGTTGTGTAGGTGTGGATCGACGTGCTCTCTCCGACGGTGAGGTCGTGATAGGGATAATCGTCGGAGTGATTGCTCCGCCCGGTACCGAAAATATCGTTGATCGTCGCGATGTTTTCGGAGGAGACGATGGCGTCGATCGCGTCGGCATCGGTGCTGTCGTACGATTTGAGCGCCGTGATGAAGGTAAACAGACTCGTGAAGGCGTGGGCGTTTTTCTCCGCGTCGGTCATCATGTCGTGGATGGGACCGAATCCCAAGGAGAGGTGATCCTGCCCGTCATCGTGAGAATCGTACAGATCATACAGGATCCGCTGGATCGAAGTTTCGCTGAACCATCCCGGATTGTCGTGGGAAACGTCGCTTTCGATATCCATCAGATAGCCGTCGGACTGCTTGTCTCCGTAAGTGTCGAAATAATGGGGATCGTCCAGCGCCATCGCCGAGAAGGCGTTCCCCCACCCTTCGCCGAATGCTACGCGGATATCGAGGAGATCCCCCTCGCCGTGGGAACCGCCGATACTGTCGGAGCGGGAAAATTTGTCTTCGTAATAGTGCCCCCATTCGTGGGCGATGACGTGATTGTCGTATTCGTCCGTATCGTCGTCTTTGTCTCCGAGGATATAAAGATTGCCGTTGAAATAATAAGAAGTTCCGATCTGCCCCTGGGCGATGTCTCCTTGTTCGGGGCGGTTGTTGATCGACCAGTGGACCGCCAGAGGAGGGAAATGAAGCGTCGAATCGGCGGTGAGGACTTTGTGGATCGCACTGTCGATCGTATCGAGGATGGCAAACGGCGCGGCGATTCGAGGACCGGTATAGTCACTGCCGTCCCATCCCGAAGAGGCGTCGAGATCCCGTACTGAATCGCTCGTTCCGACGCTGGCAAGCGATCCGTCGAGGACATAGAGTGCGTCGCCGTTGGTGTTGTCGGTGACGTTCACGTCCCAGGAGGGGCTACCGTCTCGATGCAACGAAGCCAGGACCCGTACTTTGACCTGGGTGTTGGCCGTGATGTCCTCGAAGCGGTAGTATCCCTCTTCGTCGGTCGTAGTGGTCGCCAGGACGTTATCCGAGGCATCGAGGAGCTCCACGACCACTTCCCGGGCAGGTCGCTGCTCGGTATTGGCGTAGTCCAAGCCGTTGTAATCCGACTTGGGAGGAACGCGATCGTAAGTGATGTGTCCGCTCAGTGAGACTTTTTGGTTCGTATCGGAACTCCCGCCTTGCGAGTTTCCGGTGTTGTCGTTTCCTCCATTACCACTGTTGTCTGTGGAGCCGTCGTTGTTCCCGGTATTGTTTCCTCCGCTTCCTCTATTGTTTACAGAGCCGTTGTTGTTCCCGGTTGAACTACCGGGGTTGTCCGTCCCCGAACCTCCACCGCCGCAACCGCTTAGCACCACGGCGGCGGCAAGCGACATTGAACCGAGTAGCATCCGTAATCGCATCGATCATCCTTCGCATAATATTTTCGGACATGGTACAGCAAAACACATTACAAATGAGAGAAACTTTCGAAAAATCGGGCACCGTTTGACGGTGTGATACAATCCAATCTATGAAAAACCTCCACAATGCGCTGCTGCTCAAACAGCTCTATCTGCTCAAAGCCGCGGGTCAGCGCTATACCGACATCACCCCCTCCGATCTCCAGGAGGACCCCGCCGACCTCCCCGACGATCTGGAGGCTCTGCGCAAGATCGTCGAGGGGTGTCACCTCTGCGATCTGAGTAAAAACCGTCACAAAGTGGTCTTCGGAGAGGGGAATCCCCATGCCGAGCTGATGTTTGTCGGCGAAGGGCCCGGCGCCACCGAAGATTCCACCGGGCGCCCCTTTGTGGGGCGTGCCGGGGAGCTCCTGACGAAAATGATCGAACGGGTCCTCCTCATCCCCCGTTCTCAGGTTTATATCGCCAACGTGGTCAAGTGCCGCCCCCCCGGCAACCGGGTCCCCACCCCC
>JALWKO010000068.1 GCA_027081405.1 Campylobacteraceae bacterium | reverse complement strand
ATGCGTACGGTGGTGCTTCTCTCGGCTGCCGGCTATGTCGGGCCGTTTTATATTTTCAAATATTTACTTTCCTACGACCGGGCGCTCTGGATCGCGTTTTTGCTCTTTTTCGCCCTGCGCGGGGCGTTCGGAGGGTGGATGCGGGTTCGTGGGGGGGTGGAGCTGGGGGAGCGCCTCAGCGGCGGAACTCGTCGGTGAATTCGGGGCGGTTTAGGACCGAGACCAGCTCACTCAGGGTGATGCGGTAGCCCAGTTTGTTCAGGTAGATCACGTAGTTGGCGAGGACCTTTTTGCCGTAGTTGTTGGCCTGGAAGTTGGCGATTTTCTCCAGGGAGAGCCAGGGTTCGTAGCGTCCCTGTTTGCGAAATAGATCCCTGCGCCGCATGAGCCGCCGGGTATACCCGATCCCGGCGTTGTAGGCGTAGGCGACGAAGAGGGGGTGGTGGAGCCATTTGGTCAGGTAGTCCAGGTGGTCGTTGGCGTAGCGCAGCGCCACTTCGGGGCGAAAGAGCGCGTCGTAGTCGATCCGTTCGTGCCGTTTGCGGGCCAGGTCGTCGACGAGAAAGGGCATGATCTGCATCAGCCCCAGCGCGAAGGAGCGGGAGAGCGACGCGGGGACGAATCGGCTCTCCTGCCGGGCGATGGCGTAGACGATCGCTTGCCGTTTGAGGGGATAGCTTTTGAGGAGCCCTCGGTAGGGCATGGGGAAAAACTGTTTTTTATCGCGGCTGGCCTTGGCTTCGATGTAGGTGTAGTATCCCACCGCTTCTTTGTAGGCGAAACGGCGGGCCAGAGCGTGCAGGTCGGTCCCTTTGGCGAAGATCTGTTTTTTGAGCTTTTCCCAGGCGACCGGATCGTAGAGATCGAAGCCCTTGACGTGCCCTTCGGGGAGTTTCGGGGTGATCCCCAGATCGTAGGGGAGTTTGAGGGCGTCCCGGGCGGCGAGGGTGTAGAGGCTGATGTCCCAGCTTTTTGCCAGTCGGCGGAGGGCTTCGCGATCGTCACCCGCCTTCCAGGCCCAAAACAGGGCCCGGTCGGCCTCCTCCCGGGTGGTGAATTTCCGGGCGGCGGCGAGGAAATCCCGGTGGGCGCGTTTCGCCTCCCCTTTTTCAAGGGCCCGAAAGCCCATCCGCATCAGACGGTCGGGCCGGATCGCGTGGTCGGAAGGGAGGGGATAGGCCAGTGCCCGGGAAAAGCCCGGCAACCTCTCCCGGAGGATCCGGTCGATCGCCCGGTTGATCGCGGGCTGGCGGACCAGGGTTTCCCATTCGCTTCGGTCGGGGACGTGGTCGATCCGTTTACGCCCCGTGCGCCCGGCAAGGAGAAAAACCTCCAGGCGCCTGGCCGCAGGGAGCATTTCGAAGGAGCGCAGCGGATCGGGAGAGGAGAGGATTTTGCGAGTGAGGGCCCGTCTGGCGGCAAGGGCCCGGCGTTCTTGTGGGCTCAGGCGTTTTTTGGGTCCCCGTTTTCCGAGCGGGAGTTTGATCCCCGCTTTGGCTCTGTAGGCTTTTTGGAGGGAGGGATTGACGAAAGAGATCTCCCGCAGCAGGCGGAGCGCCTCTTTTTTGGACGTGGACGGGAGCGTGACGTAGCGCCAGATGTAGTAATCCTTGGCGACGCCGGCGGGGAGGCGGTGGATCGCGTCATAACGCAACGGTACGATCGAAGCCCCCGCCATGCCGACGAGGAGGAGCCAGAAGAGTGCCGTCAGTCGAAGGGGTTTCATCCGAACACGAGCCGCGTCAGGAAGATGTCGACAAACTGCAGAGCGATGATCACCACGACGGGGGAGAGGTCGACGCCTCCGACGACGACGAAGGGCATTTTGCGCCGGATCCAGGTAAAGACCGGCTCGGTTACCTGGGTGAGGAAGCGGACGATGGGGTTGTAGGGGTTGGGCTGCACCCACGTGATCAAAGCGGCGATGATGACGATCCAGATGTAGAGGGTGATGATGAGATGGATCGTACTGACGAGTGCGTAGATCAGGGCTGACATCGGGCGACCTCCGTGACGTAGGATTTGATATATTTGTAAATATCAGAAAGTTCCGGGCCGTGTTCCGCCCCGGTGAGCAGCAGGCGCAGCGGCTTGAAGAGCCGTTTGCCCTTCAGCCCAGTCCGCTCGATCAGATCGGCTTTGAAGCTCTCGAAATCCTCGAAATAGGGGGCGGAGAGGATCGCCTCCGAGAGGGCCCGCATCTCCTCGCCCCACTCCCCTTCGCACCCTTTGGGGGCGAAAATCGCTCCGATTTTGGCCCGAAGCTCTTCGAGGGTGCTGGCCTCTTCGAGATAGAGTTTGGCCAGTTTTCCGATCTCCGCGTCGGCGAAACCGAAGAGCGTCGAGAGGGTGCGTTCGTCCATCCGGCGCAAATGCTCCCGGTTCAGGTGGCGCAATCGATCCAGATCGAAGCGGGCGGGGGAACGGGAGAGTTTGTCCAGGTCGAACCACTCGATCGCTTCGGGGAGGGTGAAGACCTCGGTGGGGGTCTGGTTGCCCAGCAGGAGGAGGTAGTTGATGATCGCATCGGGGAGGAAACCCTGCTCCAGCAGCCATTTGACGCTGCTGGCGTCGTCCCGTTTGGACATTTTTTTGCCCGCTTCGTTGAGGATGATCGGCAGGTGGGCGTAGACGATCTCTTCGGTGAAGCCGAGCATCCGGCGGATGTGGATCTGCTTGGGGGTGTTGGAGACGTGGTCCTCGCCGCGGATGACCAGGGTGACGCCGCCGAGCATGTCGTCCACGGCGCAGGCGAAATTGTAAGTGGGGGTCCCGTCGGCCCGGAGGATGACGAAATGGTCCACCTCACCCGGTTGGGTGGTGATCTCCCCTTTGATCCGGTCGGTGAAGGTGATCGGCTCGAGGGGTTTGCGGATCCGGATCGTGTAGGGGATCTTTTCGTCCCGGATCCGGGCGATCTCCTCGGCACTCAGATTGGCGCAGCGGCCGCTGTAGCGATAGGGGCGTTTCTCGGCCTTGGCCCGCTCCCGTTCGGCTTCGAGCTCCTCTTCGGTACAGACGCAGAGGAAAGCTTTGCCCTCTTCGACGAGGCGGACCGCCAGCTCCTGATGGCGATGGAGGTGTTCGCTTTGATAGAGGACCTGGTCGGGGTGGATGGCGAATTTCTCCAGGAGCTCCTTGATCTCGGCGTCTTTCCCTTCGATATTGCGGGCTTTGTCGGTATCTTCGATCCGCAGCAAGAACCCTTCGCCGCGTTGTTTGGCGACGATGTAGTTCATTAGCGCCACCCGCAGATTGCCGATATGCATGTCTCCGGTGGGGGAGGGGGCGAAACGGAGCATGGAGCCTCCTGAATTTTTGGGGGAATTATACCAAGGCGGATCAGTCGTCGTCGGAATCTTTGTCGTGGTGGAGCGCGCCGCCGGTGACGGTATTGACCACGGCGCCTCCGGCGGCGCCGACCATGTGGAAGCCGGCACCCACCACGGAGCTGGCCACGTCGATGGGGGCGGTAATGATCGAGGTGCAGCCGGTCGAAGCGAGCAGGAGCGTCGCCGAAACGATGAGAATTCGCGTCTTTTCTTTCATGAAGTGATTGTAGGGGAAAAGGGGTTAAACCCAAATTATGTAGACTTCCATCGATGAAACGGTACGAAACACTCCACGATCGACTCCACGAATGGTACCGACGCCACGGGCGACACGATCTACCCTGGCGGCGGACGCGGGATCCCTATCGGATCTATCTGAGCGAAATCATGCTCCAGCAGACCCGGGTCGAGACGGTGCTGGAGCGGTACTGGGGGCCATTTTTGGAGCGTTTCCCCACGTTGTCGTCGGTCGCCGCCGCAACGGAAGGGGAGGTGCTCAAAGCCTGGGAGGGGCTGGGGTACTACAACCGGGCCCGCTATCTGCATAGAACCGCCAGGCTTTGCGACGGTGCGCTCCCCCGCAGCGCCGCGGAACTGGAGAAACTTCCCGGCATCGGCCGCTCCACCGCCCACGCGATCGCCTGTTTCGCTTTCGATGAGCCGCTTCCGATCCTCGATGCCAACGTCCGGCGGATTCTTCATCGCTTTTTCGCCCTGGATGAGGCGACCCCATCCCGGCTCTGGGAGGCGGCGGGGGAGCTTTTTGACGCCGGCCGCCCCTACGATTACAACCAGGCGATGATGGATCTGGGGGCGATGGTGTGCACCCCCAAGGCGCCGGAATGCTCTGCCTGTCCGCTGCGGGAGGGGTGCGCCGGGCGGGAGGATCCGCAGCGCTATCCCCGGCCCCGGAAGCGCCCCGGCATCCCGGTGCGCAAACGGCAGATTCTCGTTCTCCGTCGCGGAGACGCGCTGGGGCTGGTGCGCAACGAAGGGCGCTTTCTCGGGGGAATGTGGAGCTTTCCCCAGCGGATCGAAGCTCCCCGATCGGGGCGGAAAATCGGGAAAGTCCGCCGGACCTACAGCCATTTCCGGATCGAGGGGAGCGTCTGGGAAGTGAAGGAGCTTCCGGATGAAAAGCTGCGGTTTTTCACCCCCGCCGAGTGCGAATCGCTCGCCATGAGCGCGCTCGATCGGGACGTGCTGAAGCTTGTCAAAAAGGAGATGCAGTGAGTCGATTGGAACGGACCGGAATCACCGACGTGGAGCAAATCGCCGCGATCCTGCGGGAAGAGGGGTACGGAGAGATTTTCGTCTGGCGCGATGCCGACGGGAGCCGCTACGGAGTCCATACCCACCCCTACCGGGAGGTGCGCTGGGTGCTGGAGGGGACTCTCGTGATCGTCACCGAAGAGGGGGAATTCCGCCTCGGCCCCGGCGACCGGCTCGACGCTTCGCCGTTGACGCCCCATAGCGCCTACGTGATTGGGGAGACTCGGTATGTCTGTGCCAGCCGGATGGAATGAATGTATGACAATTACAAGACAATAACCCGGTCACGACCCGTTTCTTTGGCACGGTAGAGGGCTTTGTCGGCACGGGTGAGAGCCGTGTAAAAACTGTCGTCGGATAGGAAGCGGGTGGCTCCGATCGAAGCCGTGAAAGGGATTTCGCCCTGAGGGCATTCGATCGGTTTCGCGGCGACGGCACTTCGGATCCGCTCCGCGATGTGTCGGAGCACTTCATCGTCGGGGACGCTGTCCAAAACGAGGAGAAACTCTTCTCCCCCCCAACGAAATGCGACGACGTCGTAGAGTGCCTCTTGCAATGCCTCGGCAGTCCGTTTCAGCGCTTCGTCTCCGCAGTCATGACCGTAACGGTCGTTGAGTCGTTTGAAATGGTCCAAATCCATGAGAATCAGTGCAGTTTTTTCGAGGCTTTCGGGTTCGTAGCGCCATTTGCGTAGGAGCTTGCTCGTATAGCGGCGATTATAGAGTCCGGTCAAAGGGTCGCGGTAAAGATCGCGGGTGAGTCGTTCGCGGGTTTGCCGTTCGCTGGAGGTATAGAGGTACGATAGGAAAACAAGGGTAAAAAGGAATACGGCGACATTCATCGCCCGGATACTGAGGATGACTCCGTGACTTGCCCCATGGAAGCTTCCATCGGCAAAGCAGGGACACAGTTCGATCACGAGGATGACGAACGAGGCGAAAACGATTCGCAGTAGATAGACCGGACGGGAGTAGCTGAAAATGAAAAACGGTAGCCCCACCAGCAAAAAGAGATAAAGATCGAATCCGGCCTCTCGACCTAGGAAGAAGGTCGCGGCGACATTGTGTGCGAGGATCTCTCCGTAAACGAGCCAGCCGATGAGGCGATCGTCCTTGCTCTGCAGTGTCGGCACTCCCAATGCGAAAACGATAACCCCGTACAAGGCGACGCTTCCGATATTGAAAAGGGCCATGGGAAGCAGACCGATCGCCGCGAAAACCAGCAAAAAAAGTCCATGTACCAGTCCGGCGAGGATCAGGGCGTAAAAACCGATTTTCCAGTAAAAATTTTCGTTTTTGAGTTGTTGGGTGATTTCGGAGATGCCCGCAAAACGCACGATAGCGGCTCCCGGATCAGTCGCGGCGGCTGAGTTCTTGGGCGAGACGGACGAAATGGCGGGCGTTTTCGACCGGAACGTCGGGGAGGATGCCGTGGCCGAGGTTGAAGATGTGGCGTCCTTCTTTCATCAGGTTCGCCAGGGCGGCGACGCACTCTTGGGTCGCTTCCTTGGAGTAGAGGCGGGTGGGTTCCATGTTGCCCTGCAGGACGTAGCGGTCTCCTAGCTTCTCCTTGGCCAGGGCCATGGGGGTCCCCCAATCCACGCCGAAGACGTCGAAGTTGCCGTAGACCCATCCCCGCTCGATAAATGCGGCGATCCCTTTGGGGAAGAGGATCACGGGGACGTGGGGATAGCGCTCTTTGAGGTATTCGGCGATCTCGACCATATATTTCCACGAAAACTCGTCGTATTTGGCCGGTTCGATGGCGGCGGCCCAGCTGTCGAAGATCTGTACCGCTTCGACCCCCGCCTCGATCTGCCGCGCCAGATAGAGCTTGACCGCCTCGGTGGTCTTGCGCAGGATGGCGTGGAGCAGCTCGGGATCGGTGTAGAGCATTTTTTTACTCAGGGTGTAGGTTTTGCTTCCCTGCCCCTCGATCATATAGGTCGCCAGGGTCCAGGGGGCGCCGGCGAAGCCGATGAAGGCTTTGTCTTCGGGGAGACGCTCTTTGACGAGTCGGATCGTTTCGTAGACGTACTCCAGACGCGGTGCGGTCTCTTCGGCGCTACGGAGACGCTCCAGATCTTCGCGGCTGCGGATCGGATCGGAAAAGACCGGCCCTTCGCCGGCGACGAAGGAGAGGTTCATCCCCATCTCCAGGGGGATCACCAGAATGTCGCTGAAAAGGATCGCCGCGTCGACCCCGACGATCTCGACGGGTTGCAGGGTCACCTCCGCGGCTAGTTCGGGATTGCGGCACAGATCCAGGAAGGTGCCGGCCTTTTCCCGGACGGCCCGGTATTCGGCGAGATAGCGCCCCGCCTGGCGCATCATCCACACCGGCGTATAGGGGGTGGGGCGCCCGAAACAGGCGTCGATGAAAATTTTACTCATGGGATGCGTCCCCTTTGTGCATGAAATAGAAAGCCAGAGCCAGCAGGAAGATCGCTCCGGCGAGCATCAGCATCTCCACGGGCCCACCGTAGACGGTGTTCATCGCCCGTTTGAAAAAACCGACGATGAGGACCATGATGATCACTTTGGCCAGCTTGTCCTTAAGCTCGTCGAGGGAGTGGATCTCCAAAATCCGGCTCGCCGCGCTCCGCTCGGCGATGTCGATTTTGGAGATGAAAAGCTCGTAGAGCCCGAAACCGAAGATGAACAGCACGATGGCGATCAGGTAGAGATCGACCGCTCCGATCAGTTCGGCGACGAGGCGTTCGTGGAAGTTCTCCGGATGGGCCCCGTGGACATAGACGCTAAAGATGAGCTGTACCACGTGCCAGACGTCGGCGCTGGCGACGATGAAAAGGCCGATCCCGCCGATCATACTGAAAACCACCGCCAGCAGGACGAAAAAACGGGTGTTCCAGAGGGTGCTCTCAAAGACCGCCTCGATCCAGGATTGATGGGCTTTGTCCATGGCGAGATGTTCTTCTTCGCTATGAACTTCTTTCATCAGACCTCCTCCATTTCGATCCACCGTTCGGCGATCCGTACCGCGTTGGTGGCCGCGCCCACGCGGAGCTGATCGGCGACGACCCACATGTGCAGGATGTTGGGGGCGAAAAGGTCCCGGCGGATCCGACCCACGTAGGTGATGTCGGTGTCGGTGGCCACGATCGGCATGGGATAGACCCCGTGCTCCAGATCGTCGAGTACTTCCACGTCGGGGAATTCGCTCAGGGCCAGCCGCACCTTGTCCACGTCCACCTCGACTCCATCTGGGAACGTCACCGTGACCGCTTCGCTGTGACTGCGCAGCACGGGAACCCGTACGCAGGTGGCGCTGACGGCGATCTCGGAGTGGAGGATTTTGTTGGTCTCGTTGACCATTTTCATCTCTTCCCGGGTATAGCCGTTGGGCTGGGGCTTGTCGATCTGAGGGATGACGTTGAGGGCGATCTGGTGCTGGAAGGCTTTGTGTTCGCTCTCGTCCAGCTTGAAGGCGAAAAAGTCCTTCATCTGCATCACCAGCTCCTCCATTCCGCTTTTGCCCGCGCCGCTGGTGGCTTGGTAGGTGGCCACGTCGACCCGGCGGATCCCGCCGTAAAGGTCGTAGAGGGGCTTGAGCGCCAGGACCATCTGGATCGTGGAGCAGTTGGGGTTGGCGATGATCCCCCGCTCCCGCCACATGGCGATGTCCTCGGGGTTCACTTCGGGGACCACGAGGGGGACGTCGGACTCCATCCGGAAATGGGAGGTGTTGTCGATCACCACCGCCCCCGCTTCCACCGCAAAAGGGGCGAAGCGGGCCGATACGCTCCCCCCGGCGCTGAAAAAGGCGATGTCGATCTCGCGCCCCTCGAAGCTCGACTCAGTGAGTTCTTCGACTTTGTACTCTTCGCCGCGGAATTCGACGGTTCCCCCGGCGCTGCGCGCGCTGGCGAGGGGGAGCACTTCTCCGACCGGGAAATCGCGCTCTTCGAGAATCCGAAACAGCTCTTCGCCGACGGCGCCGGTGGCTCCGACGACGGCGATATTGTAGCGTCGTTGCATATCAGATCAATCCTTCTTGTTGGGTAGTTTCGTTTTGCTCTTCGGGTTCGTCTTTTTCCTCTTTGGGGCACTTGGCGATACTTACGACCCGGTCTTTCCCCTCGACGTTGACGATCTTGACCCCCGAAGTGGCCCGACCGGCCCGACGGATGGTGTGCATGTCGACCCGGATCATCTTGCCTGCACTGCTCAGACACATCAGATCTTTGTCCTCTTCGACGAAGACTACGCCCACCACGTCGCCGGTTTTGGGGGTGAGCTTCATGGCGATGACCCCTTTGCCGGCCCGGCTTTGCTCCCGGTATTCGCTGGCGGGGGTCCGTTTGCCCAGACCTTTTTCGCTCACGATGAGGATCTCGTCCTCTTCGCTCTCGATCGTCGTGGCGCCGCAGACGTAGTCGCCGTCGATCTTGAATTTGATCGCCGTGACCCCCCGGGCGACCCGGCCGATCTCCCGCACGTCGCTGACGGGGAAGCGGATGCACATCCCTTTTTTGGTGACGACGAAGAGCCATTTGGTGTCGGGGCGGATGATCTTGGCGTCGATGAGCTCGTCGTCCTCGTCCAGGTTGATCGCCCGCACGCCGACGCTGCGGATGTTGGAGTATTCGCTCAGATTGGTCCGCTTGACGATGCCGTTTCGGGTGAAGAAGACCAGACTCTTGCTCTCGTCGAAGTCGGTGGTGGGGATGATCGCCTTGATCTTCTCGTCCTTGTCGAGATTGATCAGGTTGACCACCGCCTTGCCTTTGGCAGCCCGGGAGCCTTCGGGGATCCGATAGACTTTGAGCCAGTAGAGCTGCCCCCGGTCGGTGACGAACATCAGCGTGTCGTGGGTATTGGAGATGAAGAACCGCTCGATGAAGTCGTCCTCGTAGGTGGTGACGGCGGTTTTCCCTTTGCCCCCGCGGCGCTGCTTTTCGTACTGTTTGACCGGGACCCGCTTGATGTATCCCCGGTGGGTGATGGTGACCACCATCGGCTCGTTGGGGATCAGATCCTCGATGTCGATGTCGTCGTAGTCGTCGACGATCTCGGTGCGCCGTTCGTCGGCGAAGGCCTCTTTGACCTCCAAAAGCTCCTCTTTGATCAGATCCTCGATCATGCTTTCGCTTTTGAGGATGCTCTCCAGGTGTTCGATCGTCTTGCGCAGTTCGGCCAGTTCGTTTTCGATCTTTTCGATCTCCAGACCCGTCAGGCGGCGCAGGCGCATCTCCAGGATCGCACGGGCCTGCACGTCGCTGAGCTCGAAGCGCTCCATGAGGCTCTCGCGGGCTTCGGTATCGTCGGCGCTGGAGCGGATGATTTTGATCACTTCGTCGATGTTGTCGACGGCGATCTTGAGCCCTTCGAGGATGTGGGCCCGGGCCCGGGCTTTTTCCAGATCGAAGATGGTACGCCGGATGATCACCGTCTTGCGGTGGTTGATAAACAGATCCAGCAGCTCCGGCAGCGTGAAGACCTTGGGCTCTTTGTTGACGATGGCCAGCATGATGATCCCGAAGGTGGTCTGCATCTGGGTCGATTTGAACAGGTTGTTGAGCACGATGTCGCTCATGGCGTCCCGTTTGAGCTCGATGACGATCCGGATCCCCTCCCGGTCCGACTCGTCCCGGATCTCGCTGATCCCTTCGATCTGTTTGTCCCGCACCAGCTGGGCGATGGTCTCGATCAGCTTGGATTTGTTGACCTGGAAGGGCAGCTCGTCTACGACGATCGCTTCGCGGTTCTTGTGCTGTTCGATGTGGGTTTTGGCCCTCACCTTGATCCGCCCCCGGCCGGTGCTGTAGGCATCGATGATCCCTTTTTTGCCGAAGATCACCCCGCCGGTGGGGAAGTCGGGTCCTTTGAGGGCCTGCATCAGCTCTTCGACGCCGGCTTCTTTGTTCTCCAGCCGGAGCAGATGGGCGTCGATCAGTTCACCCAGGTGGTGGGGCGGGATGTTGGTGGCCATACCGACGGCGATCCCCGCGGATCCGTTGAGCAGCAGGTTCGGGACCCGGCTGGGCAGTACGTCGGGCTCTTTGAGGCTGTCGTCGTAGTTGGGAACGAAATCGACGGTGTCCTTGTCGATGTCCCGCAGGAGCTCTTCGGCCAGTTTGGTCATCCGCGCTTCGGTGTAACGCATCGCCGCGGCGTTGTCCCCGTCGATGGATCCGAAGTTCCCCTGTCCGTCCACCAGCGGGATCCGCATACTGAAATCCTGGGCCATCCGCACGAGGGCGTCGTAGACGGCGGTATCGCCGTGGGGGTGATATTTACCGATCACGTCTCCGACGATACGGGCCGATTTCTTGTAGGCGGCGCGATGGGTCAGGTTCAGTTCGTTCATGGCGTAGAGGATCCGGCGGTGGACCGGTTTGAGGCCGTCGCGGGCATCGGGCAGCGCCCGCCCGATGATGACGCTCATGGAGTAGTCCAGGTAGCTCCCCTGGATGCTCTCCTCGATCTTGACCTGTTCCACCCGTTCGTTGTTTTCAAACAGATCGTTCATGGGACTCCTTGCGTTGTCGGCCCGCAGCGGCGGGCCTGAAAATGACTTGATTATATCGAATGGGAGCTAAACGGACGCTGGGCATTTGAGTGAAGAGTGCAGAGTGAAGAGTGAGGAGTGAAGAGTGAAGAGTGAAGAGTGAAGAATTTTGGGACGCCGCGGGGCGGCGCGGATTGATGTTGGATGTTGGATTTTGGATGCTGAATTGAGGTGTGTTGCTGCGCAACGACTCTATGAATAACAACTAGCGACTATCGACTAGTGACTAGCGACTGCCGACCGCGCCGTAGGCGACAGTTCTTGCGACTTGAGGCCCATAGAGCCGATTTTAGAGTCCCCCATAGGGGATGACCTGCTCCCCGAATTTCAGGCCAAATCCAAAGTTAGTCTACAATAACCCTACTAACGGAGGATTCGACCATGAAAAAACGATTTACCCAGGAGCAG
>JALWKO010000067.1 GCA_027081405.1 Campylobacteraceae bacterium | reverse complement strand
GAGGGGACCTGGACCGCGCCCCCGTCCTCAAAGGGGTCGAAGATTCGGGGGCCTGGCAACTTTGGCAAAAGGTCGCCGCCAAGGATCCCGCCTTCGGGAAGCCGGAGGTCTTCTGCGGGGACGTGGATCGGAGCAAATGGTACTCCTTCACCGTCACGATGCGGGACTGGACCTTCCTCGACTATATGGAGGATTTCACCGGCAACACCCACGGAACGGGCGGCCTGGTGACGATGACCGAGTCCAACTGGCTTATGTCGATCGTCATCGCCCGGCAGCCCCATTTCCCCAACCAGCCCAGGGATACGACGGTCTTCTGGGGCTACGGCCTCTACCCCGATCGGATCGGAAACAAAGTCAAAAAACCCATGAGCGAGTGCACCGGGCGGGAGATCCTCGAGGAGCTCTGGTACCACCTGGGGATCGAGGAGCTCATGGAGCAGATCGTGCAAAGCGACCGCCTCATCAACGCCATCCCGGTCGCCATGCCCTTCATCGACAGCCTCTTCATGCCCCGATCGGCCGGAGACCGCCCCGAGGTGCTGCCCAAAGGGTGTGAAAACTTCGCCTTTCTGGGACAGTTCGCCGAGGTGGAGGATGACTGCGTCTTCACGGTGGAGTATTCGGTCCGCACGGCGATGGAGGCGGTCTACGGACTCTTTGATTGCGGCAAAACCCCGCCCCCGGTCTACATCGGAGCTCATCACCCCAGCGCCCTGGTCAAGGCGATGGCGGCGCTGGCGGAATAATGCGGTCATTGGTCATTGGTCATTGGGGAACAGAGAGATCATTCGGTATACAAAAAGGACGATTCGATGGACTATGACTACGACATCCTCTTCCTCGGCGGCGGGCTCAACTACGCCGGGGCCGTGGTAGCCTCCAAAGCGGGGCTCAAGTGTGCTCTGGTGGAGAAGAACCCCGAGCATCTGGGGGGCACCTGCCTCCACAACGGCTGCATCCCCTCCAAGATGTACCTGGTGGCCGCCGAGACGGTCCGCAAGGCGAAAAAGAGACATTTCATCGGTAGCGTCGCGCTGGATATGGCAAAACTCGACGACGAAAAAGAGGCGCTGCTGGCGCGGGCGACGGCGGCCATCACCAAACAGTGCGCCAAGGTCGATATCGTCAAGGGGGAGGGGAAACTCGTCGCCTCCCATACCGTGGAAGTCGCAGGGAAAATACTGACGGCACGCTACGTGATCCTCGGCACCGGATCGCGCCCCTTCATCCCCGAGGGGATCGAGTATGACGGCAAGGGAGTGATCACCAGCGACGAAGTGCTCAATCTGAAGGCGTTGCCCGAAAAGATCGCCGTCTACGGCGACGGAGCCATCGGGCTGGAGATGGCGAGCTTCTTCGCGAGCGCCGGGGTGGAGACCGAGCTGATCTGGCGGCATGAGACGCTGCTGCGCAACGCCCATCCGACGATCTCCCAAAACCTGATGAAGCAGAAGGAATACCTGGGGGTTATCCTGACGCCCAACAAGGAAATCCGCAGCGCAAAAACCACGAAACGGGGCGTGCACATCGTCTATACCGACGATTCGGAGCACTACGTCCCCACGCTTCTGGTGGCCACGGGACGCCGCGCGGTCACCGACGCCGTAGAGACCCCCGAGATCGAAATCGGCAAAAAAGGGATCGTCACCGACGAACACTTCGAGACGACATTGAAAGATCACTACGCCATCGGCGACTGCAACGGCAAGCTCCAGCTGGCACACGCCGCCCGGGCCGAAGTGCTTTACGTTGTGCGCCAGATTCTGCGCAAAAAGCCCGAAACGATCGATCTCGAGCAGGTGGTCAAATTCATCCACACCCTGCCGTGCTCCTACGCCGTCGTCGGCAAAAGCAAAGCGGAGTTAGAAAGAAGCGGAATGGAGTACAGTGAAAGCGTCGTGCCGCTGAACGGACTCCCCTTCGCGGTCACCCACGACGGCGTCGACGGGATGATGATCGTCTACGACGACGCGGAAGGGTTCATCCTCGGCGGCGAGATCTTCGCCCCGAACGCCGAGGAGCTCATCGGTATCGTCGCCATGGCCCTGGCCGGCGAAATGGACGCCGCCACCGCCAAACGGACAATCCTGGCCCACCCGACCTTCAGCGAATCGCTGGAGAAGGCCTTTTTGCGGCTATGATCCTCCACCGCTGGGGCCTGATCCGCTATGAAGAGGCCCGCGAAAAGATGGACGAGGTCCACGCCACAGCCTCTGCCGATGGTCAAAACCATCTGATCTTTTGCTCCCATCCGCTCTGCTATACCGTCGGTAGCGACGATCCGGGTAACTGGCCGGTGGAGACGATCCCCACCGACCGGGGCGGCTCCATCACCTGCCACTCTCCGGGACAGCTGGTGGCCTACATTTGCTTTCAGGCGCCCGAGCCCGCCTTGTTTTACCGGAAAGTGCGCCGCTCCTACGACGCCCTTTTTGCCGAACTGCTACCCCGGGCCCACTATGAAACCAAACGCCCCGGCTGGTACATCGAAAACCGCAAGATTGCGTCCCTTGGTTTCCGCTACCGAAACGGCGTGAGTCTGCACGGCGTCGCTCTCAATGTCGACGTGGACCTGGCGGCTCACAACCGCGTCGCTCCTTGCAATCTCGAGAGTGTCATTGCTACTTCTCTGGCCGCCGAGGGGATCCGGGTTTCGATGGAGGAGGTGGAAGCATTGGTCCTCGAAACGATCCAGGCCGCTTTTGAAGATCCGATCAACGATTCCTAAGCTTTTCGGAGTATAATCGCCCCAAATCAGGAC
>JALWKO010000066.1 GCA_027081405.1 Campylobacteraceae bacterium | reverse complement strand
ACCACTGGCAGGGCAAGCAGAAGTCCGGCGAAGAACGAGACCTTCAGCGCGACGAAGAAGGCTCCTCCCACCTGGTGGGTGGTGATCATTCCGCTGAAGCTTTTCTCCCGCAACTCTTTGGTTTTGCTCTCCAGGGTGCGGTTCATCTCCGTCGTGAGCGCCGTCGCCAGTTCCCGTTCGCTCCGGGCCAGTTCGCCCGCCGCCCAGGCGGCGCCGGTGAGGTACGCGGCGAGGGTGCGGTTGTGCTCCAGCGCCGCGGCTTTGGAGAGGTTAGCTTCCAGCGCACGGGTATTGCGCCGCCGGTTTTCGAGGACGGAAGCGAGCGCACCAGAAGCGGCGGAGCTGGCGTTGGCTTCGGTGCTGCGGATCTTCCAGGAGGCTTTGTCCCGCTGTTCGACGATCTTGCCCACTTTGACCAGCGCTTCGTTGAGCGGTTCGGTGATCCAGGAGAGGATGGCGTTGTGGAACGTGAAGGCGATGACGAAGCCGACGAAGACCGCCGCCACCGAGATCGCCAGGCGCTGGCGCAGTTCGACCAGATGGGGTTTCATGCTCTCGAACATCCGATCCCCTTAGCCGTTGCGGAGGTGTTTGAAGGTGGTGGGGCGCTCGGCGTTTGCCTCAGAGCGTTTCTGCGAAGATTCGGACCGTTTCGCTCCGGCGGGTTCCTCTTCGTCGGCCCATTCGTCCCGGTCGTCGTCCCAGTCGGGGTCGAGTTCGAAATCGTCCTCTTCGAGCTTGGCCCCTTCGAACGCTTCCCGGACCTCCTCGACCGGGTTGGGGAGGGCGTTTTTGAACCCCTGGATGTCGGCCTGGGCCTCCCGGAGGCTCTGGGTGTAGCTGAGGGTCTCTTCCCGGAGTTCGTTGAGGTTGACCTCTTCTTCGAAACTGCTGCGGGCCTCGTCCAGGGTCCGCTTGACCTGGCGGATGAATTTGCCGATCTGGACCATTGCGTCGGGGAGTTTGTCGGGTCCCAGGAACAAAATGGCGACGATGGCGATCATCAACAATTCGGTGAAACCGATTCCGAACATGCTACTCCTTGCCGCTCCCTGCCGGGAGGAATCGACTCGA
This sequence comes from Campylobacteraceae bacterium, assembly GCA_027081405.1. Lineage (GTDB taxonomy): Bacteria > Campylobacterota > Campylobacteria > Campylobacterales > Sulfurovaceae > Nitratifractor. The sequence continues at coordinate 10,556 of JALWKO010000066.1, read as the reverse complement.
TTATACCCAAGAATTCAAGACAGGATGAATAAAGTCAGTTCGTCGGCGAGGAAAAAATCGTCGTTATACAGCCGTCCGTCCCGCTTGATGAGCTTCCCTTCGTCGACGAGGATCCGGGCCCGCTCCCGCTGTTTGGAGCTCAGGGCGTTCGGATCGACCCCCACGATACTCCGGAGTCCCAGGAAGATCCGTTCGGTCCGCAGCGCTTCGGCGTCGAGCGCTTCGATCCGGCGGCGGGTCGGATCGGCGAGGTAGTGTTCAATCGCCGCCACGGGATAATAACGTTGCTTCCCCACGAAGCCCACCGCTCCGGCTCCGATCCCCAGATACTCTTTGCCTTCCCAATAGCCCAGGTTGTGGCGGCAGGGGGTGCCGAAATTGGACACTTCATACGGCTCCAGTTCCCCCCGGCGGATCGTTTCGGAGACGAGACGAGCGCTCTTTTCGTCCGGTTTCGCCGCTTCGGGGCGGGAAGCGAAGGTGGTTCCCGATTCGATCGTCAGCTCGTAGGCCGAGAGGTGTTCGACTCCCGATTGGAGGGCTAGCGCGATGTCCCGTTCCAGGAGCTCGGGGGTGTCGGGTGCGCAGTTGTAGATCAGATCGAGAGAGATCCGTCCGAATCCCGCCTCCCGGGCCGCTTCCAGCGCGTGCAAAGCCGTTTGGCCGTCGTGGGCCCGGCCCAGATAGCGGAGCTTCCCGTCGTCGAAACTCTGCACCCCCAGGCTGAGGCGGTTCGCCCCCAGCGCGCGCATCCCCCGCAGCCACTCCGGCGTGGCGGAATTGGGGTTGGCTTCGACGGTGATTTCAGCATCGGGGGCGAGAAAAGGGGAGAGGGTTTCGAAAAACGCTCCGTAGCGTTCCGCCTCGACGGTGCTGGGGGTCCCCCCTCCGACGAAAACCGTTTCGATCTCCCCTTCGTCCACTCCGAAACGCTCCAGGTCCCACAGCAGCTGCCGCCGCACCGCTTCCATATACGCACCGCGCCGATCGATCCGGTCGGTATAGGAGTGGAAGGCGCAATAGTGGCATTTGGAGTCGCAAAAGGGGATATGGAGATAGAGGAGCATTTTTTCGCCAATTTTGCCGATTTTTCAAAAGGGCCTAATCCCCTTTTGGGTAGAATATTAGCAAAATTTATCACCGCCGCTCCCCGGTGCGGGGGCGGCCGTACCAAAGAGTGACAATGGAAAAGACCGAAGGCTACCGCCCCAATGTGGCGGCCATTGTACTCTCGTCCGAATTTCCGGAACGGACCCGTTTTCTCATCGCCCGCCGCAAAGGGATGCGGCGCGGATGGCAGTTTCCCCAGGGGGGGATCGACAGCGGAGAGCGCCCCGAAGAGGCGCTCCGACGGGAGCTTCGCGAAGAGATCGGCACCGACGAGGTGGAGATTCTCGGCGAATATCCCGAGTGGATCAGCTACGATTTCCCTCCCAAAAGCAGGAATCTGCGCCGTTACCCGTTCAAGGGACAGCGGCAGAAATATTTTCTGGTCCGTCTCAAAGAGGGCGCGACGATCCGACTCGACGCGTTCGAGACGCCGGAGTTCGAAGAGTACAGATACGTGGACATGGACGAGCTGTTTCGCCGGGTCACCTTCTTCAAACGGAAGGTGTACCGTCGGGTGATCGACTACTTCATCGAGGAAGGGATCTTGTAGATGTTGATCGTACAAAAATACGGCGGCACCAGCGTCGGGAGTCTGGAGCGGATCGAAAATGTCGCCCGACGGGTCGCCAAAGCGCGGGACGAAGGGAACGACCTGGTGGTGGTGGTCTCGGCCATGAGCGGTGAGACCAACAAGCTGATCGAGTACGCCCACCACTTCTCCAAGACCCCTTCCAAACGGGAGATGGACATCCTGCTCAGTTCCGGCGAGCGGGTTACCGCGTCGCTGCTGGCGATCGCACTGCAGGAGATGGGCTACGGCGCCGTGGCCCTCACCGGCCGCCAGGCGGGGATCCGGACCGACAGCACCCATACCTACGCCCGGATCGAATCGATCGACACCACGGCGATCCGGCGGGAGCTGGACAAAGGCAACATCGTCATCGTCGCCGGATTCCAGGGGATCAACGAAAAAGGGGAGGTGACCACCCTCGGTCGCGGCGGGAGCGACCTGAGCGCCGTCGCCCTGGCCGGGGCGCTGCACGCGGACGCCTGCGAGATCTACAGCGACGTCGACGGGATCTACACCACCGACCCCCGGATCGAACCCAAAGCCCGGAAACTCGATTCCATCTCCTACGACGAGATGCTCGAGCTCTCCAGCCTCGGGGCGAAAGTGCTCCAGAACCGTTCGGTGGAGCTGGCCAAAAAAATGGGGGTCAAAATCATCGCCAAGAGTTCCTTTGACGAGGGGCCCGGCACAATCATCGCAGAGGAGGACGAAAAGATGGAAGAAGTACTGGTCAGCGGGATCGCCCTGGACAAAAACCAGGCGCGGGTCTCCCTCCGGGACGTCACCGACCGCCCCGGGATCGCCGCGGAGATCTTCAAGCGGCTGGCCGACGAGCAGATCAACGTCGACATGATCATCCAGAACGCCAGCAAAGAGGGGACCACCAACCTGGGATTCACCGTCCCCCAGAGCGAACTGGAGGTGGCCAAGCGGGCGATCGAGTCCTTCGACCACGACATCGGCAGCGCCGACTACGACGAAAACGTCTGCAAGGTGAGCGTCGTGGGGGTGGGGATGAAATCCCACAGCGGGATCGCCGCCAAAGCCTTCGAGGCGCTGGCGGAAAACAACATCAACATCGAGATGATCTCCACCAGCGAAATCAAGATCTCGATGATCATCGACGAAAAATACGGAGAGTTGGCCGTCCGGGTCCTCCACGAAGCCTACGAACTGGACAAGTGATGCAGCGGCTGCTGGAGTGGACCCTCGAGGCGATCCGCGCGGAGCGCTCCGATTTCAGCTGGATGGAAGAGCGCCGCTTCGACTGGACGCCGATCGTCCGGAGCGCGGCAGGCAAGATCCTCGAAGGGCAGAGCGTGCTGATCCTCACCGACACGCGACGGGGATGGTTCGGCCGCTACGCCCTGGGATCGATCAACGATCCGGCCAAGAAACGCCCCTTTCTTCCGTTTTATTCACTCTATGCGCTCTTCCCCAATCTCCCCGTCATCGAGAGCCCCCGGGACGTGGAGCTCCTGGAGGACATGCTCTCGATCTCCTATCCCAACGGCTATTTCTTTTGGTATATCGGAGAGGGAGATTCCCCTTATGCCCGTATCGTCTCCAACCGGGAGGACAATTTCCTCTGGCTCATCGACGAGGAGCTGCCCGGTAGCTTCACACTCAGCGGTTCCGATCCCCTCCTGGACATCAAGCTTCTCCAGCTCTACCGCCTCTTCGAGCGGACCCTCGAAGCGGCCCTCTTCGCCGAGGTACCGTTGGGATGATCGCCCCCCGTTCCCAGATCGTCGTCACCGCCGACTTCGAAGGGGTCGCCGCCGAACTGCGCCGGCGGTGCGCCGAGGAGGGGATGGAGTGTCTGGTTTTCCTCAAGGAGGGCAATTTTCTGGTCTCCGACGCCCAGGAGGCGATCGAAAAAGCCTATCTCGCCTCCGGCGTGCGCCAGATCCTCGTTCTCGGGGCCGACCAGTTCAGCGAAGTGGTGCAGAACAAACTCCTCAAAGTGATCGAAGAGCCCCCGCCCAACAAAGAATTCGTCCTCCTTTTCCGCTCCAAGGCCCAGGTCCTTCCCACGATCCGCTCCCGGCTTCCCCTCGTCCACGACGACCGCGGCGCCGAAGAGGAGCCGTTTACGTTCGACGTGGCCGGGATGGACATCCGCTCGGTCTACGAGACGATCCAGGTGATGGGGCGCTTCGACAAGGCCACGGGGAAACGCTTTTTGGAGCGGACCGTCACCGAAGCGATCCGCTGCGGCCGTTACGATCTGGACGAACGGAGCCTCGATCTGTTCCGGGACGCGGTACGGGCCCTCGATCTGGGCTCTCCTCCGCCGTTCGTGGTCACCGGCGTACTGCTCAAACTCCTCGCCCGCCGGAAACGGCGGGATCCTACCGCCTGACAAGGAGCCGCGATGAAATGCTACCGGATCGGGACCGTTCCCGAACGCCGCAAACTCCTCCGTACCCTCGGGGTCGAATCGGGAGGGGTGGCGATCATGGCTGACAAGATGGAGACCCTCTGGATCCTCATCCGCGACCTGCGCACCCCCGCGGCGAACATCCTCAAGCAGGACGCCCTGAGCGTGGGAGCCGATCTGGCGGTCCCCGGAGGGGTGATCACCTGTGCCACGGAGCGGGTCGACGCGCTGCTCATCGCCACTCGCAAACACCTCAAGCAGCTGGCCCGCAAGGAGCGGGCCCAGCCTTTCGGACTGAAAGAGCTCGCTCCGATCCTGGGGGAGTTCGCCCGGGAGTCCCATCCACGGGCGGTGCGGATCATGGGGGTCCTCAACGCCAACGACGACAGTTTCTACGCCGGGAGCCGCTACCTAGGAGACGCGGCGTTGCGCCGGATCGAGGAGATGATCGAAGAGGGGGCGGCGATCGTGGATGTCGGTGCGGTCTCCTCCCGCCCCGGCTCCGAACCGGTCGACGAAGGGGAGGAGATGGAGCGTCTGCGGCCGATCCTCGAGACGGTGCGGAGCCGCCGGCTCTGGGAGCGGGCGGTTTTCAGCATCGACAGCTACACTCCAGCGGTGATCTCCGCGGCGCTGGAGAGCGGCTTTTCGTTCGTCAACGACATCACCGGCGCCCGGGACCCCCGTGTGATCGACCTGGCCCGGGAATACGGCGCGACCCTGTGCATCATGCACATGCAGGGTACCCCCAAAACGATGCAGCACAATCCCGCCTACGACGACGTCACCGCCGAAGTGGACGCCTTTTTCGCCCGGCAGATCGCCGCGTGCGAAGAGCGGGGGCTGGGCCGTGAGCGGATCGTGCTGGACGTGGGGATCGGCTTCGGCAAGACGCTGGAGCACAATCTGACGCTGCTGCGCAACCACGCCACCTTCCTCCGCCACGGCTGCGAACTCCTCATCGGCGCCAGCCGCAAATCGATGATCGACAAGGTGATCCCCACCCCCACCGAAAAACGGCTCCCCGGTACCCTGGCGATCCATCTCAAGGCGGTGGAGGAGGGGGCTTCGATCGTCCGCTGCCACGACGTGGCCGAGCACGTCCAGGCTCTGGCCCTGTGGCGGGCGATCGAGCGGGGTGCGGAGGATCAGTAGGGGGCGAATACGATCCAGCCGGCGACGGAGCGCTCGAGCACCTCGGCAATCCCCGCCTGGCGATAGACGATCCCGTCGATGAAATCCTTTTTCTTCCACCCCATCGTTTTCATCGTATTGACGCAGCCGACCACCTCCACGTCATAGCCGTCCATGAGGGAGCGGAGCCGCTTGAGGGTTTTGGGGTCGTAGTCTTTGCGCAGGACCCGCATCCCCCGACTGTAGAACACCATCGCCACCTGGAGGCTCTCGGGGGGATATTCGTTGAGGACGTTGTTGATCCCCCCGATGATGTGGTTGACGATGTGCAGGTCGTCGGTTTTGACCGGGACCACCCACTTGCGGGGATTGTCGAAGCTCGGTTTGGGGTCGGAAAACTCCATCTTGGCCGCCGCGGCGACGGGAAGCAGCGCGGCGAAGGTAAGGAATCGGCGTCGATCCATCGGACCTCCTGGCGTGATTTCCCCCAATTATACCGTTTGGGTCTGAAGGATTTGTGCAGGTATAATTGTGCGAGCTAGACAACCGAAAAAAGGGAAGCGATGATCCGGAACCGGGAAGAATACGAAAAGGCGGTCGAAACCCTCAAACGCTGGGCGTACGCCTATTACGTGGAAGACAATCCCCTCGTCACCGACGAAGAGTACGACAAACTCTATCGGGAGGTGGAGGCCTACGAAAAGGCCCATCCCGACCAGATCGACCCCACATCCCCCACCCAGCGGGTGGGAGCTCCCGTCAAAGAGGGGTTCAAAAAGGCCCGACACCTGAGCCGGATGTGGTCGATGGAGGATGTCTTCAACGCCCACGAATTCGAGGAGTGGTTCGAGCGGATCGACCGGCAGTATCCGGGGGAGCGCTACTATGTCGAGCCCAAATTCGACGGTGCGAGCCTCAACCTGATCTACGAAAACGGTCTGCTCAAACAGGCGATCACCCGGGGAGACGGGGTGGAGGGGGAGGAGGTGACCGACAACGCCCGCACCATCCGATCGATCCCCCTGGACATCCCCCACCGTTCCCTCATCGAGATCCGGGGCGAAGTGCTGATGACCTTCGAGGAGTTCGAACGGCTCAACAAAGAGCGGACCGCCAGAGGGGAGGAGCCTTTCGCCAATCCCCGAAACGCCGCCGCGGGAAGCCTGCGCCAGCTCGATCCGTCGATCACCGCCAAACGCAATCTGCTGTTTCAACCCTGGGGGGTGGGGGTCAACGATCTGAAGTACGAATATCTCAGCGATCTGATGGATTACGTCTACAATCTGGGATTTCGCAAACCGCCCCTGCGCAAAGTCTGCAAGACGCCCGAAGAGATCGAGGCGATCTACGAGGAGCTGGGGCGGATGCGCCAGAACCTCCCGGTGATGCTCGACGGAATGGTGGTCAAAGTCGACCGGATCGCCTTGCAGGAGAAACTGGGCTACACCGTCAAATACCCCCGATGGATGGTCGCGTACAAATTCCCCGCGGTGGAGAAGCAGACCCGTCTGATCGACGTGATCCCCCAGGTGGGGCGTACCGGGGTGATCACCCCCGTGGCGGTCCTGGAGCCGGTGGAGGTGGAAGGTGTCATCGTCGAGCGGGCGACCCTGCACAACTACGACTACATCGCCAAACTCGACATCCGCATCGGCGACATAGTCACCGTCATCCGCAGCGGGGACGTGATCCCCAAGGTGATCAAAGTGCTCAAGGAGTATCGCACCGGCAAGGAAAAGCCGATCCCGCGCCCCACCCACTGCCCCGTCTGCGGCAGCGAAGTGCTCGACGAGGGGCCGCTGGTGAAGTGCCAGAACCTCTCCTGCCCCGCGCGGGTGGTCAACGCCATCATCTATTTCGCCTCCAAACAGTGCATGAACATCGACGGACTGGGGGAGAAGATCGTCCAGCAGCTCTACGACGCCGGACTGGTCAAGGAGGTGGAGGATCTCTATCACCTGAAAATGGACGATCTCCTCAAACTCGAGGGCTTCAAGGAAAAGAAAGCCCGCAATCTCCTCGACGCGATCGAAGCGAGCAAGGGGCGGGAGTGCTGGCGCTTCGTCAACGCCCTGGGGATCGAGCACATCGGCGAAGTGGCCAGCAAAAAGATCTGCGAAACCTTCGGTCTCGATTTCCCCCGGGCCACCCGGGAGCAGCTGCTTGGGATCGAAGGGTTCGGAGAGGAGATGGCCGAGAGTTTCCTGGAGTTCATGCGGGTCAACGGCGAGAAGGTCCGGCGCCTGATGGAGATCGTCCATCCCAAACCCCCCGCCAAAGAGGAGGAGGTCCACTCCCCCTTCACCGGCAAGACGGTGGTGCTCACCGGCACCATGCGCAAACCCCGCCCCGAGATCAAGGAGATGCTGGAGCATCTAGGGGCCCACGTCACCGGCAGCGTCTCCCGCAAGACCGACTTCGTGATCTACGGTGAGGATCCGGGCAGCAAATACGACAAAGCCCAGGCGCTGGGGGTGACCCTGCTCCCCGAAGAGAAAATGTGGGAGATGCTCGGCGGTACGGCGTGACGGAAAGACGAGTGATCTTCCAAATGGACGCCTTGATTGTATTGCTTTAAGTATGTATAATAATACACACCTTAGTGCAAAGAGGGTTGAAGTGATGCAGACAATAAAAAGCACATTTACATTGCCGGATTACATTGTTCGTGAGTTGAGTGAGTTTGCCGAGGAGCTGGGAGAGAAAAAAAGCCATATGGTGGCTGAGGCCTTGAGCCAATACTTTGATACGTTGGATTTGCAGGTGGCACTCAAACGTTCAAAAGAGATCCATGAAGGCAAAGAAACGACGATTCCGTTTGATGAGATCAAAGCGGAACTCGGCCTCTAACGATGCATTATCGGATAGAGTTTCATCACAGAGCAAAAAAAGAGCTTGACAAACTGGATCATCAAACCAAAATTTTTATTGTCCAATCCCTCGATCTCTTTATTCAATCCTTTGATGATCTGTATGAGCGTCAAATGATCGAACGGGGAAATATCCGCCAGCTAAAAGGCGAATGGCAAGGGTTTTCCCGTTTGCGTTTGCGCAATTATCGAGTGATCTATGAAAAAATCAATGACCGTTTGGTCATCCATATCATTAGAATCGCTCACCGAAAAGAAGTATATTAGACACAGAAAGAAAGATTCATGAGCAAAAACCACGACATCATCGACGTCCGGGGTGCCAGAGAGCACAACCTCAAAAGTATCGACGTCCAGATCCCAAAAAACAAACTGGTGGTCATTACAGGCATCAGCGGCAGCGGCAAATCGACACTGGCATTTAGCACCCTCTACGCCGAGGGGCAGCGGCGCTACATCGAGTCGCTCAGCTCCTACGCCCGGCAGTTCCTGGGGCGCGTGGGCAAGCCCGACGTGGACAAGATCGAGGGGCTTACCCCGGCCATCGCCATCGATCAGAAAACCACTTCCAAAAACCCCCGCTCCACCGTGGGGACCATCACCGAGATCTACGACTATCTACGGCTCCTTTTTGCCCGGATCGGCAAGCAGCACTGCCACCAGTGCGGCAAACCGATCTCGAGCATGAGCGCCAGCGACATCATCACCGAGGTGCTGCGCCTGCCTGAAGGGGCCAAGCTGGTCATCATGGCGCCTCTCGTCAAAGAGAAAAAAGGGACTTTCGCCGATTTGATCGAATCCCTGCGCCACAAAGGCTATGTGCGGGCGATGATCGACGGGGTGATGGTGCGACTGGACGACGAGATCGAACTGGCCAAGACAAAAAAACACACCATCAAGGTCGTGATCGACCGGGTGGTGATCAAGGAGGGCTCCAAAGAGCGGATCGGTCAGGATATCGAAAAGGCGCTGGGCGAGAGCTACGGCGAAGTGGAGATCGAGGTGCTCAACCACGAAGAGCTGGGGCTGGAGCGCAAACACTACCACTATTCGGAGCATCTGGCCTGTTTCGACTGTAAGCTCAGTTTCGAGCCCCTGGAGCCGGTGAGCTTTTCGTTCAACTCCCCCAAAGGGGCCTGCCCCGCCTGCGACGGGCTGGGGATCCGCTACACCCTGGACATGAGCAAAATCATCGACTCCAGCCGAAGCATCGCCGAGGGGGCGGTGCGGATCATGCACGGATTCAACAAAAGCTACTACGCCAAGTTTCTGGCCGCCTTCTGCGAGCAAAACGACATCCCCACCGACGTACCCTGGGAGGAGCTCCCCGAACATCAGCGCAAGCAGATCCTCTACGGGGTAGGCAGCGAACCGGTGAGCTTCACCTGGAAACGCCACCGACTCAAGCGGGAGTGGCCCGGCGTGGTCAAGTTCGCCCACGAGATGTTCACCGATGAGAAGGACCTGGCCGAATACATGACCGAAAAGGTCTGCGACCAGTGCCGGGGACACCGGTTGCGCCCCCGCTCCCTGGCGGTCAAAATCGAAGGCAAAAACATCGCCGACATCATCGACATGCCCATCGAGGAGAGCTATGCCTACTTCGCCGAGGAGAGCAACTTCTCCCACTTGACCTCTCAACAAAAGCTTATCGCCGAGCCGATCCTCAAAGAGATTCGGGAGCGGCTTTTTTTCCTCTACGACGTGGGGCTGGGATATCTGACTCTCAGCCGGGACGCCCGGACCATCAGCGGGGGAGAGGCCCAGCGGATCCGGATCGCCAGCCAGATCGGATCGGGGCTGACCGGGGTGATGTATGTCCTCGACGAGCCCAGCATCGGTCTGCATGAGCGGGATACCCTCAAGCTGATCCGCACGCTGCAGTCCCTGCGGGACAAGGGCAATACCGTCATCGTCGTCGAGCACGACAAGGAGACGATCCTGGCGGCCGATCACATCGTCGATATCGGCCCCGGGGCCGGGGAGTACGGCGGGCAGATCGTCTTCAGCGGTCCGGCGGGCAAACTCAAACGGGCCAAGACCCTCACGGCCCAGTACCTCTACGGCAAAAAGGAGATCGCCTATCCCCACGCCGAGCGCCCCAGGGAGCACTGGCTGGAGATCCGCAACGTCACGATCAACAACATCCGCGATCTGAGCGCTCGGATCCCCCTGGGGAATTTCGTCTGTGTCACCGGAGTCAGCGGCAGCGGAAAAAGCTCTCTGATCCTCCAGACGCTGCTGCCGGTGGCCCGGGAGATCCTCAACCGCGCCCGCAAGGTCAACCGGGTCGAGGGGGTCGAGATCGACGGGCTGGAGCACCTGGACAAGGTGATCTATCTCGATCAGAGCCCCATCGGCCGGACACCGCGCTCCAACCCCGCCACCTACACCGGGGTCATGGACGAGATCCGCAAGCTCTTTGCCCAGACCAAAGAGGCGGAGCTGCGGGGCTACAAAGTGGGGCGCTTCAGCTTCAATGTCAAAG
>JALWKO010000065.1 GCA_027081405.1 Campylobacteraceae bacterium | reverse complement strand
GGCGTTTTCGATCCGGCTGCGGCCGTGGATCTGCACGCCGCTCTCGATCTCGCACTCTCCGATGAACTCGGCCCGGCAGTCGATGTAGATCGTCTCGGGAAGCCGCATCGTGACCCCCTCCATCATCCAGTAGCGTCGGATCCGCCGCTGCATGATCTCCTCGGCGTGGGCCAGGTCGACACGGGAGTTGACCCCTTTGAATTCCTCTTCTTCGACGAAGACCGGTTTGACGTGGCGCCCTTCGTCCACGGCCATCTTGACGATGTCGGTGAGGTAATACTCCTGCTGGGCGTTGTCGTTGGAGAGCCGGGGAATGTAGCGCTCCAGCAGCTCGCGCCGCACGCAGTAGACTCCGGCGTTGACGGTGTGGATGAGGCGCTGTTCGGGGGTGCAGTCTTTCTCCTCAACGATTTCGCGGACCTCACCCCTCTCGATGACGACCCGACCGTAGCCGCTGGGATCGGGCAGGTCGATGACGCTCATGGCCACGTCGCCACCGGCATCGACCAGGCGCAGCAGTGAAGCGGTGGTCACCAGAGGCATGTCGCCGTTGAGGATCAGGGCCCGCTCGTGGCGGAAGTCGATCCCCCGCAGGGCCCCGCCGGTGCCGGGATAGTTCTCGGCGTCCTGGCGGTGGATGCGGATCCGCTTGTATTCGCTCTCGATAGCCTCTTTGACCCGGTCGAACTGATGGTGGAGCACCACGGTGACGTCGTCGCTGATTTTCACGGCGGCGTCCAAGGCGTGAAAGAGCATCGGTTTGCCGCTGATGGTATGGAGAACCTTGGGGGTTTTGGATTTCATCCGGGTCCCTTTCCCGGCGGCGAGGATCACGACACTGATCGACATCGAACGAATCCTTAGGGTAAAATTGGTGTCAAATGTCATATGCTTCGCGGCCACTTCAACGAGTTGTGTGAAATGACTATGTACGGCCGGGCGACGCCCGAAACGACCGCGAATGAACATCTTAAATAGCAATTATATCCAAAGGGGTTGAAGGTGAAATGTCGGCATTTCGGAGAATGTGGGAGTTGTACCCTCTACGGTCTGGAGTACCCGGACCAACTGGAGAAAAAAGAGCTCAGGGTGCGGGAGCTCCTCGCTCCGTTTTTCGGAGGGGAGGTCGAGGTCTTTCCCTCTCCTGAGAGCCATTACCGGGCCCGGGCGGAGTTCCGGATCTGGCACGAAGGCAAGCGCTGCGACTACGCCATGGGCAATCGAAGCAAAGACGGCAGCGTAGTGATCGAAGAGTGTCCCAAGGTGATCCGCCCCATCGAAGAGCGGATGGGGCCGCTATTGGAGGCGGTCAACGCATCGGAGGTGCTCTCACACAAACTTTTCGGGGTGGAATTTCTCTCGGCGACGACCGGTGAGTGCCTGATCACGATGCTCTACCACCGAACTCTGGATGAAGCGTGGGAGCGGGAGGCTCAGATGCTGGAGGAGCGGCTGAACGCTTCCGTCATCGGCCGGGCCCGTAAGCAGCGGTTGGTGCTTTCCCGGGATTATGTGACTGAGATTCTCGATATTGATAGCAAAAAATATCAATATCGCCACTACGAAGGGGGCTTCACCCAGCCCAATCCCTTCGTGAACAGAAAAATGATCGAATGGGCCAAAGCCCGCGCCTCCGAAGTGGGCGGTGGAGACCTGCTGGAGGCCTACTGCGGGCTGGGGAATTTCACGATCCCTCTGGCGGAGCGTTTCGACAAGGTGCTGGCGACGGAGATCAGCAAAAACTCCATCAAAGCGGCCAAAGAGAACTGTACCCTCAACGGGGTGGAGAACATCGCCTTCGTCCGACTCAGCTCCGAGGAGATGACTTCGGCTTTGCGCAAAGAGCGGAGCTTCAATCGGCTGAAGGGAATTGATATTGACGAATATGATTTCCGTTGTGTGCTGGTCGATCCCCCCAGGGCGGGGCTGGATGCGGCGACCCGGGAGCTCATTTCCACATTCGAAAATATCCTCTATATCTCCTGCAATCCAGAGACCCTGGCCAGGGATCTGGAGCATCTGACCCAGAGCCACGAGGTGCAAAAAGCGGCGCTTTTCGATCAGTTTCCCCATACGGGGCATATGGAGAGCGGGATATTTCTGCGAGTGAGGAGTTAGGAGTGAGGAATGAGGAACCGAGTTACACTCGTTCCCACCGTCCTCGGTGGGAGCGCATATGAATGTGTGGTCAACGGATTGAACCTGGATGAATTACAGGCATCCCGGATGCATTCCCACGAAGACCGTGGGAACGAGACAGAATGAGGAGGAAAAGAATGAAAAGTATCGTGATCGCGGCGCTGGTTCTAGTCGGCGTTTTATCCGCTCAATCGGCTCCGTCGGACGCTTCGTCCTGCTGGGATCGGGCGATGACCCAAGGGGCGATGAATGCTTGTGCGTCGGGGGATTTCCAGGCGGCCGATAAAGAGCTCAACCGGATCTATCGGGAGATTCTCAAACGGTATCGAAAATATCCCCGTTTCATCCGGGCGCTTAAAAAGGCCCAAAGAGCCTGGATCGCTATGCGGGACGCCGAGATCGAGATGGCCTATCCCGGGTATTTGGAACACCCCGAGGAGTATGGTTCGGTCCTACCCATGTGCATCGCCAATCTCAAAGCGTCGCTGACCGAGGAGCGGATCAAGTTTTTGAAACAGTGGCTCGATTCCAAACGGGAAGAGGGGGATGTGTGCGCTTTTTGGCAGCCGTAATTCTAAAATGTCAATACGTGTAGGAAGATATCTCATCTCTACGGTTTGGTCGATCCATGCAATCGGATCTTACGCTATAT
>JALWKO010000064.1 GCA_027081405.1 Campylobacteraceae bacterium | reverse complement strand
ACCCTCCGCTCCGAACGGACCCTCTTTTCGATCGGCTTGAGCCTCGAAGCGGCCACCCTCGCCGCTGCGATGGCGCTGCTCGTCGCGCTCCCCGCCGGATACGCCCTCTCCCGCTACCGTTTCCGGGGACGGCGGCTGATCGATACCCTGCTGGAGTTTCCGATGATCGTCTCCCCTGCGGCCCTGGGGGCGATGCTCCTGATCTTTTTCAACAACCCCCTGGGGGAGTGGATCCAAGAACACCTGCTCACCTTCGTTTTCGCCTTCTGGGGGATCGTGCTGGCCCAGTTCGCCACGGTGCTGGGGGTGGCGGTCCGTTTCGTCAAAAGCGCCTTCGACGAGATTCCGCCGGAGCTGGAGAGCACTGCCCGGACCCTGGGGGCGAGCCCCGGGTATCTGTTTCGGACCGTTTCACTCCCTCTGGCCCGACGGGGGATCGCCTCCGCTGCGATCCTCACCTGGGCCAAGGCGCTGGGGGAATTCGGAGCGACGATCACCGTGGCCGGGACCATGGCGATGCGGACCGAGACCCTCCCCATCGCCATTTTCATGCGTCTGGAGACCGCCGACATCACGGGGACGGTCACCCTCATCGTGATCCTCGTGACGATCGGCCTGGGGGCGCTCTTCGGGGCCCATGCGCTGCTGGAACGCAAGGGGCGAGGATGATCCGGATCGAAGGGCTCACGCTCACCCACGGCGATTTCCGCCTGGGGCCGATCGACCTGCGGATCGAACGGGGAAGCTGCCACGCCCTGCTGGGCCCCTCCGGAGCGGGCAAAAGCACCCTCGTAGCGGCCCTGCTGGGACTCCACCCCCTTGAGGGGGGATCGATCCTCCGCGGGGAGCGCCCCATCCACACCCTTCCGGTCCACAAACGGGGATTCGGATACCTCCCCCAGCATCTGGCTCTTTTCCCCCATCTGAGTGTCGAAGCGAACATCCTTTACGGGATCCGGGCACGCGGGCTCGATCCAGCCCCTTTGGGAGGCCACATCGACCGCCTGATCGACGCGGCGTCGATCCGCCCCCTGCTCGCGCGCAAACCCGACACCCTCAGCGGCGGAGAGCGCCAGCGGGTGGCCTTGGTGCGGGCGCTGGCTCCCCGCCCCGACGCCTTGCTGCTCGATGAGCCTTTCGGAGCTCTCGATCGACCGCTGCGCCGGGAGCTCTGGGAACTGACCCGTTTCCTCGTCGAGACCTTCGATACCGCCGTCGTCCTGGTGACCCACGACCTGGAGGAGGCGTTCACCCTCGCCGACACGATCTCGATCCTCATCGACGGACAGATCCGCCAAAGCGGCACGAAGGAGGAGCTTTTCCGCCGCCCCGCCTCCGAAGCGGTCGCCCGCTACCTGGGGATCGTCAACATCTTCGACGCCCGCGTCGCAGACGGAAAGGGCCGGATCGTCGAAATCCCTGCGCTGGGGATCCGCCTGCAGAGCCACGCTCCCCTTCCGGATCGTACGCCCTTCCGCGTCGCCTTCCGCTCCGACGGGATCGTCTGTACCGATCACGACTCCGCCGCCCCCAACCGGATCGAAGGGGAGTGCAGGATCCTCGAAACGCTCCCCGCCCGCCGGATCCGTTTCATCCCCACCGGAAGCCGCGAAACGATCGAGATCACGCTCCCCCGTGACGCCGCCGGTTGCGAGGGGGGCTGTGCCGTATCGATCCCCCCCGAAGAGATCCTTTTTCTCGATCCCGAAGCATAGTCTCCATCTGTCCATCCGCCCGAAGGTCGTCCCTGCCGATCGTCGACCTGTCCGGCATCCGATCTGCCGCGATCCTCAGAGCCGCTCCACGTTTCCGACCACTTTTCCCACGATCCGCACCTCTTCGGGGGAGAGGATCTCCGGTGCGTAGAGAGGGTTGTCGGAGATCAGCTCCACCATCCCGTCGGCCCGGCGTCGGATCCGTTTGATGAAGAGCCCGTTGGCGGTGGAGGCGATGAAAATCCCGTCCTTACTCGGATCGGTCTGGGTCCGGTCGACGAAGACGATCGAGCCGTCCATGAGGGTGGGTTCCATCGACTCCCCTTCGACGTGGATCGCTTCGATCTCTCCGCTGGGAAGGGTGCCGAGCATCGTCTCGATGAGGGTGCGATCCACGTCGATGTACTCGTACCCTTCGTCGAAAACCTCCGCTCCGCCCCCGGCGCTGGCCCGCAGATCGGCGAAATACCGGACCCGGAAAAACTTCTGGGTCTCCTCGATCAGCATTTCGGCGGGTTGGTCGAAAAAGAGCCAGTTGATACTGATCTTGCGACGGGCGCAAAACTCCATGATCTCCCGGTAGGGAATCGAACCCCGCTTTTTCATCGTCGCGAAGGTCGCTTGGGCGATCCCAAGCTCCGCCGCTACATCTTTGTCATAGACCTTGCCGCCGATCTTTTTGGACGAAATGATATCCTTGAGCCGCTCAATGATCTCGTGAAAATCGTTCATCGTTTTCCCTTTTGTGCAATGTATTTTTAAAAATTTAGCACATTTTTCCTGAAATGATATTTCATTTTGAAATATTTATGCCAAATTGTCATTTCAAAAGCTAAAGTGCTGGAAGAGAGAACAAAAAGGAGAGACGATGAATATCCGGACAGAACGGGATCTGCTGAAACTGGCGATGGCCTTCGGGGTGGAAACCGCCGCGGAACTGGCGGCCTTTCTGCGGGGATATACGATGGGGCGAAGCCCCCGAATTCAGGCGTAGACCGATTCCTTGCCGAATTTTTTGGCCAGAAGGGCGTAGAAGAGGGCACGGTATTTGTTGCGGTTGGAGCTGCCCATTTTTTCGCACACCTCTTTGATCGCCGCGTCGAGCTTGGCTTCGTCGTCGGTGAGGCCCAGCTTTTTCTGCAGGAAGTTTTTCCGGACCCGCTCCAGCTCTCCCGGATCGGAGCAGGAGACGGTCTCGGCGTCTTTGCGGTAGATGGAGGGCCCCAGACCCCGGGTCACCTTGTCGATCAGGGCTGCGTCGAGCCCCAGCTTCAGTTTCTTGGCCTCGGCCTGATATTGGGAGATTTTCTCCTCCAGTTTGCTCATCGATTCCTCCTTGAGAATTATTGCATTCCGATTATAGCACCTTCGGCTCAGTTTCGAAATTTTTCGATCCGGTCGCTGTCGATTTCGATCACCGTATGGACGTTCCCCCTGGGGTTGAAATCGGCTACGAGCTTCATCCATCGGGGCTGCAGGTGTCCGTAGAGGGTGTCGAAAATTTCGTTGGCGGCGTCTTCGTGGGAGATGTAGCGGTCCATGAAGCTGTTGATGTAGAGTTTGAGGGCCTTGAGCTCGATCACCTTCTTGTCGGGGACGTAGCTCAGCCGGATCGTCGCGAAGTCGGGATACCCCGATCGGGGACATTTGCACATGAATTCGGGAAGCTCGATATCGATCCGGTAGTTTTTTTCGTGTTCGTTGGGCCAGAAGTTCTCCTCCCGGTCGATGTCGAACGCTTTGATCTCTTTCTCTCCGTAACGCATGGATACTCCTTGTTTAAGCGGGATTGTAGCGACGGATCAACTCCGATTCCGTAAGGACCGATGCGACCGCATACCCTTGCGCATAATCGACTCCCATCGCGCGGAAGGTTTCCAAGAGCTCTTCGCGATCGACCCATTTGACCGCCGTGAGTATCCGCCGCTCGATCGCCATCGCCACCAAAGAGCGCATCATCGCGCGATCCATTTCGTTGTCGATCCGTTTGGTGAAACTCCGATCGAACTGGATCATATCAAACGGAAAACTTCGCAAATATTCCATCGAGGCGTTGGAAGATCCGAAATTGTCCAACCCCAGCAAGATCCCGCGGCCTTTGAGTCGGCGCAGATACGAAAAATAACGCTCGACGCTATGATATTTACGCCGTTCGTAAATCTCCACGATCAAGCGCCTCGGATCGACTCGGGATCGATCCAGCGCATCGAACATCGTTTGCAAAAACGCGTCGCTACGCAATGAATAAGGAGAGAGATTGAAACTGAAGCGTATCTCGGGGTCGATCAACGCAGCGACCTCAAGCACTTTCTCAAAAACCAAACGGTCGTACAATTCCCCTTTTTCTTTGCGGTTGATTACCGGGAGGAACTCTTTGGGGAGGATCCTTCGCCCTTCTTCCCCTTCCAGGTATACCGAAAGTTCATAAAGATCGATCCGATCGGTATGGAGATTGAGCAAGGGGCGGAAACTGAGCCGGATCGCCCCCGATTCCAACGCGTGGAGGATCCGGTACTCTTCTTTGCTCATCTCCAACGCGTCCGCAGATGCCGGTACGGGGCCGGGAAGCTCACTGCGCTGCATATGCAGCAGGTCATGCAACTGCTCGATCGCTTTTTGGGGATCGTCCACCGTATTGGCGATAACGGCGCTTCGCAGCTCCACATCCACCCCTCCGATCCGATTGACCTGCTCAAGCATCTCCTCTAAGGCCGCTTCCACTTTGGGAGTGGGAGCGTCCAAGCCCAACAAGATCTCCGACCCCATCCGTCTCCCGATGAACCCGTCCCGATCGACCGTCTCCAACACATAGCGATCAAGTTCGCGCACCACACCTCTAAGTATCGCATCGGCTTTGGCCACACCGAAACTTTCGTTGATCTCCCCAAGGTTGGAGACTTGTACCGCCGCCAGGGTCTGGGGGTGATGCTTTTTGAGATGATCCAAAAACGCATCGTAGTGATACCCCTCGGTCACCCGATCCAGCAGTGTCTCTTTGCGGGAGAGCTCTAACGCGAAAAACACGAAATAGACCACCGCAAAAACGGTTCCGCCCAAGATGACGACATTCTGCAGCGTCAAACTGATCGGCGCTTCGCGGAAAAACACCCCATAGGCCAGCGCGAAGAAAAAAACGAGGATCGGAAGGGCGATCCGAAGCGCCATCCGAAAATGGCGGGATCGTTCCTCCTGAAGCGAACGGAGCATCAGATATCCAGGTGTTTGACGTCTTTGGCGTGGGTTTCGATGTAGTTACGGCGGGGTTCCACCTCATCCCCCATGAAGAGGGTGAAGGTCCGGTCCGCCTCTTCGAAATCTTCGATCGTGATCCGCAGCAGCCGGCGGTTCTCCGGATCCATCGTCGTCTCCCATAGCTGTTCGGGGTTCATCTCACCGAGCCCTTTGTAGCGCTGAATGTAGGCGCCTTTGCGGGCCGCGGCGAGGATCTCTTCGAGTTTCTCCAGCAGGTCCACCTCGGCGAACTCCTCGGTGAGGCGGTCGCGGATCTTGTCGTAGATGTAGAGCGCCTCGTTGTAATGGGGATTGGTGAAGAGCTCGTCGTCAATGACCAGCTCCTCGAGCCCCTCGTTGGTCTGGACGTAGTAGTGGAGCCGGTCGGGTCCCACCGAACGGTTGAGGATGTTGTATCCCAGCGAGGCGATGTACTCCTCCAACGCTTTGGCCAGATCTTCGCTCTCCTTGCCCACCACGTCGGGATTTTCGATCATGTAGCGGATCACCTCGGCCAGGGCGAAGCGTTTGTCGAGCTCTTTGAGGGTCATCTGGTAGTAGGCCACCAGCTTGAAAAGCTCGATGAGATCCTGTTTCCCCATCGTCCGGGACTCGATCGCGTCGATCCCGTTTTCGATCAGAAAGTCATTGAGGGCCTTGTCGTCCTTGAGATAGGTTTCGTTCTTCCCTTTCTTGAACCGGTACAGCGGCGGCTGGGCCAGGTAGAGGTAGCCCTTTTCGATGATGGGACGCAGAAAGCGGAAGAAAAAGGTCATCAGCAGCGTCTGGATGTGGCTGCCGTCCACGTCGGCGTCGGTCATGATGATGATCTTGTGGTAGCGGAGCTTCTCCTCGTCGAAATCCTCTCCGATCCCGCACCCTAGCGCCGTGATCATGTTTTTGATCTCGTCGGACTTGAGGATTTTGTCCAGGCGGGCTTTTTCGACGTTGAGGATCTTCCCTTTCAGCGGCAGAATCGCCTGGAATACCCGGTCACGCCCCTGCTTGGCCGAACCGCCCGCCGAATCCCCCTCGACGAGATAGAGTTCGCTGACGGCGGGGTCTTTGCTCTGGCAGTCGGCCAGTTTACCCGGCAGCGTCCCCACGCTCATGGAGTCTTTGCGTTTGACCAGGTCCTTGGCCCGTTTGGCCGCTTCGCGCCCCTTGGCGGCCAGGAGGACGTGGTTCATGATCGCCTTGGCCTCGATGGGGTTTTCCTCCAGGTACTTGCTCACCTTTTCGTAGGTGAACTTCTGTACCAGCGGACGGACGTAACTGCTACCGAGCTTCCCTTTGGTCTGCCCTTCGAACTGGGGTTCGGGGACCCGTACCGATACCACGGCCACCAGCCCCTCTTTGGTATCGTCGCCGCTGATTTTGGTGTTGCGCTCCTTGGCGTTGGCGTTTTTGGCGATGTAGTTGGAGATCGCCCGGGTCAGACCGGCTCTGAATCCCGCCTCGTGGGTCCCCCCGTCGGCGGTCCGAATGTTGTTGACGAAGCTGAGGACCTTGTCGCTATCGGCGTTTTGGTACATGAACGACAGATCCATCTCGATGTCGTCGGCTTTCCCTTCGAAAAGCTGCGCAGAAGAGAGGGGCTCCCTGGTATGCATGTCTTCGACGAACTGGCGGATCCCCCCTTCGAAATGGTAGGTCTCCTTCAGGCCGCTGCGCTCGTCTTTGAACTCGATCGTGATCCGGGGATTGAGGTAGGCCAGTTCCTTGAAACGGCGGCTGAGGATGTCGTCTCGGAACTCCACCGTCTCGGTGAAGATCTCTTCGTCGGGCCAGAACTCGATCTTGGTTCCGGTCTTGCGGGTGGTCCCGGTCACCTCCAGCGGGGTGACGGGGACCCCTTTTTCGAACCACTGCTCGTGGATTTTCCCTTCCCGGTAGATGGTCATGTGGAGCTTTTTCGACAGGGCGTTGACCACCGAAACCCCGACCCCGTGCAATCCCCCCGAGACTTTGTAGGTGTCCTTGTCGAATTTTCCCCCCGCGTGCAGAACCGTCAGGACCACCGTCGCGGCGGGCATCTTCTCGGTGGGGTGTTCGGCGACGGGGATCCCCCGTCCGTTGTCTTCGATGATCGCCGAACCGTCGGCGGTGAGGGTCACCTTGATCTTGTCGCAGTATCCCGCCATCGCCTCGTCGATGGAGTTGTCGACCACTTCGTAGATAAGGTGGTGCAGCCCTTTGATCGAGGTGTCCCCGATATACATCCCGGGGCGTTTGCGGACCGCTTCGAGCCCTTTGAGGACTTTGATGTTTCCGGCGCCGTAATCGGTCATATTGCTCTCCGTCGTAATGGACTTCGCACACGGATCCGGGCCGATTCCGTTCGGTTCCGTGGAGCGAATCTATAAATTCTTTTGATTATATCGAAAAATTGCGTGATTTGGGTTAAAAATCGGGGAGAAAACGCCCGTAGACGCGGCAAAAGCGGGGGATCAGAGGATTTTGAGCACCTCCACCTCCTCGCCCGCGTCCTTGTCCCCCTCCTCTTCGGAAGTATAGAGTAGCCCCACCGGCCCCAGCATGTTGGTCAGGATGGCGCTGGTACCGACCTTTTTGCCGGCGAAATCGACCCGATACCGTCCGTCGACGAGCCGGAGATTGCAGGCGGTGAACTCCGCCTTGCGGGCCCGTTTGCGAAAGGGCTCGTCCAGGACCGCCCGGACCCGCTCGATCGGATCGGGGGCATTTTGGAGCATGGCGACGAGGGGCACCACATACAGAAGCGCCGTCACGGTGGAGGAGTAGGCAAAACCCGGCAACGCCACGATGAACTGATCGTCGCGCCGGGCGACCATGATGTGCTGGCCCGGCTTGATCCGCACCCCCTTGAAAAGGAGCACGGCCCCCTCCAGCGCCCCGACCACGTCTTTGACGAAATCGAAATCCCCCACGCTCACCCCACCGGTGCTGACGACGATGTCGGCCTGGGCCAGGGCGTTCTCCACCGCCGCGGCGATGCTCCCGGGATCATCCCCCACGCAGCCCAGGGGAAGGACCTCGGCTCCGAAGCGCTCCATCATCGCGGCGAGGGTGTAGTTGTTGGAGCTGCGCAGCTGCCCCCCGTGAGCTGCCTCCTCCCCCAGTTCCAGGAGTTCCGATCCGGTGGCGAGGATCGCCACCCGGGGATGGGCGTAGACGCTCACGTGGGAGCGGTTGAGCCCCGCCAGGACCCCGATCTGGGGATACTTCAGTCGGGTGCCCGCCTCGATGAGGCGCTCCCCTTTGGCATAGTTCTCCCCCACGGGCCGGACGGCGAACCCTTTGGGGACCGGCTCGTCGATGACGATCCCCCCCTCTTCCACCGTCACGTTCTCGATGGGGATCAGCGTATCGCTCCCGGGGGGCATCAGGGAGCCGGTGAAGGTCTTGATCGCCTCACCCGGCCGCAACGGCTGCAGCTCGGCGTTCCCCGCCGGATTGATCCCTGCGATCGCGAGTCTTCCCAGGGCGAGGTCCTCATGCCGCACCGCATAGCCGTCCATCCCCGAAGTGGGGGCCGCAGGGTTGTCGGCCGGGGCAACGATATCTTCGGCCAGGACGTATCCCCGGGCGCACTCCAGCGGAAGCCGAAGCGTCTTGCGCCGACCGATCGTCTGGCTTTTCAGAATCCGCATCGATTCGTCGAAATGGAGAAATGCCATGGGAAAAATCCTTTTTCAAATTGGGAATTAGGAGTTAGAAATTAGAAATAATTGATTGCAATCTATGACTACCTTACAGATGCGTCTGCGCTCAACCCTCAAGCCATCACCACTTACCAAAAAAAAGCGTTGCAGAGCAACGCACTCCAAAATTCCTCATTCCTCATTCCTCTTTCCTAATTCCAAAACCCCCGCCCCCTCCATCGGGGTGCTCCGATCCTCCGCATAGATCCTCCGCCCGTCGATCACGTCGTATTTCCAGATGGGCGCGTTGGCTTTGAAGTCCTCCACGAACTCCTCGATCAGCTCCAGCGCCACCCGGCGCCGCGGGGAGAAGACCGCCGCCATGTAGGAGGAGGTGTGCACCGGCACGTCGCCGACAGAGTGGGCCATCCAGAGCTTCGCCCCCCGTGCGCGCGCCTTCTCCTGCCAGGCGTCGAACCAGCTGCGCAGCACCGGCTCGTAGATGTCGAAACTCAGCGCCTCGATCCCCCCCTCCTCGCGGACCGTACCGATGAAGGGGGTGAAGGCGCCGTAGTTGGAAGCCGCCTCCTCGTCCAGCCAGCGGCCAAAGATCGCTTTGACGTCCAAAGGGCCCTGATAAAGTTCCATATCGCTCATTTTCAGTCTCTAGTCGATAGTCTCTAGATCTTTAAGCGTTGCGAGGCAACGCATACCGAAATTCCTCACTCCTCACTCCTCATTCTTCACTCAAGCGAAGCACCGCCTATCCTCCGCACACCGGCGGCAGGATGCTCACCCGATCTCCGTCTTTGAGCGGATGGTTCGGGTCCTTGACCATCACGTCATTGACCGCCACGGCACATTTTTCCAGCCAGGGCCGGATCGATTCCTCCCGGAAAAGGACCCTGGAAAGTTCGGCCAGCGAATCGGCCTCCACCTCCATCGGCTCCCTGGCGATGGGTCCGAGAAACTCCACTTTGACCATAGCGTCCCCTTGCCTGAAATCGGAACGATTATCCCAAAAATATGCAGTAGAAAGTGCGTCAGATGTGTCGATGCTCGGTGTGTAGGGGTGCACAGCCAAAACACAGGCGCACCCGGAGGGTGCGTCGAGGCTTTGGATGTGTCGCCCATGCCGCCGATAATCGATACAGATGGTGTGCTGGCTAATGCATATTTCGGGATTATACCCAAACGGCCAATCCGCCTTGTATAATACGACAACTTTTCGGAGTGAGGAGTGCGGAGTGAGGAGTGCGAAACCGAAAGCGCTGTCGCAGTTTGCAGTCGGCAGAAGAAAAGTCATTGGTCATTGGTCATTGATCATTGGGAACAGGGCATTCGCCCTGCATGCGGGACTAAAGTCCCGCCTCCATTTGATAGCGTTGCATAGAAACGCCCCTAAATTTCACATTCCTCATTTCTCATTCCTCATTCGCCCCAAAGGGGCGTCATGATTTTCGGTTCCATCTCCTACCTCAACCTCCTGCCGTTTCAGGTCTACATGAAGCGCCGCACCCCCTCGACCCAGTTTGCGCAGATGCTCCGGTGGCGGCGCGGCGTCCCCAGCGCAATCAACCGCCGTTTCCGGCAGGGGAGGATCCACGCCGCATTCATCTCCAGTATCGAAAGCGGCCGCTGCCGCTGCACCGATCTGGGGATCGTCGCCGACGGTTCGGTCCAGAGTGTCCTGCTCCTCCCCGGTGAGCGCGGGATCGACCCCGCCTCTGCCACCTCCAACGTCCTGGCGGAGGTGCTGGGTCTGCAGGGACGGGTACTCATCGGCGACGCGGCCCTGCGCCATCTGCTATCCGGCGGAGAGGGGATCGATCTGGCGCAAGTGTGGAAGGAGCGTACGGGGTTGCCGTTTGTTTTCGCCCGGCTTTGCTACAACCGCCGCGGCAGGCAGATCGGGAAACTGGCCCGGGGATTTGGATCGAAAGAGTGGAAAATCCCCCGCTACATCCTGGAGAGGGAGGCGAAAAAACGGAGAATTACCCCACAGCAGCTACGCTGGTATCTGGAGCATATCGACTACCGGCTCGGCTGGAGGGAGAAAAAGGGGCTCAAACTCTTCTTCAAAAGAGCCAAAAGGCGCGCCCCTCACTCCTGATCGCGCAGCGTCTCGATCGCCCGCTCGATCCGCGCTACGGTCTCCTCCACCCCCAGAATCGCCATCACCTCGTCCATCCCGGGGCCGCTCAGCCGCCCCAGCAGCGCCACCCGCAGCGGCTGCCCCAGTTTCCCGAACCCGATCTCGCGCTCTGCGACGAACCCCTCCATCACTTTGTGGTAGTCGCTGGGCAGATGGGGCTCACCGGCTAGCAACAAGCGGGCCTTGAACGCTTCGAGGATCTCGAACGCCTCCCCTTTGAACGCCTTTTTGACCGCTTTGGGATCGTATTCGATCGGCGCCTCGAGGATCATCCGGATATGCTCCGCCAACTCCACCAGGGTCTTGCTCCGCTCCTTGACGGCATCGAGCAGAATCTCCATCCGGTCGTGCCCAGCGACATGGACGCCGAAGCCCTCCAGGAGCGTGGCCAGTTTTTCGTTGGGGGAGTTTTTGATGTAGTGGGCGTTGAGCCACAGCAGCTTGTCCAGGTTGTAGCTGGATGCCGATTTGTTAATCTCATGGGGGTCGAAATGTTCCAGCATCTCTTCGCGGCTGAAAATCTCCTGGTCCCCATGGCTCCATCCCAGCCGCACGAGGAAATTGAGCAGCGCTTCGGGGAGGAAGCCCTGACGTTTGTACTCCATCACGTCCATCGCACCGTCCCGCTTGGAGAGTTTGCGCCCCTGTTCGTTGTGGATCATGGGGACGTGGTAGAAGCGGGGCGGCGTGAATCCCAACGCCTCGTAGACCACCAGCTGCTTGGGGGTATTGTAGAGGTGGTCGTCGCCGCGGATCACGTCGGTGAGCCCCATCAGGGCGTCGTCGATGGCGACGACGAAATTGTAGGTAGGGGTCCCGTCGCTGCGGGCGATGATGAAATCATCCACCTCGCTGGCGGCGATGCGGATCTGGCCTTTGACCCCGTCGGTGAAGACGATCTCCCCCTCGGTGGGCGCCTTGATCCGGATCACCGGTTCGACCCCGGCCGGAGGGGTCCCGGTGAAATCCCGATAGCGCCCGTCGTAGCGGGGGCGCTCCCCTCTGGCCATCTGTTCGGCCCGAAGCGCGTCGAGCTCCTCTTTGGTCATGTAGCATTTGTAGGCTTTCCCTTCGGCTAGGAGCCGGTCGATGTACTGCCGGTAGAAATCGAAACGCTCGGATTGGTAGATCACGTCTCCGTCGTAGTCGAGCCCGACCCAGTCAAAGGCCTCCAGGATCGCCGCCAGCGCCTCCTGGGAGTTGCGGCTGAGATCGGTATCCTCGATCCGCAGCAGGAACTTCCCGCCGTTTTTCCGGGCCCAAAGCCAGCTAAAAAGCGCGGTGCGCAGACCGCCGATATGCAGATACCCCGTCGGGGAGGGGGCGAAACGGGTCACAACCATCGCTGATCCTTCACTCAACTTTGTCGGGATTGTACCCCATCGGGGCTTTGGGGAGGCTCACGGTCCCCTTCGGGGCGATACTCCGGGACGATTTTGCGCAGGTGGTCCCGCTTCTCCTCGGCCTCCAGCAGCGCCTCGATATCCCGCCGGAGCGCGTCGATGGGGTATTCGGTCTTCCCCGCCACGTAGATCGATTCGTAGCGGGTTTTGCACTCGGCCTCGCTGATGAGGAGCTCCTCGTAGAGCTTCTCTCCGGGACGCAGTCCCGTAAAGACGATCTCCACCTCCCCCTCTTTGCCGTAGAGGCGGATCATCTTCCGGGCTAGATCGACGATTTTGACCGGCTCCCCCATGTCGAGGATGAAGAGCTCTCCCCCCTTGGCCATCGCCGCCGCCTGGAGCACGAGCTGGCACGCTTCGGGGATGAGCATGAAATAGCGGCGCATCTCGGGATGGGTCACCGTCACCGGCCCGCCCCGCTCGATCTGCTCCTTGAATTTGGGGACCACGCTCCCGCTGCTCCCCAGGACGTTGCCGAAACGGACCGAAACGATCTCGGTCTCCCCGGAGGGGACGTTCTGGGCGTAGAGCTCCCCGATCCGCTTGCTCGCCCCCATGACGTTGGTGGGGCGCACCGCCTTGTCGCTGGAAATGTTGACCACCTTCCGCGCTCCATACGCGATGGCCAAATCGATCACGTGCATCACCCCCAGAACGTTGTTGCGCAGCGCCGTATCGGGGTTGGCTTCACACAGCGGCACATGTTTGTAGGCCGCGGCGTGGATGACGATCTCGGGGCGGTGGCGCTCAAATACCCGCTCCAGGGCCTCCTTCTCGGTCACCGAAACGAGCTCCGGGACGCATCGAGGATCGTCCAGCTCCTCGGTGATTTTGTACAGATTGTATTCCCCGTTCTCCACGAGGATCAGGCGTTCGGCGTCGAAGCGGAGGGCCTGACGGCAGATTTCGCTGCCGATGCTCCCCCCGGCCCCGGTCACCAGCACCCGTTTGCCCCGCAGAAACGCGCCGATCGCTTCGGTATCGAGGTCCTTGGGCTCCCGGGCCAGCAGATCGGCGATGTCGATATCCTCCAGCCGCTCGGCCTCCCCCTCCAGGAGGCGGATCCGTTTGATCTGCCGCACCCCCGAGCGCTCCAGACGCTCCACGAGGGAGTTGAGCTCCGCAGGGGGCAGGTCCTCGGCCAGGATCACCGTATGGACCCGGTGGCGGCGGGCCAGCGACTCGAGCGCTTCGGGGGGATGGACCGGCAGATCCCCGATCCGCCCCCCGACGGTGGAGCGGTCCCCCCAGGCGACGATCCCCACGGGGCGGTACTGCGGAGCGATCCGCCCCAGCGATCGGAGCACCGGAATCATCGCATCCCCCACCCCGACGATCAGTGTCGGCTTGACCCCCTCGGGGAGGGTCTTTTCGAGAATGATCCCCTTGGCCAGCCGCAAGCCCCCCAGCAAAAGGATCGAGAGAAAAAAATCGGTGATGAAGATGCTCCGTGCGAACGGCTTGTACTGGTCGTAGAAAAGGTAAAGAACCCCCACGAAGAGCCCATAGGCGGCGAGATGGGCCATAATAAGCCGCAACAGATCCCCCACCCCATAGAAACGCCAGACGATCCGGTACTGGCGTTGCCAGTACATCGCGGCGAGCTTGAGAGCCAGAAGGGTGAAATAGATCAGCCAGAAATGGCGCAGATAAAAGGGGGGAATGTGGAAATTGAACCGAAGCAGGTAGGCCGAATAGAGGCTAAAAAGGGACAGCAGAGCATCCATCACCAGAAAAAAGGCGAACCGTTTGCGCACCGAAGGGCGGAGCCAACGACGCCAGTTCATCGCAGCGCCCTCCGCAACGCGTCGCAGACCCGTTCCACGTCCGTGCGATCCATTTGGGTTCCGCTGGGCAGACACAGCCCCCGCGCAAAGAGCCGCTCACTCACCTTTGCGCCGTAGATCTTCGCTCCGGCAAAGACCGGCTGCAGGTGCATCGGTTTCCACAGGGGACGCGCTTCGATGTTTTTGTCTCCCAACGCCGCGACGATCTTGAGCGGATCCGCGCGACGGAGGGTCAGGGTGCTTAGCCAGCGATTCCCGCGGCTACCGGAAATTTCGGGCATCCATTCGACCCCTTCCAGATCTTCCAGACATTCCCGATACCATGCAAAAATCTGCCGTTTCTTTTCGATCCGCTCGGGGAGCACCTCCATCTGATCCACCCCTATCGCGGCCAGGACGTTGCTCATACGGTAATTGTATCCGATCTCCTCGTGCTCGTACCATACGACGGGCTCTCGGGCTTGGGAAGCGAGCTTGCGGGCATGGGCGATCGCTTCACGATTGTGCCCCACCAACATGCCGCCCCCTCCGGTGGTGACGATCTTGTTTCCGTTGAACGAGTAGATCCCGAATTCCCCGAAAGTCCCGGTGTGGCGGCCGTGCAGGGTCGCGCCGAGGCTTTCGGCGGCGTCTTCGATGAGGATGACGTCGTAACGCTTGCACATTTGGGCGATCCGGTCGACTTGGGCACTCTGGCCGTAGAGGTGCGTCAATACGAACGCTTTGGGCCGCTCCCGATGGATCGCCTCCTCCACCAGTGCGAGATCGGCGTTCCAGCTTTCATCACTATCGATGAAGATCGGTTCGGCCCCCAGATAACGGATGGGGGCCACCGATCCGATGAAAGTCAGCGTGGAAGCCAGAACTCGATCGCCCCTTTCCACCCCGGCCAATCGGAGAGCCAGATGGATCGCCGCAGTCCCCGAGACCGTCGCCGCGGCGGCGGGAACCCCCACATAGTCGCTCACCGCCGCTTCGAAGCGGTCGACGAACTCCCCCAGCGGAGCGATGTAGTTGCTCTCAAAGACCTCCTGCACGTACCGGCGGGCGTTGGGTCCCATGTGGGGTGGAGAGAGAAAAAGGCGCTCAGCCATCAGCGGGTCCATAAATTTTACTGGGCATTTGCAGCGTCGTGCAGCCCGCTTTGAGATTTTTGATCACGAGCGATCCCATTCCGATCAGGCACTCCGGATCGATCCGCAATCCCTGGCGCACGGTCGCCCGAGCGCCGATCATCGTATCGCGTCCCATCCGGACGTTGCCTCCCAAAAAAACGAGCGGGGCGATGGAGACGTTCTCTTCGATCCTACAGTCGTGCCCGATCACCGCCCCCTGGTTGATGAGTACCGCATCGGCAATCTGTGCGTCACAGGAGATGAGGACCCGATGACCGATATAGACCCCTTCGCCCACCGAAACCCCCTCGCCGAGATCGGCTTTGGGGGAGACGAGGGAGATCATGGGGATGTCGTGGCGCCGGAGAAACTCCAAAATCTCCCGACGATTGTGCATCCCCTGACGGTTGACCGCCCCGACGGCGATATGCACGGCATCGTAGCGATCCCGCAAGGTCAGCATTTCATCCAGGTAGCCCAGATGGGGATAGCGCTCCAGCGAATTTTCCCGGGCGAAAATCCCGACGATTTCGTGTCCATTCATCCGGGCCACTTCGATCACTTCCTTGGCGAATCCCCCACCCCCGATAATCGCTACGCGCGCCATACGAACTCCACCATTTCACGATTGCGGTTCCGGGCGAAGAGCACTTCACCCTCAAGCAGCGGCGCCTCCATCGGCCCGCGCACCAAGATCATCCGGGCGTTCCGAATCGCCTCTTTCGCTTCGGCCTCATCGGCGACCGCGTAGCAGATATGATGCCACCCGCCCCCCTTTTGGAGAAAATTCCAGGTAAACGACTCTTCCGAACGGGGCTCGATCAGCTCGATCCGGGTCGTCCCGCCGTCCACGAGGGTCAACTGTGCCTGCTGCAGGGGATCGTAGAGACTCTTGAGCACCTCGTGCAGAGGGAGATGACGCAGGTAGGCTTCCGTATCGGGGACGACGAATCCGATATGATCGATCGTCATAGCGCCCCTCCCCCGTCGATTCGGATCACCTCGCCGGTGAGATAGCGGGCCTTGGGGCCGATCAGAAACGCGATCAGCTCCGCCACATCCTCCACCTCGCCCAGGCCGAGCGGATATTCCGAGCGGATCCGCTCGATGAAGGCTTCGTCGTAGACATGGGCGAAACGCTCGGTCATTTCGGTGCGCAAAAACCCGGGTACCACCGCATTGACCCGAATGGGCGCCAGTTCTTTGGCCAGGCCGCGAACCGTCTGATCAAGCGCCGCTTTCGTCGCGCCGTAGGCAACGATCCCTTTTTCGGCCCGCTGAGCCGCAATGGACGAGACGAAAGTCAGCGACGGAAGGGTGTCCGGATCGTGTACCGACCGGGACGCGAAAGCTTTGGCGAAAAACAGAGGCGCGACGGCGTTGACCCGGTAGAGCTCCTCGGTCTCGTCCACCTTGAGCATCCGGATCGGTTTGATCGACTGCACCCCCGCACAGTAAACGAGCGAAGCGAAGGGGCCGTGCTCTTTGGCCAGCGTTTTGAGCGTCGGGACGATCGCTTCCAGGTCCCGCACGTCAAACGGAACCGGTACGATCCCTTCCGCTTCCAGCTCACCGAGGCGATCGGCACGACGGGCCATCGCAAAGACCCGGTGTTCGGAAGCGAGTCGCACGGCGGTGGCCCGGCCGATCCCGCTGCTGGCTCCGACGACCAGAATATTAGCCATCGATTTTCTCTCCCGCCAAAGCGACGAGATCGGCGACGGTGCGGAATTTTTCGAAATCGGCCGGAGTAGCCTTGATCCCCATCTCGTCCAAATAGCTCATGAGGCTGAGCACTCCGATCGAATCGTATTCGTCGATTCTCTCCAACTCTGTTTCCGGAGTCAATTCGTTTTCGGTGTCGAGGGCTTCGGCGATCCCTTCGAGGAATTCTTCCAGGCTCATGTGGAGGCTCCTTTGTAAATGAGAGGTTCGGGGGCGACGATGCCGTCGGTCTCGACGAGACACGCCCCCCAGCTCAGACCGATCCCGAAACCGGCGAAAACCGAACGGAGCGATCGGCCCGAAAAGGGCTCATGCAAAAAGGCATTGATCGTCCCGGGGATCGAAGCGGAGTTTTGATTACCGTATTCGGTGACGGTCTTCATCGGGAGGCGCTCCTCGTCCACTCCGATCCGTTTGGCGATGTTTTGGAGGATGTAGCGGTTGGCCTGATGGAGGACGAAATAATCGATCCGCTCCTTTTCGACTCCGGCGAAAGCGAAGAGTTCGTCAAACATCTCCGGCACCGCTTTGAGGGTGAAATTGAAAATCTCCCCGCCGTTCATGTACATATCCACATCCCGACGCACGGCTCCGTCGGGACGCGCTTTGGGCTCCAGCGCTTCCAGACTGCACGGATAGCGACACCCCCCGGCGGGGATGATAAGATGCTCGAAACCGCTGCCGTCGCTATGGAGCACGAAATGGCTCTCGGACGCTTCCGCCTCGATCAAGATCGCACTCCCCGCATCCCCCATGAGCGGCGTGAGCACCTTGTCCCGCTCGTAGGCAAATTTGCTCGCCACGTCACCGACGCACAAAAGCACCCGTTGCAACCCCGAAGCGATCATCGCATAGGCGGTATAGAGGCCGTTGATGAAGCCGCTGCAGCCCAGATTGATGTCAAATGCCACGGTCCCGGTACCTAGCCCCAGACGGTCCTGGAGGATGATCGCCGTGGAGGGTGCCCGATAATCGGGGGTCTGCGTCACCATGATGAGCGCATCGATCGATGCGGGATCGACGCCGGTAAGCTCAAAAAGCCTCCCGGCCGACTGGGCGCACAAATCGCTGGTGCATACCGACGGGTCGCTCACGACGCGACGGGTGTGAAAGCCCATGCTTTTTTTGACCCGCTTGAGGGTCCGCTCGTCGTAACCGAACTTCTCGGCCTCCTCGTCGATCGATAGCAGCCGATCGCCCACGGTGGTGACGATGGCCTTGATCGCCCCCTTGTCGAAGCGGACCTTAGCCATTGTCCGCCCTTTCGCGCACGTGTTCGATCGCGCTTTGCACGGTCAAAAACGGAGTTTTTTGCGGATCCATGCTCCGTTCGTCGGCGATTTGGACGTAGCGTCCCAGATGCTCCTGGAGCCGGGCTTCGATCTCGAGGATCAGATCGAGTACCGCCATCGAATCGAGTTCGGCGAAAAGCGGATCGTCCGGTGCGGGATGGCGGAGTTTGGGATTGTCCAGATCTTTGTTGATCCGTGCAATGGATTCCAGCACGATGGTTTCGATTGCGTCATTCACGATTCGCCCCTTTGGATAGTGATGTATTCCCGGCCCGGTGTTTTGCCCACGTAGCGGTACCGTTTGACTCCTTCGTCGTTGCGATCTTCCACCTCAAAGCCCAGTTTCTCGTAGAGATCTTCGACTTGCATGTTTTTAGAGCTCGGGATGTATTCGGCGCTTTTGAGATCGGTCTCCCGGACGACGATGTCCATGATCCGATCTTCGATCCCCCGCCCCAGTACCCGGCAACTGAGCAAAAAGGTATCGATATGCCCCGCTTTGACGATGACGACGCCGACGATCCCCATATCGCCCAGATCGTCTTCGACCTTGAACGAAAAGACCTCCGCCGTCTCCATCAAGGCCTCCACCTCCGCCTGGGTGTAGCGGCGGGTGGTGAGGTTGAACTGGTTGGTTTTGTTGATCAGCTGGGTGATACGGCCCAATTGGGAGCGGTTGTTGCGCCACCAGATGATCCGGATGTGGAGGCTTTTGATGAAACTTTCCAGATCGGGCGCGCTTTTGAGGATCTCTCCGCGGGCCCGCTCGGAGGCGTACTGTTCGCTTTTGCGTCGATCCTCTTCGGTGACGAGGATCGCCTGGAGGCTGGGGTCGGATGCGATCACTTCGATGCTGGATAAGGGATCGTCGGGATCGAAACGGCGGGTGTCGACCATCGGCAACGCCTTGCGAACCTCTCCGATCTCGAAAAGGTTGTCGTCGATAAAGAGGAAACTCTCCAGCCCCAGGTTGAGCTCCTCGGCGATTTCGGCGATGTTTTGGCTTTTGGGGTTCCAGTTGATCCGGGTGGTGACAAAATCCTCCAACCTGAGCGGCATCCTACGCTTCTGAAAAAGCTCGACCACGTCGGCTTCGTTGTTTTTGCTCACCAGAGCCAGAACCAGGCCGCTTGCTTTGAGGGTGAGAAGAAACTGCTGGAAGCGCTTGTAGGCGATCCCGGGGTAGTTTTCGTCGCAGGCGACGCCGTCGATCCCGTCTTCCCCGACGATCCCGCCCCAGAGGGTATTGTCCCCGTCTACGACGATCACCTTTTTGCGCTTCACTTCGAAGCGCTCGATCGCACCGTCGATGAGGCGGGCCAGTTCCTTGGCCCCCTCCAGAGTGAAAGGGGATTGAAAGAGATAGCGGTTTTTTTCGTTGTAGAGCCGTTCGCGTCCCATCCTGTGGGCCAGGCCGAACAGATCGACGATCTCTATATCACTGATTTTTTCTTTGAAGCTTTCTAGATAGGCGTTGAGTTCCATCAGCTTCCCGAAGCTCCGGGTACGAGAGGCGGTATCGGGGGTCAAAAAATCGTCATCGACGTTCCCCAAAAGAATCTTCGCCCGGTTCTTGCTACGGAAGGTCTGCAAAAGCCCCTCGAGCATCCGCGCCCGCTCCAGAGCCCCCTCGTCGATATGGAAATCATAAAAAAACCGCGGATCGAGCAGCAATACCAGATACTCGGCATCCACCCGGCCGCTAAGCGTCGGGACGATCGCATCCAAATCGGCATAGGTGCACCGATAGAACTTGCCCAGATGCTGCCCCACCGGCTGAACGATCATGTTGGACAGAAAATGGATCGTACTCATCGGCTCCCTTTGAATTTCTCCATCGTCGCGTTTCCTTCCTGGCTGATCCCTTCTTTTTTGAACACTTTGCGTATCGTTAGCGCCACGATTTTCAGATCGAGCCAAAAGGAGCAATGGTCGACATACCATACGTCATACTCGAATTTCTCCTCCCAGCTGATGGCGTTTCGGCCGTTGACCTGCGCCCAGCCGGTGATGCCCGGTTTGACTTCGTGGCGGCGCGCCTGGCGTTCGGTATAAAGCGGCAGATACTCCTCCAGCAACGGCCGTGGACCGACGAAACTCATCTCCCCTTTCAGCACGTTGAACAGCTGAGGCAGTTCGTCCAGGCTCAAAGCGCGGATCGTTTTGCCGATCCCTTTTAGCCGCATCGCATCGGGGAGGAGTTCGCCCTTTTCGTCCCGATCGTCACTCATGGTACGAAATTTGTATATCGTAAAAATTTTACCATCTTTGCCGGGGCGGCGCTGCCGGAAAAGGACGGGACCCCCCAGCTTCCATCGGATAAGCCCCGCCACGACCAGCATAATGGGGGAGAGGAGGATGAGCAGCACTGCCGCCGTCACACGATCCAACAGCGGCTTGATCCATCGGCAATACATCCCTATACCCCGTACAAACGCAAATATTGCTCGACTATTTGGGGAATCGCGAACTCCTTCACGGCCAACTCCCTAGAAGCCTCCCCCATCCGCTGCCGCAACGCGGAATCGTCCAACAGCCGCCCGATGGCATCGGCCAATGCCGCGGCATCTCTGGGCGGTACCAACAGTCCGTTTCGCCCGTCTTCGACTACCTCTCTGCACCCCACCACGTCGGTAGCGACGATCGGCTTGCCCATCGCGGCGGCCTCCAGCAAGGTCCTGGGGACCCCCTCTCGATAGCTTGGGAGGACATACACATCGGCCAAGGCCGTCCACTCCCGCATCGCCTGCTGCTCGCCGACCCACTCCACCGCCCCGGAACGCAGAAACGCCGCATCGGCGCAACTGGGGTTTCCCGGATCGATCCCCCCCACCAGGATGAATCGGGCCCGATCCCCCAGCCGCCCGGCCGCTTCGTAAAACTCCCGCACCCCCTTGTGCCAGATGGCTCGCGCCACCATCAAAACCACCGGTTTATCCCCAGGGACGTAACGGGCTTTGAGTTCGGCAAGCATCTTGCGATCGACTCGCTCGGGAGAAAACGCCTCGGTATCCACCCCCACGCTGCGGATCACCGTCACTTTTTCGGGTGGGACGATCCCTTTGTCGATCATATACGCCGGATCGTCCCGATTGACGAACACCACTCCGTCGCTGCGTCGGAACGTACGCCGATAGAGACGCTCGATCAAAAGGCGCATCGCGCGGCTTTTGAGATCGTCCTGGACGTAAAAAGAACCCAAGCCTTCGACGAGATTGTAGATCCGCTCGATCCCTGCTTTGCGTCCGGCGATGGTGCCGTAGATGTTGGGTTTGGCGGTGAAGGTATGCAGCAGATCCAGCCGCAACGGCGCGATCGCCCGGTAGATCGCATCGACGGCTTGCTTTTCTTTGAAGGGATTTACGCTGCGGCGATCGATGGGATAGTGCACCGGTACGATCCCCTCCGATTCGAACGCTTCCCACCGCTTCCCTTTGGGAGCGATCGCATAGACCGTATGACCGCGCTCCACCAACGCTCGCATGATCGGGAGGCGAAACAGATAGAGATTGTCGTCCAGGTGGGAGAGAAAGCCAAAACGCATCGGCTCACTTTTTCAGGCGATACACCTTGGCCATCGGGGTGAGGATCACCGGCTCGAAGAGCTTGGGATCGTAATGTTCGAGGACGAAAAGCTGTACGTAAGTCGACTCGAACGCCCGCCGATCCATCAGGAGCAAACGGTGGTAGTTTTTCATCAACACTGCATAATATCGAGCCCCCGGATCGAACACCCGCTGCTCTACATGAAGCTTCCCCCTGCGATCGTAGCCGGTGACGACCAGACGGTTGAGGGTCTGCTTTTGCCCGTTTCCAAGATTCAACGTCCCTGTTTGGGTGTCGATCGCAGCCCCGTTGCCAAAAACGATCGTCCGGCCTTTGACGATGAAATTGGGGAGCGCGTAAAAGGCCGACAACGGCCGTTCTTTCCCCGTCGTCAGATCGATATCGCTAAACTTTTCGATCGTCGGGAAAATCCCCATCATCCGAAACGGTAGGTAGTAATAGACCTCTCGACTCTTGGCGGGGAGTTTGAAATGCACATCGTCCAGCATGGCCAAGAACGCATCGGGTTCGGAGACGTTGTAGTCGGCCATCATCATCTCCAGATAGGCCCCCGATCGCTTCGTCCGATAAGCCGACTCGGTATATTCGGTATCGAGCCGCGCCATGTTTGCGCTGGGAAGTTCAGGTCGGGTCAGCGCGAAACTGACGGGGAAGTTGACGTCACCGGTGTGTTTCCCCCCGTCGATCAGGGTCTTGACGTCGCTGTAGTAACGGATCGGATAGCCGTAATCCCACCACGCCAGGACGTAATCTTCTCTTCCGGCAGTTTTGTGGAGGCGATCGAGAACTTTGACTTCGCTGGCATCAAAAACGGTCGGCACCTTGTAGGCGATCACATGGCGGATGTTTGGATAGAGCACGAGAGCAAGCAATACGAAGGTGACGATCCATTCGAGTTTCCCTTCGGCTTGCTCGTCTTTCCCGAAACTCCCCGCGACCCGGCGGGCGAACCAAAGCGCCAGATAAGCGATCCCTAGCGCCAAAACCGGAACGGCATAAACGGTGAAGCGAAGCCCCCCGGCCATCGCCAGAAATCCCAGCCCCACCATCGGGAGCGCCAGCCACATCACCCGATACCGCAACGCAAGCATCACGTACCCGATCGTCGCCAAAACGAAAGTGATCGGATGGCCGCTGATCCGATCGGCGAAGATCTCAAAGGGGATTTTCCCCGCTTCGCGCACCGTTTTGCTCACTGCATAGAAATGGAGTGTCGCGTTCGACTCCACATCCGTTGTGCCTTCTCGGAAAATATACCCTTTGAGCTGATACCAGATTGGATCGAACCCCCCGAAAAGTGCGAAAACAACGAGTGTAACCGGGAGGAACAGCATGGTCATCCGAAGGGCGAGATCCTTGCCCGAAAAACGAAAAAGGGCCCACGCCGCGACGAGCAGCGCCCCCTTGTATCCGATCGCGATCGGGGTCGCCGCCAGAAAAAGATATCCCGCAACCCGGTACCCTATCGCATCGTTACGCTCGAAAATCACGGTATACACCAATGCCACCCCCGCAAAACCCGCAACCAATGGCACCGCGGAGGGATACCACCACTCATAAAGCAGCGTGATCAGTGCGGCACCGAATGCCCAGTCGTCCTTCCGGGTCAGAAACGCCTGGATGATCGCCCAGAGCACGAAGGTGGGGAAGACGATCGTCAGCATGTCGGTGTCGTAGTACCCCACCATCGTCCGGTTGTAGTAGCTCCAGGCGATCCCGGCGAGCATCGCGGCGAAAAAGCCCAGCAGATCATGCCGCAACGCCCGGCCGATGAGCATCACGGGCACCACCAGGAGCGAACCGAAAACCGCCGGCATCCAGAGGATGATCGTCTCGAATTTCAGCGGCAGCACCCGGGCCAGGAACGCCGTGAGCATTGCGATGGGCTGATCGACCGGGGAGAGGTCGTTGGGTTGGTGATGCCCGGCGAGAATGTCCCTAGCCCCCTCGCCCCAGTAATAGCCGTCGTTGGTGTTGATCATCAGCTCCCCGTTCCAGTGAAACTGGGGGAACCCCGAGGCCCAGTCGACCCAGATGTAGCGTATTGCCAAGACAAAAAGATACGCGATCAGCATCAATACGGCAAACGTACCCGCCGAGAGCCGCACTTCCCCCACATCCAAAAAATCCGATCGGTTTGTTTTCATACCGGCTCATCCTCCAGTTTTTTCAAAATCCCGCCGAGTTCCCGGGCGATTTGAGTTTTTTCAAAACGATGCACCCCTTGCCGACTCTTTTGGGCATAGCGGCGGCGCAAGTTCTCGTCATTATACATTCTTTCCATCGCCCGGGCCAGTTCGTCCGTATCTCCGGGAGGAACCAAAATTCCGTATTCGGCCGGCTCCATCCCGGTACACTGAGCCGTACTATCCGTGCCGGGTGCCAGGATCTCCCGCGGACCGCTACGACAATCGGTCGAAACGGCAGGTAGACCGCATGCCAGGGTTTCCAAGAGAGCGTTGGGAAATCCTTCGAAATCGGAGGAGAAAACGAAGCAATCGGCTTTGGACAAATACGCAAAAGGGTTTTTTTGACGCCCCAAGAACCCGATCCGATCCTCCAGGCCGTAACGTTGTACCATTCGTTCGATATCCGGCCGCAATGCACCGTCTCCGATCAACCACAAATCGGCATCCAGATCGGCACGGTGAAACGCTTCGATGAGCATTGCGTGATTTTTTTGTCGTTCGAATCGGCCAAGCGCCACAAAGGTAAACCGCCTCTTTTCCCGATCGATCGCCACATCTTTTTGCCGGTCGATCATTTCCAAATCGATCGGATTGTACAGCACATCGATGTTCACC
The DNA here is from genome assembly GCA_027081405.1 of Campylobacteraceae bacterium. Lineage (GTDB taxonomy): Bacteria > Campylobacterota > Campylobacteria > Campylobacterales > Sulfurovaceae > Nitratifractor. The sequence continues at coordinate 14,445 of JALWKO010000064.1, read as the reverse complement.
TCCGGGACGGAAAACATCCGGATCAACTCCTCCCGGGTCCACTGCGAATTGGGGATGATCCGATCAGCACGGGGATAGAGTCTCCGGATGAGAAATCGGTTGACGCGATCTTTGAACGAAGATCCGGCATATAGATACGAGGGCGCCGTCCGTTCGCTGATCGCCGTTTTCGCACCGCTTCCGAAGATTTTGGCCATGACATTGATGTAGTTGGGACGGTTCATGAAACTCAGCGAGATATCCACCCTCTCATATCGCAGCAATGTGCGGTATTTCCAAGCCAGTAGCGGGAGTTTGAGCAGCTTTTTGATTCCGTTCTCTTCGGGATCCGATCGCTCCAAAAAAACGATACGCACCCCTTCGGGAATCTCGTAAAAAACCGTCTCGTTCATCAATACCAGCGTCACTTCGTAGTGCCGCATCAACTCCGGCAACAAGGTAGCGACTACCCGCTCAGCCCCGCCAGGCGCCAGAGAGTAGATCAAAATCGCCAGCCGTTTTTTCATCCGAGGTACCGCTCCCGCCACATTTTGTAAACCAGGACGAACCACAGTTTGTTGACGTTGACATACTCTCCGGACCTAAATCGCTGAAGCAGGGCACGGGGATACTCCATATCGATAACATCGTCATCGGTGAAATAGCGATCGAACAGATCGATCAGATCGTTACGGAACCATTCGAACATCGGGATCCCGAAGCCCATCTTTTTGCGGTAGATCAGCTCTTTTGGCAAATACCGCTCCAGCACCTTTTTGAGGATGTATTTGCTCTCACCGTTTCGGTATTTGTATTCAAAGGGGATTTTTGCGGCGTATTCGATGATGGAGTGATCCAGCAGCGGTTCGCGCCCTTCGATGGAGTTGGCCATCGTGGCACGGTCGACTTTGACTAGGATGTCGTCGGGGAGATAGTGGTGGAAATCCCAGAGCATCATCCCCTGCATCGGATCGACCCTTTCGCCGAATGCGAAGGAATCCCCCTCCCAACCGGGGGAGTGCAATCCCAGCATCTCCAGATCGTCCCGATAGTTGGAGAGGACCGTCCGATAGATCGCAAACCAATCGTCGCTACGCAATATTTTCTGCAAGAAGCCGAGCTTATGTTCCATATTTCGGATCGGAACGCGCATTAGGCAAGGTTTACAGTGTTCGACGATCGATGCGGCATATCTACGGAAAGGAAGTTTGGCGAATTTGCGCCCCAGACGGTGGGTGAGCCAGTACCGCTCGTAACCGCAAAAGAGCTCGTCTCCCCCATCGGCGCTGAGGACCACTTTGACGCCGTTTTCTTTGGCGACTTGACTGACCAGATAGGTAGGGATCCCGCTGCTGTCTCCGAAGGGCTCGTCGTAGATCTCGACGAACGATCGAAGGATCTCCTTGGCCCGATCGGCTCCCAGAATTTCCTGGGTGTGCTCGGTCCCCAAATGTCTGGCGACCGCCGCGGCGTAGCCCGACTCGTCATACTTGGATTCGGCGAAACCTATGGTGAAAGTGTGGATATCGCCGTAGTGCTTTTGCAAGATGGCGCTCACCAATGAACTATCGGCTCCGCCGCTTAAGAAACCCCCCACCGGCGCGTCGGAGACCATCCGAAGCTTGATGCCCTCGATCAGTCGCTCTTCCAGTTCGTCGATCAGCTCCGCTTCACTCTTGGCCGAAGGCTTGAAATGCTCCTCCACCCGCCAATAACGAACCCGTTCGCTGTGCCCGCTTTCCAGGTCGTAGCGGAGGATGTGGGCCGGGGGGACTTTGCGAACGTCGTCGAAAATGGCCTGATCGTCGGTAATGTAGCCGATCGTAAAAAACTGCGCCAGCGCCATACGGTCGATCGTCTTGCGGCTGATCGGCATGAGTGCCCGCAGCTCGCTTGCGAAGGCGAAGATATCGGGCCGATCAAGGTAATAGAGCGGCTTGACCCCTACCCGATCCCGGCAGAGGGTGAGGCAGCGCTTTGTTTTGTCGTATACGGCGAAGGCGAACATTCCGTGGAATCTCTGCAGCGCCTCCTCGCCCCAACGGTGCCATGCTTTGAGGACCACTTCGCTATCGGAGTCGGAATCGAAACGATACCCCCCGGCCTTCAACTCCTTGCGAATCTCTTGGAAGTTGTAGACTTCGCCGTTGTAGACCAGCACCAGGTTTCCGAACTCCATCGGCTGATGGCCGGCGGGACTGAGATCGAGGATCGAGAGGCGCACATGGCCCAGACTCAACCCCCGGTCGAAAAATTCTCCCCGATCGTCCGGCCCCCGATGGGCGATGGAAGCGAGCATCCTCCCCAAAAGGTCGGGATCGTTTCGGGTCAATCCGGCTATTCCGCACATTTATTCTTCTTTTATAAACAAAAATTCATTACAGGCAATTCCACCATTCGCCGTATATAGTTTTTCCAATATATAGCCTTTCTTCTTATAAAAATCAAAAATATCTTCAGGCTTTGCGGTTTCAAATGGATATCCGCCGATCCAATCAATCAAGTCATAATAGATCGACATGCCTCTATTTTTCTTATACTCTTTATATCTTGTCAAAGGATTTTTTAGCATCAAAAGGTCTTTTATGGCACCTTTAGTAGTGTTGAATACAATATAAAATATGGTCCAGAAATATCGCATTACCACATTGCTATTATACGTTCTTTTAACAAATGTCCAATATTTCGTCCAATAAACTTGAGTATTGTAAATTGCGATATATAGTTTTCCTTCTTCTTTTAGAGGAATCGTTATATACTCTAAGGCTTTCCACATATCCCCTGTATGGTGCAACACCCCCCAAGAATAAACAATATCGAACTCCCCTAGATTCTCCATATAGGATTGATCGAGCACATTCCCCTGCTCGATTTTCCAATCAGGATCATTGGGGAAAAATCTATTCTTTAGCTCTTTCGTGCACGCAACACTCTGCGGATCGTAATCGAAGCTATATACTTTTGCACCCAACATCCTGGCAGCCAAACTATGAATGCCACTGCCGCTACCGGCATCCAAAAACGTCATTCCCTTTATATCGCCAAGCCAATCCTTCAGATCCTTTTTTGCATTCTCAATTTGTTCTTCTGATAGGTTCTTCAGAAAATTTGACCAATTTTTTCCAAATTCAAAACGTTTTTCATTATGGGAATCAGCTAATTTCACGAATGACCCTTTCTGTTCTATGTATCATCTTGTCAATGGAGAAGTTTTCCTTTATCCTATCTCTTGCTCTCTTTCCTAATTTCGATACATCAATCTGCATCATCTTCTCAATCCCTTTAGAAAGTGCTTTATGATCATTCGGAGGCACGACAATCCCCGTATCCCCAACGATAACGGCGCTGTCCCCCACATCGGTCACGACACACGGCACTTCGGAGCTCATCGCCTCGGCGATGGAATTGCTGAACCCTTCCCCGAAAAGCGATGGAGAGACGACGACATCCAGTCCACTGTAGATCTCTTCTATGTTTTCCCGTCTTCCGAGCCAGACAAATCGGGAACCGCTAAATTCTCCGAGGATCGCTTCGCATTCGTTTTTGATAGCCGGATCCCCATCCCCGACGGCGAAAAACTTCACATTTACATACTTTACAAGCAGCGCTTTTGCCGCCTGTGCCAGTACCGGATACCCTTTCATTGGATCGATGCGGGCGACGATCCCGATCGCGATGTCGCTCTTTGCAAGATTGTATCGTTTTCGAAACGTTTCTCGTTTTCCCATGTCCCTGCAGAACCGTTCAGTGTCGATGCCGTTGGGGATCACTACCGCCCGTTCCATACAAAATCCGTTCGTTTCGTGAAAAGCGACGCTGGCATGGGAGTTGGCGATGATCCTGTCGACCCTGCAGGAGAATTTCTTCTGGAGCCAAAAAAGGAGTTGGGCCATTTTCCCGTATTTGGAAAGAACCATATCGGAAGCGCGAAATCCCCATATCAGCCTGGTATTTTTGGGTTTGCACCAGAGCGAAAAGAGATTCATCTCTCCCATGAACGAATAGATCACGTCGGGCCGCACTTCGTTCAAAAGTCTCCGATATTTCCAAGAAAAGTCGAAAATGTCGTACCGGCCCCTTTTCCCCAGGTTGTGGTATGTGATACCGGGAATCTCCCGCACGATCGGTTCTTGGACGCCACCGTACATCGTGCATACCGTTACCTCGAATCGCGTTTTGTCGATCCCTTTTACCAGCTCGATGAACTGCCGTTCGGCACCACCGATGTCGAGCGATCGGATCGCCAACACGATTCGAATCATCGATTTTGCCCCCTATGGCTCTTGTCCCCTGCAACTTCCCGGATAAGCCGTTCCCACTCTCCGCCGATTTTTTCGATCGAATAATTCTCCCGTGCCTTTTTCGCTTCTTCCCCCAGTCTATGCCTCAGCTCCGCATCGTCGATCAGACGCTCCAACGCTTCCCGCAATTTCTCTTCGTTTTGATCTTCGACCAGGATCCCGTTGACGCCGTCCTCGATGATCTCCCCGGGACCGTAGGGACAGTCGAAACTCACCACGGCGCACCCCATCGACATTGCTTCTATAAGAACATTTCCAAAACCTTCTTTTCGAGAGGAAAGTACAAAGATTGAAGCCATTTTATACCAATCAAATATATTCTCTATCCTGCCCAATAATATAACTCGATCCTCCAAAGAATATTTTTTTATCATTTCTTCCAGGTGTTTTCTTTCATTGCCCTCGCCTGCTATATAGAGTTTCCAGCTTGTTCTTATTTTCGAATAGGATCTAATAAGTGTATCAAACCCTTTCTGATGCTCAAGCCTTCCTGCTGCAAATAAAATTGGCTTCTTTTCGATGCATTGCACATGATTGATACTCGATAATTTCGGCAGCGGATTTTTTATGACGCTTACTCTATCTAAGAAGACATAGTTTTTACTATCTGAGAAGGTCTTTACCACAACATGATTGGCTAATCTATATATTATTCTTCTAGTTGCAAACAAGATCTTGTCATTTTTATAGTAATTGTATTCCACATCTTCTGAAACAATTATTTTCTGCCCATTTATTTTAGAGGCAATAATTGTGAATATGTTCGTATGTATCAAAAAAGATATATTTACATCGCTTTTTGATTCATTTAGAGCTTTTTTCAAATCAAATATTTTCCGTATGTTACTAATAATCCAACAAAAAACACTTTTTGAGCAGTTGGGTAGATTAAGATGTACAATTTCTATATTGTCATTAATATGATATACAGGATTAACCTCCGAAAAAGTGATAATTTTAACTCTATGTTTATCTGATAGACTATTTGCGATCAATGTTAATGTTCTCTCGGCTCCCCCAGTTCCAAGCGACGAAATTACAAAAACTATATTCATCTTAACACTTTTTTTTGAAAACATAACAATTAACCCAGCCCCTTTTTATGCCCTTTATAAATGGCTGAAAAGGCAAGATGACCAAACTCACCAAAAATCTTTTCCAGTTATATAGCCATATATATGGTAATTTCCCTCCATTAAAAAAATCGATTATTTCAAAACAATTTTCTCTTAGAATATTTCTAATCTCAAAATCAAGTATTGGATTTATATGACCAGGATCATACCATCCCTCGTTAGAAAACCCCCACAATTCTCCCTTGATAAAAAACCAAAATCTACCCCACCAATTTGCTACATTCGGTGTAGTTACTATAACCGATGTATTATCGCCACACAGTCTATAAATATTTTCTATGTATTTCCAAGGTGATTTTATATGCTCTATCACCTCAACTCCCAAAATTAGATCAAATCTTTTTTTATACTCATTAATAAATTCATCAAGCTGCTTTTCATCATTAAAATCAAGTCTTATGAAAGGGGTGTCAGCTTTGAAATTTTTTTCATCTATGTCAACCGACAACACATTGCATCCCATATCTTTCAATCTCTGAGAAAGCGCTCCTTCTCCACACCCCCAATCCAGAATTTTTATTCCTTTGTCAAAGTGTTTGAGAATATAATCAGCCAACTGATTGTGTAAATCTGTATCCGCTTTGATCTTAATACCTTTATAATATTGGGTTCTTTTCTTATCAAAAGCTATTACTGGTGAGGGATTAATCAATTGTTTTCTCCAAAAAATAATTTACTTATAATTCAGATAGCCCCAACCTGACCCGGATACGGTTTCTCCAGGTCCGGGGCACGATTTTCCGGATGGTCCGTCGTATCCAATCACCCTGCATCCGTCGCACTTCCTCTTCGGTCCAATAGCCCCGTGTCGTATCAGTAGGGATACCTTCGTCTTTCCAGTGATGTACAAATGGGAAAAATCTCCCTTTTTCCACGAAACGAGTATACCGGATCAAGGGTTCCCGAGCGACGAAAAACCGAGACGCGTTGGCCAACGCTTCCTCCGTCTTGCCTCCACGGACCTCGAATTCCCAGGGATTGAAGTCATATTCAAGCAGTGTTCGCAAAAAATCACGCTTCCAGATTGCCATCTGCAAAGAGGTGGCATAAGGAGGACGCTTATCGATCACGATCTGTGTATAGCCACTCTCGAACGGAATGTCCCCGGGAGGGTTCGGAGTCAACCGCAGGTAGACGGCTTCATGCTTTTTGGCAAAACGGCAGGCCTCCTCCAACCGCTCGTTCGACATCGGATCCAGAATGGCGAAATCGTCGAGCATCAAAATGAGGTATTCGCTTTCGACGGCATCCACATAGTCCATCAAACTGCGGGAAAACGAACGGTCTTCGCCCCGATCGATCAGTTGCCACCCCTTTGGAACTTTGTCAATGTTCGCCCCTCCGTTGGCCCCCAGATAGATCGGAGGGTGATCCGGCCAGTTTTTTCGGATGAAATGGTGGGCGATCGGCCACAGATCCGATGCTTTGGCATGACTGGCAACAAGTACTGGATACACGAATCTCCTTTTCCCGTTCAAAAAAATGTCTTGATTGTACAATTTATTTTGAATGAATAGTAGAGGTATTTTAGCAGGTGTTTCAGATACAACCCAGGATGTTTGAAAAGAAGATGGGAATAATGGGTGACAAACCATTTGGATTCAAAGAGAAACCCTTCGGGGTAGCGGTTGCGAATGCCAGTACTAAGACTCTCCCCTTCACGATAATAGATCCGTAGAACCTTATTGCAAAAAAGAGAATATTTCCCCTGTTCCAAAGTGATCCGCGTCCAAAAGAAACTTTCCGGGATGAAGCGAAGCCCTCTCGCCTCCTCCGGGATGACGAAAGATTTTTTGAGATTTTCGGTTTTGAGCGCCGCCCAGGTCTCCCCAAGCCCAAGCTTTCTCCATTTGAAAACCGCCTCTTGTGTGGGAACGAGCCTACCGGTTATCGGATAGTCGTTTCCGATCCGGTTTCCGTGCTGGTCCTGGCACAGCACTCCGATACCGTCACATCGCTCCCGTTCTTTTTCCGTCAATCCCATCCATAGTACATAAAAGGTCTCAAAAGTCTCCGGCACGAATCGGTCATCACTGTCGGCAAAAACGAACAGTTCTCCCCTCGCTACGGGGATTGCCCGCAAAGCGGCGGCCGCTTTGCCCCTGTTCTCCTGACGGATATGGACAATGGGAAAATCCGATTCGTTTTTCCATTTTTCGATCAGATCCTCCGTCCCGTCCGTCGATCCGTCGTCGACGACGATCCATTCGAAAAGATACTCACCATCTTTTTTTTGCAATGTCTGATTGCATATACTCTCATAAACCCGATGCAGCGTATGGACCCGGTTGTAAGTCGGCGTAAAAATCGTCAAAAGCAATCGATTGGCATCCATTATCCTAATATCCTTTTCAAGGCTCCGACTCCATGGAGCAAACTATTATTCAGTCAACGATAGAAACGTTGCCCATTTTTCTATTCTTAAAAACTTTCTTAATTGTTTTCATTCTGGATATTCTCATAGATACATCGAAGAAACTCTTTCGATTTGAAGGCGATCAGGTTTTCGCACTCTAAAGATATATAATCACTATCGATCTCTTTCAGAGAATAGTCTTTGTTGATTTTGTATACAAAAAAACCATGCCTCTTCAAAATACCGATGACATCTACAGTCGAATATCCATACTTTCTGAAATGCTCTTCCCAACTCTCGAAAAAGACTATTTCTGTGATATTCAGGGTCTCCTTTGCCCCCATGAATGCAAACGGTTCGTATCCTTCAATATCTACCTTCAATAACCTGATTTTCGTGATACCGTTTGATCTTTTTATATCGTCCAAGGTACTGACAGGAACCTCAAACGCATGGGGGACATCTTTACCAACTACATTATTCATATCGTCCGAAGACAGGTTCGAAAAATGTATTATTCCACACTTATCGCCTATGGCCGTATTAAATAAAATTATATTGTTCAACTGAGTGTTTAGCTCGACATTTCCCTTCAAATAACGAAATGTTTTAGGGCTAGCTTCTATCGAATACACTTTCCCCCGACTCCCTACTTGGCAAGCCAGTGGAAGTGTCAGCGTTCCCACGTTTGCACCAATATCAAGCACCACCGAACCATACTTTACTAGTCTTCTTAAAAAAATTGTTTCATCTTCTCTAATATTTGGATTTACCCAATAATGCATTAGTAGTGCACTCGGGTAAAATCTCATTTTGTATGAATACTTATCGATAATAAAAAAATGAGAAAGATGGAGTCTTCTAAGGATATACGCAAAAAGTAATTTCAGGGGGTTTTGTGATTCTCTTAAAATTTTCCATCTGTTTTTTTGTTTCTCAATAAATACCATAAACATTTCCTAATTTTATTTCATGATGTATTTCTTGTTTTCTAAGCTGTTAAAAAGAAGTTTTCCGTTTTCCACCCGATAAATGATATCGCACCCCGAAAGGGTGCTGAGCCGGTGGGCCACGATCAGGAGGGTCCGGTTCTCGCTCGCCCGATAGATCTCATCCATTATTTTAGCCTCGGTTTCCGTATCTAGTGCACTGGTTGCTTCATCGAGGATGAGAACCTCCGGGTCCGCATAGAGCGCTCTGGCTATGGCGATGCGCTGTTTTTGTCCGCCGCTGAGTTTGATGCCCCCCTCGCCTACGCGGGTATGGATCCCTTCGAAATGAGTTTCGAGAAAATCGAGGATATTGGCCCTATCCAGCGCCTCCTTGACCCGCTCTTCGTCGATCGTTTCGCCAAAGGCCACGTTTTGGGCCACGGTGCCGTCGAAAAGATAGATGCTTTGGGGGATGTAGCCGATCTTGCGGCGCCAGCTTTTGACATTACTTTCGCTCAGCTCCACATCGTCGATGAGGACCCTGCCTTGGCTGGGACGATAGAGCCCGGCGATGATATCCACCAGCGTAGACTTGCCGCTGCCGCTCTCCCCTACGATCCCAATGCGCTCCCCTTTCCGTACCGTCAGATCCACGTTCCTGAGGACCGTTTTGCCCTCTACATATTCGAACCCCACGTTTTCCAGATGAATCGCATGATGAAATCCAATCGCTTCATCACCCAAATCTTCCGGTTCATAAATGAGCTCATTGTGAACGATTTTCAACGCTTCGAGACGGAAAAGGATATCATTGTACGAATTGAGTATGCGGTTGATACTGGGCATCAGACGGTAGAGCCCCAGGATAAAGACCGAAAGCAGCGGCAGCGCGGCACGGATATCGGTCTGATACTTCAAAACCAGATAGATCACGACCACGGCAATGAGGGAAAAACCGATCGCTTCGAGGAAAAGTCTGGGGAATTGTGCCAATGCCTGGTTTTTGATATTGGAGCGCACATAGCCCCAGCTTGCCTCCCGGAAACGATCCAAGATCTCTTTGTCGTTGGATTTGAGCTTGATGATCTTGAAATTTCCGAACGTCGAAGAGAGGATCTCATAGAAGCGCTCTTGAAACCTCGCACGCTCCTGACCTGCCTGCTTGATCCTTGGTGAAACCGTCCATTTGATGAGCGCTACGTTCACACCCAGAAAAAGTGTCAAAAGCAGTGTCATTTTCCAGTTGACAAACAGAAGCATCCCGTAAATAAGAAGCGTGACGAAAATCTCGCTGAGCATGAAAAGGGCGAACGAGAGGATCTCTACGACGTTTTGGGCTTCGTTGATGATGCTTTTCATCATCTGGGAGCTGTTTTTATCCAGAAAGGCCCGGTAACTCATCCCGATGTAGTTTTCAAAGAGCCGATAGGCGATGCGGTGATAACGCCCCTGCGAAAACCGGGCCAACGCATAGAAATAAACCAGATTGATAAGGCTGCGGAAGATATAAAACACAATGAGCACCACCCCAAAAGCGGTGACAAAATGGACGGGAGAGCTGAAATGAAACGCCTCGTAAACGGTACGAAAATACCAGGTCTCCTGAATCTTGTCGAAATCGACGGCCACCGCCACGAAGGGCATGATCGCCGAAACCCCTACCATCTCCAGCAAAGATACCAGAATCGAAAAAACGACCAAACCCCACAATATCCGGCGGTCCCGACGGCTCAGGAGATAGCGAAGTTTGCCAATGTCTTTGATCATTTTGACAAGTCACGATCACCGTTGGAAAATAACCATCCGCTCCATCCGCCGCAACAGACCATCCGACCGTTCTCAGACATTGTAGAACTCCCGGTACCACTCTACGAAACGGCGCACCCCCTCTTCGACGGGGGTGGCGGGCTTGTATCCCAGATCCTCGATGAGATCGCTCACGTCGGCCCAGGTGGCCGGTACGTCGCCGGGCTGGATCGGCAGGAGGTTTTTCTGCGCCTCTTTGCCGATGGCCTTTTCGATGGCGGTGATGAAATCCATCAGCTTGACGGGGTTGTTGTTTCCGATGTTGTAGATTTTGTAGGGGGCTCTGGAGCTTCCCGGATCGGGGGTTTCGCCGCTCCAGTCAGGGTTGCCTTCGGGGGGATGGTCGATCACCCGCACCACCCCCTCGACGATGTCGTCGATGTAGGTGAAGTCCCGTTTCATCTCGCCATAGTTGTAGACGTCGATGGGACGCCCTTCCAAAATCGCCTTGGTGAAAAGGAAAAGCGCCATATCAGGCCGTCCCCAGGGGCCGTAGACGGTGAAAAAACGCAGCCCCGTCGTCGGCAGGCCGTAGAGATGGCTGTAGGTGTGGGCCATCAGTTCGTTGGCCTTTTTGCTGGCGGCATAGAGGCTGATGGGATGGTCGACGTTGTCGTGGACGGAAAAAGGCATCGACTCGTTGAGCCCGTAGACGCTGGAGCTGCTGGCATAGGCCAGGTGCTTCACCCCCGTATGGCGGCACCCCTCCAGGATGTTGACGAAACCGACAAGGTTGCTGTCAACGTAGGCATGGGGGTTGACGAGACTGTAGCGCACCCCCGCCTGGGCCGCCAGGTTGCAGACCGCGTCGAAGCGCTCCCGCTCGAAGAGCTCCTCGATCGCCGCCCGATCTTCGAGATTCAGCTTGACGAAGGTGTACCCGTCGTATTTGACACTCCGGACCGGTTTGGCGTATTCGATCGTTTCGTCCCCTTCGATGCCGGTTTCCCGCAGGCGGCCGTATTTGACCCGGACGTCGTAGTAATCGTTGACATTGTCGATCCCAACCACTTCGTCGCCCCGCTCCAGAAGCCGCCGCGCCAGATGGAAACCGATGAATCCGGCGGTGCCGGTGACGAGAATCTTCATTGAGCCCCCTTGATCTCTTTTTCCAGATAACGCTTCAGCTCCTCAAATGCGGCGCAGAATCGTCCCGCTTCGTCGATCATAACGGTAATCTCCTCTTCATCGTAGATGTGTGAGGAGAGGTTTCGCATCTCGATCATTTCGAGCCAGACCGCCTCTTCCTTCAAAATCCCCTGTGCATACGCTTCACGAAATACCCCCCGGGGACTGGCGGCATCCAATCCCAAATAGTCCAAATAGCGCTTGAGCGCTTTCCAGGCCATTTCGTACGCGAATTCGAAGCGTTTGACCAAAAGGTCCAGATAGAGGTCCCCAAACCCTTCCTGTTCCAGCTTCACCTTTCGATCCAAGGTTTCTTGAAAACGTTTCAACGCTTTCTCGAAAGCGTATAACCCATCCTCCGCACGAAGGCGTTTGGTAGCACTGTAAAGTACCTTTCCTGTATCGAAGACCCGATTCCGGAAACGATCGTCGACACCCGCCAAATTGATCACATCGATTTTTAGCAAGGTTTCAAGCTGTTCCACCTCTTCCCGGATTTTTCCAAGTTTTTTGCATTCGGGGTCGTCGAATGCGATATCGAGATCGCTCGTGGGCTTGGCTTCATCCGTCGCCCTCGAACCGAAAAGATAGATTCGCTCCGGTCGGCAATGTTTTAGTATGATCGCCTTGACCTGTCGGAGAATTTGAGTACGATTCATGGCCTTCAACGTTTCAGCCGCGAGAAGATTCGGGAGAAGTCTACATCAAATGCGCAGTGTTTCCCCTCGAAACGATAATTGCCACCGGTGAAATCCCCCTCTTTGCGATACCGTCCGTTTTCCAGACGATAAAGGCGAAACTTTCGGTCCTCCGGATATCCCAGCAGATAGTAGTCTACCCCTTCGATCGCATAGAGTTCAAACTTGGTCACCTCGTCCCGACGGGCCGAGGAGGGGCTGACGATCTCCACGACGATTTCGGGGGCTTTGCTAAGATGCTCCTCGCCGGGATCGTCACAAGCAAAGACGACATCAGGACGCACCACCGTCTCTTCGTTGATCTTCCAATCCTGTTCGGCGACGACGAAACACTCTTCGCACTCCACCGTCTGATTCATCATCTCCCAGATCAGAGCAGCGGCCATTTTCTGATGTGTTACCAGAGAACTGGGTGCCATCGCCAGAGGAATTCCACCGATCAATTCCCAATCGCCTTCCCACTGCCGGTAATCTTCATAAGTGTAATATTCGATCACCTGCGCTTCTAGCATCGGTTATCCTTTATAATTCTCCAAGTACTTGGTGTCGAAGTTGTTGGAGAGGAAATCTTCGTTGCGCATCATCTTGCGGTGGAATTCGATCGTGGTCCGCACGCCGCCCACTTCGAACTCGTCCAGGGCGCGGCGCATTTTGGCGATGGCCCGCTCCCGGTTCTCCCCCCAGACGATCAGTTTGCCGATCATCGAGTCGTAATAGGTGGGGATGATGTAGTTGCAGTAGGCGTGGGTGTCGATCCGTACGTCCTTGCCCCCGGGGGCGATCCATTTCTGGATCTTCCCGGGGCTAGGGAGGAAGCTGACGGGATCCTCGGCGGTGATCCGGCACTCGATGGCGTGCCCTTCGAGGACGATCTCCTCCTGGGGAGGGAGCGCCTCCCCTTCGGCGACCCGGATCATCCACTCGACGATGTCGATCCCGCTGACCATTTCGCTCACGCAGTGCTCCACCTGCAACCGGGTGTTCATCTCCATAAAGTAGAAATTTTTGTGCTTGTCGACCAGGAATTCGAAGGTCCCCGCCCCCTGGTATCCGATATGCTTCGTCGCACGAACGGCCGCTTCGAGGAGCTCCTGTCGGCGGGCTTCGTCGAGTACGAGCGCGGGGGACTCCTCGATCAGTTTCTGGTGGCGCCGCTGCATCGAGCAGTCCCGCTCTCCGATGTGGATCGCGTTGCCGTGGCTGTCCCCCATCACCTGCACCTCCACGTGGCGGGGGGATTCGATGAATTTCTCCATATACAGCGTCCCGTCGCCGAAGGCGCTCACCGCTTCGGCTTCACAGGCGAGGAAGGCGTTTTCGATGTAGCTCTCATCCTCCACGACCCGCATTCCCCGTCCGCCTCCGCCGGCGGCGGCTTTGAGGATCATGGGATAGCCGATCTTGCGGGCCAGCTTTTTGGCGCTTTCGGCGTCGGGGACGGCCCCGTCGCTTCCCGGGATCGTGGGGACCCCGGCCTCGGCCATCACCTGCTTGGCTTTCGATTTGTCGGCCATGAGCTGCATCACCTCCACGCTCGGGCCGATGAACGTCAGCCCGTGGTGGCCGCAGATCTCGACGAAGTTCTGGTTTTCGCTCAGAAATCCGTATCCCGGAAAGACTGCGTCGCACTCAGCCAGCTCCGCCGCGGAGATGATCGCGGGGATGTTGAGGTAGCTCTCCTGGCTCTTGGGGCCGCCGATGCAGATCGCCGCGTCGGCCAGCTGCAGGTAATGGGCGTCCTTGTCGGCGGTGGAGTAGACCGCGACGGCCTCCTTGCCCATCTCTTTGATCGTCCGGATGGCCCGGAGGGCGATCTCCCCCCGGTTGGCGATCAGGATCCGCTTGATCGTACCCATCTCAGAGTCTCTCCACCCTGAAAAGCGGTTTGTCGTATTCGACCGGCTCCCCGTCTTCGACGAGCACTTCGAGGATCTTGCAATCGAACTCCGCTTCGAGCTCGTTCATGATCTTCATCGCTTCGAGGATGCACAGGGTCTGCCCTTTGCGGACCGTGTCGCCCACTTTGACGAACGGAGGCGAATCGGGAGAGGGGGCGGCGTAGAAGGTCCCCACCATCGGAGAGGTGATCAGCTCCCCTTTGGGGCCGGC
>JALWKO010000063.1 GCA_027081405.1 Campylobacteraceae bacterium | reverse complement strand
AAAGTCCTCCGATCCACTTTTCTCGCATCAATTCTTTCCATTCATTAGTGTAGTGTTTTTTCACTTATGTTTGAGTTAGTTTTTTGGTGGAGTAATAGTACCGGTCGATCACCGTCAGGAGAACCATGAACCCCAGGGCCATCCCCATCGCCGCCCGATATCCCAGGACGAAAAAGACGGGAATGATCAGGACCAGAAACCAGGTGTTATGTCGAGACGGCTCCCCCCGAAGAGTTAGGAGAGGAGGATGAACCCGACTGCGGTGAGGGAGACGATATAGAAAACGGGACGGTAGGCCCCTTTGCCCGCATGCCGCTGCACGAGAAGAAAAAAGATCCCCGTCGCGGCGGCGGTGTAGTCGATCGCCCCCTGAAGCCCATCGCCGGTTGCGATCCGAAAGGCTCCCAGCACCAGCAGACTGAAGACGACGAGGAGGATCATTCCGTTGATGAGAAAATATTTGGTTTTCAGATCGAATTCGTCTTCGTCGAAACGGTATCCGCTCGCGAGCAAATCGTTGAGCACGGCGACTCCTTAGTATGGATTCACCGTCCATTGTAGAAGGGAAAAACGGGAAGGGTAAGGGCAGATTTTTGGGCTTCGTGGTGGGAAAATGCCTAGCGGAGCCGGGGAGACGACGCTACGTCGACCAATACAGACGCACCAGTGCGACGGCACCGCCGAGGATGAACTGCACGGCGATCGCCCCGGTGAGCAGCCCCATCAGCTTGGTGACGATGTTCTCCCCCTGGATCCCGAGGAGACGTCGGAGTGCGGGTGCGTGGCGGAGGGCCAGATAGACGACCCCGGCGTTGAGGAAAAAAGCGGCGCACATCACCGCCGCTTCGAGGGGGGCCCGGATCTCCCGGGCGAAGATGATGATGGTGGTGAAAAGCCCCGCCCCGAAAAGGATCGGGATCCCCAGCGGAATCACACCGATCTCCCCCCGGGCACTTTCGGTCGGAAGCATCCGGGCCTCCACCCCCTCCCCGAGCATCTCGACGGCCATCAGCAACAGGACGATCCCCCCGATCACCTCCAGGGCGTGGAGATCGATCCCGAAGACCCGCAGCAGCCACTCGCCGCCAGCGAAGACGAGGACGAACGCCGCCACGATCGTCCGGGTGGCCCGGGCGGCGATCTCCCGGGTGTCCCGGACCCCGACAGGGAGCATCCCCAGGAGGATCGCACTCGCGCCGATCGGATCGAGGATCGCGGCGAAGGTGATGGTCTGGTGGAGAAACTGATCCCAGAGTCCGTCCATCGTACCCCTTTGCGGAAAGATTCCCTGCTACAATGCTAACACATTCCCCCGCCCCGGAGCGGGAAGCAAGGAACGCCCATGCACACCGTCACCTTCGGCTCCCGGCGCGTCACGCCGAGCAAAATCGTCTGCGTCGGACGCAACTATGTCGCCCACATCGAGGAACTGGGCAACGAAATGCCCGACTCGATGGTCCTTTTCAACAAACCCAATTCGGCACTCACCGATACGCTGAGCCATTTCACCCCGCAGACCCGTTTCGAGGGAGAGCTCTGTTTCCTGATCGAAGGGGGGCGGATCGCCGGGGTGGGATTCGGCTTCGACCTGACCCACGCCGACGTCCAGAACCGGCTCAAGGCCAAAGGGCTCCCCTGGGAGCGAGCCAAAGCCTTCGACGGATCGGCGGTGATGAGCCCCTTCGTCCCGTTCGACGGCGACTGGAGCGGCCTTGGCTTCACCCTCCGGCGCAACGGAGCGATCGTCCAGGAAGCCAACTGTGCGCGGATGATCTACAAGCCCGACGCGATCCTCGCCGAGATCGGAACGTTCATGACCCTCGAAGACGGAGATGTCGTCATGAGCGGCACCCCCGAAGGGGTCTCCACCTACGAAGCGGGGGACCGGTTCGAGGTAGTCGTCTACCGGGGGAAAGAAGAGTTGCTGCATCATAGTTGGATCTGCCAGGAGGCGTAAATTCTTATCCCCATTTCGTTATACTGACGGCACATCACGACGAAGGAGGGAATCATGGCACAGGGGCTGCTCGCACGGTTCCGGCTCGAGGAGCGGGGCACGACCGTCCGCACCGAATTGATCGCGGGATTGACCACATTCCTGACGATGATGTACATCGTCCCGGTCAACGGCTTCATCATGGCCGACGCAGGGCTGCCGATGGGAGCGGTGGTCACCGCCACGGCACTGATCACAATCATCGCCACCGTATTCAACGGCCTGTGGAGCAACACCCCCGTGGCGATGAGCGTCGGGATGGGGCTCAATGCCTATTTCACCTACGGCCTGGTACTGGGGATGAAAATCCCCTGGCAGACGGCGCTGGGGATCGTCTTCCTCTCCGGAGCAATCTTCGTCCTCCTCTCTTTCACCCCCTTTCGGGTTTGGGTGATGCACTCGATCCCGATGGATCTGCGGCGGGCCATCAGCGCAGGGATCGGCGCCTTCATCGCCTTCATCGGACTCAAGAACCTCGGCATCGTCGTCGCCGACAAAGCCACCTTCGTCACCCTGGGACATTTCGACAAGCCCGAAGTGCTACTGGGGGTCTTCGGATTGTTGCTGACGCTGATCCTCTATCTCTACCGGATCCGCGGGGCGTTCATCCTCGGCGTTCTCGTCACGGCGGTGGTCGGGTGGATCGTGGGGATCGGACATGCGCCCAAAGGGCTTTTTAGCATGCCCGACTCCATCGCCCCGATCGCGCTCCATCTGGATATCCCCTCGGCCCTGAGCCTCGCGCTGTTGCCGGTGGTGATCACCTTTCTCGTCACCGACATGTTCGACACCCTGGGGACCCTCACGGCAGTGGGGGCCCGGGCGGGGCTCTTCCAGGAGGGGGACGACGTGGACAAATCCCTCGAGCGGACCCTCGAGGCCGACGCCCTGGCCACCGTCACCGGATCGCTGCTCGGAGTCTCCACCACCACCAGCTTCATCGAATCGGCCAGCGGAGTCGAAGCGGGGGGACGCACGGGGCTGACGGCGGTCGTGACGGGCTTGCTCTTTCTCCTCACCCTTTTTATGCTCCCCCTGTTCAAGGCGATCCCCGGACCGGCCATCTATCCGGTACTGGTGATCGTGGGGATTCTGATGTTCACCGAATTGGGGAAAATGGATTATTCGCAGATGGACCTGGCCACCGCGTCGGCGGCCTTCCTGACGGTGATGCTGATGCCGCTGACCTTCTCGATCACCAACGGCCTCGCCGCCGGATTCGTCGCCTATACGATCCTCAAGCTCGCCGGAGGGAAACTCTCCGATCTCAATCTGGGGATCCTCCTCATTACGGCGATCAGCCTGCTGGTGTTCATCCTCCACTAAGCGGACCGCGATGGAGAAGCTCTATTACGGATACGACCGCTTCGTCGAGGACATCCGCGCGCTGGATAGGCAAATCGCTCCCTTCGATCCCGACACGATCCTCGCCGTCGCCCGGGGAGGGTTGACGATGGGGCACTTTCTCGCGATCGCCCGGGACACTCGAAGGCTTTTCGCCCTCAATTCGATCCACTACGATGGGGACGAAAAACTCGATACGCTGGAGATTTTCAACGTCCCCGACCTCAGCGGCGCCAGACGCATCCTCGTCGTGGACGACATCTCCGACACGGGCGAAACCCTCGCCGAGGTAGTCCGGATCGTAAAGGAGCACAATCCCGAAGCCCAGGTCAAGGTGGCCACCCTCTTTTGCAAACACTCCAGCATCCTCCAGCCCGACTTTTGCCTCCACGAAGCCCGTCAATGGATCGATTTTTTCTGGGAGATCGATCCACTGCCCGAAAAATCTGCCGTCAAATGATAAAAAAATATAAGTTTTAATAAACCCTTAAAGGGAATCGTTCTACACTTGGAGGTGCAAATCATCACAAAAGGAGAACGGATGAAAAAATTTCTGAAGCTTTCGGCCGTAGCCGCCCTGGCTACCGCGACGCTGGCAATGGCAGGGACGCTCGACGACGTCAAAAAAGCGGGCGTCCTCAAGTGTGGGGTCAACACCGGTCTGCCTGGATTCAGCGAAGCCGATTCCAAAGGGACCTGGCGGGGTCTGGACGTAGACTACTGCCGGGCACTGGCGGCCGCCGTGTTGGGGGACGCGTCCAAAGTCAAATACGTCCCCCTCAACGCCAAGGAGCGTTTCACCGCGCTGCAGAGCGGTGAGATCGACGTCCTTTCCCGGAACACCACCAATACCGAAACCCGGGACACCGCGCTGGGGATCAACTTCGCCGGCGTGATGTACTACGACGGTCAGGGATTCATGGTCCCCAAATCACTGGGGGTCAAAAGCGCCCTCGAGCTTGACGGCGCGACCGTCTGTATCCAGGCCGGTACCACCACCGAGCTGAACCTGGCCGACTATTTCCGCTCCCATAAAATGAAATTCAAGGCGATCACCTTCGACACCAACGACCAGGTGACCAAAGCTTTCGAAGCGGGACGCTGCGACGTACTGACCACCGACGCGTCGGGGCTCTACGCCACCCGGACCAAGCTGGCCAATCCCGACAAATACGTCGTCCTCCCGGAAATCATCTCCAAAGAACCCCTCGCTCCCGCCGTGCGCCACGGTGACGACCAGTGGTTCGACATCGCCAAATGGGTCCGCAATGCCCTGGTGACCGCCGAGGAGAAGGGGATCACTTCGGCCAACGTGGACGAAGCCAAAGCCAAGAGCACCGATCCTGAGGTGAAGCGTCTGCTGGGCGTCGAAGGGGATATGTGCAAAAACATCGGCCTGGACAAGGAGTGCTTCTACCGGGTGATCAAGCAGGTAGGCAACTACGGAGAAATCTTCGAGCGCAACGTCGGAAAAAACACCCCCCTCAAGATCAAGCGGGGTCTCAACCAGCTCTGGAACAAAGGTGGAATCCTCTACTCGCCTCCGTTCCGCTGATCCCGGTCCCGTCGGGGGCTTCGGCCCCTTCAGATACGGGAAAACGGGAATCTCTTCTTTTGGATAGCCCGCTTTCCCGTGTCTGAAAATCCAACGAAAGGATTCTCCCGTGCCGGCATTTCTTCGTGACGAGAAAATCCGCGGCATCCTCTATCAGATCATCGCGATCGTGGGATTCGTCGCCTTTTTGTTCTACATCGCCCAAAACACGGCCCATAACATCGAGCAGCGGGGGATCAAGACCGGATTTGACTTCCTCCACGCCACCGCTGGATTCGACATCACCGAATCGCCGATCCCCTTTACCCCCCAGAGCACCCACCTGCGGGTCTTCGAGGTAGGACTGCTCAACACCCTCATCGTCTCCTTCTGGGGGATCGTCTTCAGCTCCCTCATCGGGCTGGTCATCGGGGTATGGCGCCTCTCCCCCAACTGGCTCATCAACCGGATCGCCGCAGCGTATATCGAAACCTTCCGAAATATCCCGGTACTGTTGCAGATTCTCTTTTGGTACAACGTGGTTCTAGCCACCCTCCCGTCGGCCCGGCACAGCATCAATCTATTCGATACGATCTTCATCAACAACCGGGGCTTTTTCATGCCCAAATTGATCCTACATGACGGAAGCTGGATGATCGGGGCGGCGATCCTGGCCGCTATCGCCGCCATCGTCTGGATCCGCCATTGGGCCCGCAAACGCCAGGAGCGTACCGGAGAGCAGTTTCCGGTTTTCCTGACAGGGCTGGCGCTGCTGGTGCTTTTGCCGCTGCTGGCCTATCTACTGGCAGGACGCCCCATCACCGCCGTCTATCCCGAATTGCATGGTTTCAATTTCCGGGGAGGCAAAACCTTCACCCCCGAGTTTCTCGCACTCCTGTTCGCACTGAGCATCTATACCGCCACCTTCATCGCCGAAGCGATCCGTAGCGGGATCGAAGCGGTCCCCAAAGGGCAGAAGGAGGCCGCGACGAGTCTGGGGCTCAGTCCCCTGCAGCAACTCCGATTCGTCGTCCTTCCCCAGGCGGTACGGATCGCCATCCCCAGCATCATCAACCAATACCTCAACCTGATCAAAAACTCCTCCCTGGCCGCGGCGATCGGCTACCCCGAACTGGTCACGATCTTCGCCGGGACCAGCCTCAACCAGACCGGTCAGGCGCTGGAGATCCTGCTTATTACGATGCTGACCTATCTGCTCATCAGTCTGATCGTCTCGCTGATCCTCAACTGGTTCAACGCAAAAATGAAAATCAAGGAGCGCTGAGATGGCCGTCTATCCCACCATCCCGCCCAAAGAGCCGCCCCTGGGAGAACGGGGCGCGATCGCCTGGGTCCGCCACAATCTCCTCTCGTCCCCCTACAACATCGCCTTCACCATCCTGGGGATCGGGATTTTATACCTGATCATCCCTCCGTTCGTGAAATGGGCGTTCCTCAACGCCACTTGGACCGGCCACAGCAAAGCCGACTGCCATCCCGGCGGTGCTTGCTGGATCTTCATCCGGGCCAAACTCGACATGTTCTTTTTCGGTTTCTATCCCCATGACCAGCTCTGGCGTCCCAAAACGGTCATCGCAACCATCGTCGCATTGGTCGCCGCATCGAAATTCATCAAAGGATTCAACAAACTCAAAATCGCCTTGATCGTGATGTTTCCGATTTATGCATACATCCTCCTCAGAGGAGGTTACTTCGGCCTTTCCCCCGTCGAGACTAGCAAATGGGGAGGATTGTTGCTGACCCTGGTGATCGCCTCGGTGGGGATCGTCCTATCGTTCCCGATCGGAATCGTTCTCGCTTTGGGGCGACAATCGAAACTCCCCATCATCAAGAGTATGAGCGTCTTTTACATCGAATTCGTCCGGGGGGTCCCCCTGATCACGGTGCTCTTCATGGCCTCCGTGGTGCTCCCCCTCTTCTTCCCCGAAGGGGTCAACTTCAACAAACTCGCCCGGGCGCTGATCGGGATCACCCTTTTCGAGGCCGCCTACGTGGCGGAGAACATCCGCTCGGGCTTCCAGGCGATCCCCAAAGGGCAGTACGAGGCGGCCGACTCCCTGGGGCTGAGCTATTGGCAGAAAATGGGGCTGGTGATCCTCCCCCAGGCGATCAAGGTCACCATCCCCAACCTCGTAGGAACCTTCATCAGCCTCTTCAAGGACACTTCGCTGGTGATGATCATCGGTCTGTTCGATCTCCTGGCAATGGTCACCGTCACCGCGAACGACCGAGACTGGCTGGGGATGGACACCGAAGGCTACGTCTTCGCGGCGTTTATTTTCTGGATTTTCACCTTCAGTATGTCGATGTACTCCAAACGGCTCGAAAAGAAACTTGATACCAGCAAAGGGAAATGACCATGGCAACCCAAACCCAAACCCAACCCGAACGGATCGAAAAGAAAGCGTTGGGCGAACCGATCATCCAGCTCGAGAACGTCAACAAATGGTACGGCGACTTCCACGTCCTCAAAGACATCAACCTCGAAGTCAAAAAAGGGGAGATCGTCGTCGTCCTGGGCCCCTCCGGATCGGGGAAATCGACCATGATCCGCTGCATCAACCGCCTCGAGGAGTACCAGGAGGGGAGCATCAAGGTCAACGGAATCGAGGTCAACAACGACGTCAAAAATCTCCGTCAGGTCCGCTCCCACGTGGACATGGTCTTCCAGCATTTCAACCTCTTCCCCCACCTGACGATCCTGGAAAACCTCACCCTCGCCCCCATCTGGGTCTACAAACGCCCCAAAAAAGAGGCGCTGGAGACGGCGATGTACTATCTGGAAAAAGTCAACATCGCCGACCAGGCCCACAAATACCCCAACCAGCTCTCGGGGGGACAGCAGCAGCGGGTCGCCATCGCCCGGGCCCTGTGCAAAAACCCCGAAATCCTCCTCTTCGACGAGCCCACCTCCGCCCTCGACCCGGAGATGATCGGGGAGGTCCTCGACGTCATGGTCAAACTGGCCGAAGAAGGCAAAACGATGATCACCGTCACCCACGAGATGGGCTTCGCCCGCAAAGTGGCCGACCGGGTGATCTTCATGGACGCCGGACAGATCGTCGAAGAGAACGAGCCGGAGGCATTTTTCAACAATCCCGAAAGCGACCGGCTCAAGCTCTTCCTCCAGCAGATCCTCCACCACTGATCCGCTCCCAAGGGTCGGGCTCTCCCGCCGTGTTTCTCCATCTGGCCGAATACGTCGGAATCGCCGCGTTCAGTTTCAGCGGCACCTATATCGCCCTCAAGCACCGTCTCGATCTGCTCGGAGTCTATATCGCCTCTTTTCTCACCGCACTGGGGGGAGGGATCCTGCGGGATCTGCTCATCCAGCGTCCCCCCTACGCCCTCAGCCACGCAGCTCCGGCCCTCTGCGCCCTGGGGGTGACGACCCTTCTGCTGTGGCGTGCCGTCCGCCCCCACGAATCGATCCTCTCCAAACACCTTTTCGTCCTGATCGACGCGGTCGGACTGGTCTCCTTCGCCATCTCCGGCGCGCTGGCGGGGATCGAGCGGGGGTACACCCTCGTTGGGGTCACGATCCTGGCGTTCCTCACCGCCGTCGGAGGCGGAATGCTCCGAGATATCCTCGTCAACCGGGTCCCCTACGTACTCCATGGGGGATTCTACGGCATCGTCGCCGTCGGAATCGGGGCCACCGCCTATCTCCTCTCCCTCATCGACGGAATCACCTCCCTCACCCTCGCGATCCTCTTCGCCGCCGGTGTAGGATTGCGGATGCAAGCCTATGCCCGCGACTGGAAACTACCGCATCCGTGAAACTCTCCATTGGCCGATACCGGGCTACGGATTACGGCCGAAAGCCGCACGCACGGTCTGTCACATCTCAAGTCTCGAGTCGTGTTGCCTCAGGCAACGTCATTCGTCATTGGTCACTGGTCATTGGGAACTGAGCTTCGGCCCTTCACTGCGGGACTGAAGTCCCGCCTCCAAAAATATGCGTTGCAACGCAACGCCCCGCAATCCATCTTCCATCTTCCATCATCAATCTTCCATCTGCGCCCCAAGGCGCTCCAATTTCTCATTTCTATTTTCTCATTTCTCATTCAAAACGCGCCGTATCACGGCGCCCCTTCACTCCTCACTCCTCACTCCTCGTTCAAAACAGATCCCCTATGGACGATTCCAAATCCTTCTATCCTTCTTTCGAATTCGGAGTATAATAGTTTCATCCCCCCGCAAGGAGGATTGGATGGGACGATATACCGAGAAACTGGAGGAGATCAAACGGCTCATCGGAGACCTGCAGAAAGAGGCCCCCGAAGCGATCGGAGCATTCCACACCTTCATGGAAGCGGTGGAGAAACCCGGCGCCATGGATGCCAAATCCAAAGAGCTGGTCAATGTGGGACTGGCGGTGGCGGCCCAGTGCGAATGGTGCATCGCCCTGCATACCAAAGGGGCCCTCGATGCCGGCGCTACCCGGGCCGAGATCATCGACGCGGCGATGCAGGCGGTGCTGATGCACGGCGGCCCGGCCTTGATGTACATGACGCCGGTGATCGAGGCGCTGGATGAATTTAATGCTTAAGGTCATTTATGGTTATTTTGGGCTAACGCCCAGTCATTTGTAGTCATTAAAGAGAACATTTCAAATATTCCCTCAAATGACTGCACGCTATGCGTGCAAAATGACTATAAATGACCACAAATGACCGCGACACAAGGAGCAAAACAATGGACAAACTCACAGCTGAAGAGATCTACTACACGATGGCCCTGGGGCGGAAGTTCGAATATGCCGCCAAAGAGCACTATATGACGGGGGAGATTTCGGGATTTTTGCATCTCGATATCGGGCAGGAGGCGCTGAGTGTGGCGGCGATGAAGGCCTTCGACCACGGTGACGTCTTCACCACCTATAGAGAGCATATTATGGCGATCGCCCGGGGCATCGAGCCCAAGGCGGTGATGGCGGAACTGTTCGGTAAGAAAACCGGAGTGAGCGAAGGGCGGGGCGGGTCGATGCACCTCTTCGATCCCTCCCACTTCTTCTACGGCGGAGACGCCATCGTGGGCGGCCATCTCCCCAATGCCGTGGGGTGCGCCTATGCCCGGAAATTCCAGGAGAGCGAACACGGGGTCATGGCGGTCTTCGGCGACGGGGCGACCAACGGGGGCGCCTTTTTCGAGTCGCTCAATATCGCGAGCGCCTGGAAACTGCCGATTCTGTTTCTGTGCGAAAACAACCGCTACGCCATCGGCACCGAGATCACCCGGGTGGCCCCCTTTCTGGAACAGGCCAAAAAGGCCGAGCCCTACATGCCGACGATGGAGGTCGACGGCAACGATGCCGTAGCGGTCTACGAAGCTATCAAGGAGGCCCAGGCCTACATCCAGAAAGGCCACGGCCCCCTCTTCATCGAAGCCTTCACCTACCGCTGGGAGGGGCACTCCATGAGCGATCCGGGGAGCTACCGCAGTCCGGAGGAGATCGAGATCTGGAAGCGGCGGGACCCCATCGAACGGATGAAAACGGTGCTCAAAGAGCGGTACGGCGTGAGCGACGCGCAAATCGAGGCGCTGGATCAAAAAGCCCAGACGGCGGTGGACGAGGCGGTAGCCTTCGCCTCCGAGAGTCCGGAGCCAGAGGTCTCGGAGCTTTTCGAGCATCTATTTGTAGAGGAGGTGACCCATGGCTGAGATGCTCTACCGCGAAGCGCTGAATCGCGCCATCGACGAGTGTATGGCGGCCGATCCCAACGTGGTGATGCTGGGCGAAGACGTGGGACTCTATGGCGGCAGCTATCGGGTCAGCGAAGGGCTGGTGAGCAAATACGGCGAAAAGCGCCTCATCGACACCCCCATTGCAGAGCTGAGTATCGTCGGCAACGCTATCGGAATGGCCATCGGAGGGCTACGCCCCATCGCCGAGATCATGACCGCCAACTTCAGCCTCCTGGCTTTCGATCAGATCATCAACCATATGGCCAAATACCGCTACATGAGCGCGGGCAAACTGACCCTACCGATGGTGGTCCGTTTCCCCCAGGGGGTGAGCAAACAGCTGGCGGCCCAGCACAGCGAGAGTTACGAACAGATGCTCAGCGCCGTCCCCGGCATCCGGGTCTTTGCCGCCGGCGATCCCAACTACGCCTACCACGCCCTCAAAAAGGCGATCCTGATGGACGATCCGGTGGTGTTTATCGAGCATGAACTGCTGTACAACAAAAAAGGGGAGGTCGATCTGGATGCCGAGGTGGATCCCTTCAAAGCGCGGATCGTCAAGGAAGGCGAGGACCTCACGATCGTCAGCTACCTCAAAATGGTCGACGACGTGATGGCGGCGGTCCCCGAGATCGAAAAGCAAACGGGCAAAAGCTGCGAAGTGATCGACCTGCAATCCCTCAACCCTTTCGACACCGGGACCCTCAAAGCCTCCATCGAAAAGACGGGTCGCCTGGTGGTCGTGGAAGAGGATCACAAAATGGGCGGCTACGGCGCCCAGGTCGTCAGCTGGGCCGCCGAGAGCCTCTTCTATGCCCTCGACGCCGCCCCGCTGCGCATCGCCGGCGAAAACGTCCCCATCCCCTACAACCGCAAACTGGAGCTCGCCTCCATCCCCACGCCCGACAAGATCGCGGCGAAGATCATCGAATGGGGGGCGAACAATGGCCTATGAGATCGTCATGCCCCAGCTCTCCGATTCGATGGAGGAAGGCAAGCTCATCAGCTGGAAAGTGAAGCCCGGTGACCATGTGAAAGTAGGCGACGTCATCGCCGAAGTCGAAAGCGACAAGGCGATCATGGAGGTGCAGAGCTTCAAGGAAGGAACCGTCAAAGAGCTGAAGGTTCAGGAGGGCCAGAGCGTGCCCGTGGGGACGGTGATTGCTGTGATTGAGCCAACAGGCTCAATCACAAGTGAGAAGTTAGGAGTTAGGAGTGAGGAGCGGGCGAAGCCTGCGGCTTCGAATGAGGAATTAGGAACGAGGAATGAGGAACCGAAGGAGAAGCCTGGGGCTCCGAATGAGGAATTAGGAACGAGGAATGAGGAACCGAAGGCG
>JALWKO010000062.1 GCA_027081405.1 Campylobacteraceae bacterium | reverse complement strand
CCCCAGGGCGGGGGTGGCGCGGACGAAATCCCCGTTTTTGTCGAATCCCGCGGCCAGCCCCACCGGATTGCGGAAGGTGCGGCCCCAGAGATTCTGACGCAGAAACGGGTGGTCGACGAAGTAGCGATCGACCATCGCCTCGTATGCGGGTGGGCACCAAGGCAGTGCCCGCAGTCCGATCCCGGCGAGGGTATGGGCGGTCTCCGGATCGAGGCGGAACAGCAGCGATTTGAGGGTCTCGTATCGGAAAAAGGACATGCCGGGCCTTTTTTGAAGGTGATTATACCCTATCGAAAGCTTCGCTTTCGGATGGAGGATTGAGAATTGAGGATTGAGAATGGTGGATTATGGATTATGGATGGTGCCCGCTACTGCTCGTCGCTGTAGACGTCGGTCATGTCGAAGTCGTCTTCGGGTTCGATGGTGGGCACCGCGTTGATGTCGGCGGGATCGACCGTCTTGTCGCTGAGGTTGTACTCTTTCCCTTCGGCGAACGATTTTTCTTTGGCGTATTTTGCCTCTTTTTGGCGCTGGAGTTGGATCCTCCGTTCCAGGATCGATCCGTTGCGATCTTCTTGGGAGACGGTGGCATTGCCCTCTTGGGCGGAGAGGATACCGTAAGGCGCGAGGAGGAACACGGCGGCGAGGAGCAGTTTCATTATCGCCCCTTATGAAAAGATTTTGCAGTACTTATGGAAGTATAGCACACCCACCCAGGGTGGATCAGAACTCTCCGTGGGCCGCTTTGTCCATCATCGTATAAATGGTCTTTTTGACCTTGTTCCCATAGGCGAGCATCTTGGGGGGGAGGGGCTGGCCGCCGTGGATCATCATGTCCAGATCGAGGGTATAGAGCCAGTAGTCGCCGTTTTTGTCCTGCATGATCGTGATCCGGCACGGCAGGTAGGCGCCGTAGGCTTTTGACCATTTGACCATGTCGATCGCGATGGCGGGGTTGCAGTAGCTCAGTACCCGGGTATAGGGCTGTTTTTTGCCGGTGCGCAGCTCCACCTCTTTGGAGAGGGGGAGGTCGCCGACCGGTTTGATCCCCATTTCGGTGGCGACGCTGTTGAGCGAATCGACGATCTCGTCGGGGGTGATCCCCTTGTCCACTTTGACTTTCCGGACGGTCGCTTTGGCGATGTCGCCGGTGTCGAGGAGGGTGGTCATCATGTGGGTATAGACCGCTTTGGCTTTGGGGTCGAGCCGTTTGACCTGGTCGATCCGGGTCCCCAGATCGAACGCGAACCATGCATACACCGCGGCGACGAGAACCGCAGCGCCGATGAGAGCCAGGAGATTGCGCACGAGTTTCATTTGAAATCCTTATATCTTGAGATAAATGAATCTTAGCGAATAAAAAAAGAAAATGTCAATAAAACAGGAGCGATCGTTCAATCCCATTGATGGAACGGGGAGGGGGAGGAAACGGGGTATGAGGCTACCGCATCGGAGATGCGGCCCCCGCTGCGCCGGCCGTCGCGGAGGCAAAGCCGTGTGCTTTGCGCCACTGGGGGAGTTTGGCCCTAGGGACGAATTCCAAAACGGTGGCGTTGATGCAGAAGCGCCGTTTCCCGCCGGGGGCGTCGTCGAAGACGTGGCCCAGATGGCCGCCGCTGGTTTTGGCGATCACTTCGGTGCGATGCATGCCGAAGCTGTCATCACGCCGTTCGACGACGGTGCCGGGACGTGCGCGGTAGAAGCTGAGCCAGCCGGAGTGGGAGTCATCACCGCACCAGATAACTCCCTCGAATGTTTGATGCGGCAATTTTGTTCATAGGCAAGGCGGATTTTTGCAGGACTAGCCGGAGGCTAATGCAAGGAAATCCAACGCAGCATATGGGCAAAAGTGCCGCACCCTACGGGGAGAGCGATACGCGGCGATCTGTGCACAAACAAAGTCCTCGAATTCCCTACGGGGAGTCCTTCGCACTTTTTTGCACACATCTCACCACGTCTCGCTCTCTCAAACATTGAGGGAGTTACCTGGTGCGGTGATAAGGCGATCCCGGGTATCAAAGAGGATATCCCCCGAGAGCTTGTCCACGAAGACCCCGTCACCGACGTTTTTGAAGATGGCGTATTTTTTGCAGAATCGCGGTTCGGTACCGCGGTTGAAGGCGATGTCGTAGGCTTCGCTGTTCGTTCCCAGTTTGAAGGCTCCCAGGGCTTTGTAGAACTCTTTGGGGCCCAGGTAGCCGGTATGGGCCGCCACCTCTTTGCCATCGACCACGAAGTAGATCGTGGGGGTGCCGATGACGGGGGTTTTGAGTTTGAAACCTTTGATACGGTCTTCGTGGGCGAAGCGCATGGGGATCGTCCCGTGGTAGTTTGAAGCGACCTTCTTTTTGAAGGCTTCGCAGTAGGGACAGTTTTCGGCGTCGATGACGAGGATCTCCTTGCCCCCCAGGGGGGTGAGGGCTTGGGTGTTTTGGGGCATTGTTTTGGTCTTTTGGGGGAATTTGACGCCCGTGGCGTGGTTGGGGCAATAGCCGTTAGGATTCTTCTTGAGATAGTCTTGATGGAAGGCTTCGGCAGGGTAGAACGTTTTCAGCGGACGGATCTCGGTGACGATCCTGCCGTAGCCTGCCTTGGAGAGCAGCTTCTGATATTCGGCTTTGGTCCGCAGGGCGATCGCTTTCTGCTCGGGGGTGGTGTAGAAGATGGCGCTGCGGTAGTTGTTGCCCCGGTCGTTGCCCTGACGATCTTTCTGTGTGGGGTCGTGAAGCTCCCAGAAGGACTTGATGAGATCCTCGGTGGAGATCCTGGCATCGTCGTAGGTGACTTTGACCGATTCGGCGTAGTTGACGACCCCTTGGGGGGTGTCGTAGCGGTAGGAGAGGACTTTGTGGTAGGTGGGATCGGGATAGTTCCCCCCGGCATAGCCCGACTGGGCATCGATCACGCCCGGGAGGTTCTCGAAATGCTTCTCCACTCCCCAGAAGCACCCGGCGGCGAAGACGATGGTCTGGGGCTTGGCCATCAGGCCCAGGGTGAGGGCGAAAAGAAGGGCGAGGAGTTTCATGGGAATCCTTTGGGAGAAAATTTTTTATCTGAGAAGTTATAGCATAGGTTGTGTGGAGGGTGTGTGTATCCCGGAGCGCAGCCCGGATTTACCCCGATCTTTTGGCAATCGCGCAGAGCAAGTGGCTGAAACCGACGAGGAGAAATCCATAGATCATCAAAGGGGTCAACAGCAAAATGGCGGAAAAGAGGATCAGCGCATAAAACGTATCCGAGGCGCTTTTGAAAAAAGGGAGGATATAGACGGCACTGCTCATGCTCCCTTCGTTCCAATCAGGGGCGTTGCTCAGCAAAAGCAGGTGAACGACGACGAGCGCGGTGACGATGACGGTCCGGCAGTGTTTGCGTTGTTTGATGGCGAGGATGAGCAGATATGTCAAATAGATCGTCAAAAAATCAATTGTGATCAACTGTAACATCGTGAACCTTGTGGATCAAAAAGGCTGTCGAAAATCTGTGGGATTCGAATATACACGTCTGCAAAGACGGTGAGAATCGAGAAAGACCACCTTATATTCCGAAGGAACGGAGGCTCAGTAGAGCCTATCGATCCGGCATCCGACCGTTTCGCATTCGCGCAGCCGCGCTTCCAAAAAACGGAGCCTTTCACGGGTTTCGCGGATGGCGCAGGCGATGTCGACGGAGTGGGTTTCGGGATAGGCGCACCGGTGGTCGCGTCGGTGGATCCAGTCCTTTTCGCTGGTGACGAGGATCCTGCGACCCTGCGGTCCCAGATAGCGTCGAAGTCGCCGATAGACGTTGGCAAGCCGGTTGTCCAGCGCGACATAAACCCGGTTGGACAAATAAATGGTGTCGAAGGTTCGGTCGTAGATGTCGTCGGCTTGGGCGGCCGTGACACTGCACAGGATCAGCACCGGAAAGAGCCATCGGATTTTCATGTCTCACCTCCTTTTTCCTCTTTTCCGATGATAGCACACTCCAGGGCATTACTGAAAGATTTCATCTGCTGATAAAAAGCCGGGAGAACGGGAGCCCGGTTGGCCGGAGAGATGATTTTGGGTTATGATAACGGAAAGGAGGTGCCGATGAGGAGGATAATCGGGATCGCCCTCTTGGCAGGAGGCGTACTTTTGGCCGGGGAGGGGATCGGCTGGATCAAAAAAGAGTTTGCCCGGATCGAACGGGCTATCGCCAGGGACGAACTCCCCTGGCGCAAACACGGCCGCTATGACGGGGCGGTGGTCGAAAACGCCGCTGTCTACATGGACGCGAAAGGGAGGATCCGCAAGCTCCACTGTGATGGCGGTACCGAGGACAGCGCCCACGAAGCGAACTATTATTACCGTTCGGACGGCAGCCTCTTTTTCGTTTATCTCCGTTCGGCCAACGTCCACGAGTGTGAAACCCAGGTACGGCTCTATATCGCCCCCGACGGGCGGCTCTTCAAGCGGCTGGTGCGCGAGGGGAAACGGTGCGGGGTTGCCCCGGTCTATCCGGAGCGCCTCGCCGATCCCCGGGAGGGGTATCGGGCCTTCTGCCGTCCAGAGAAACGGTAATTCGGCCTCAGATGCGGAGGAAAACACGATGAAACGGTACGGGGGTCGGGCGAAGCCGTGGGGGCGCAGGTGGGTACCGGGCTTCGTCGCAGGGGTGTTGCTCCATGCACTCCTTCCGTCCCTTGCAGGGGCAGGAGCGTTGCAGGAGGCGATCGACGCCGCCGCCCCCGGAGCGATATTGAGCCTGTCGGCGGGGACGATCCGGGAAACGGTGACGATCGACAAACCCCTGACGATACGGGGCGTTCCGGGACGTACGGTGATCGCCGGGACGGGGAAGGGGACGGTGGTGACGATCCGCGCTTCCCACGTACGGCTGGAGGATCTGGTGATCGAAGGTTCGGGACGCCGTCGGGACGCGCTCGATGCGGCGATCAGGATGGTGGGCGTCTCGGACGTCCGGATCCGGGGATGCCGGATCCGACGGAGTCTGTTCGGAATCGTCGCCGAAACCAGCCGGAGGGTACGCATCGAGAGGACGCGGATCGGTTCCTACCCCGAAACTGTGGTGGACAATCGGGGAGACGCGGTGCGGATCTGGGGATCCGAAGGGGTGGCGGTGGTCGACAATGAGCTGCGGGGGGTGCGGGACCTCGCCGTCACCCGCTCCCGAAACGTCCGAATCTCGGGAAATCGGATCACCGAAGCCCGCTACGGCGTCCTGCTCACGATGGATCGCAACGTGAGCGTCGTCGGCAATCGGATCCGGCGCACCTATGCGGGGATCTTCGTCCGGGGAGGGCGGGACCTCAATCTCACGGGCAACCGGATCACCGCCACCCGCCTGGCGACCGGAACGGGCATTCTGCTGCAGCACGGACGTGACATCCATGTCACGGCGAATCTTCTTCTTGGCTGCGCCCAGGCCATTTACATCGACTCTTCCCCCGTAGAGATCGGGATGCGCCGTTTCATCGAGGGAAATTCCGTCGTCGCCAACGCAACGGCACTCCATTTCCACGCCGCCATCCGGAACAACCGGATCCGGGACAACGATTTCGTCGGCAATCTGGACGACGTGGTGGTGGACATCCCCAACGCCAAACGGGGGGACAACGAGATCGCCTACAATTACTGGAGCCGCTACGAAGGGTTCGATCGGGACGGCGACGGGGTGGGAGACATCCCCTACCGGGTGCTGATCTATGCCGACAAGCTCTGGCAGTACGATCACCACCTCCGCTTTTTCTATGCGTCGCCAGTACTGGCGTTTCTCGATTTCATCGAACGGATCGCCCCGTTTGACGAACCCGATCTGCTCCTGAGCGACCCGCTGCCCCGCATGGAGCGCCATCGGGGGATCGCGGCGTCGGAGTGAGCCGGGATCGTCCGCCAAACAATTTGTGGGATAATAGCGTCAAAAAATCCGAACGGAGTCCGATGGAGACCTTGTATCTGAGCGATCTGGACAAAACGCTGCTGCGCGACGATCTGAGCATCGGCGAATACACCCGCAGGGTCTGGAACGAAGCCCACCGGCGTGGCGCGCGCCTCTCGGTGGCGACGGCCCGGAGTCTGACGGGGGTGCGCAAGCTGCTGCGGGGAATGCGGGTGGACGAACCGATGATCCTCCTCGACGGAGTAGTGATCGCCACGATGGAGGGGGAGTTGCGGCACGTGGCGGCACTCGATCGGGAGACGGGGGATGCGGTGATGGAGCTGGGGCGCGCTCTGGGTCTCGAACCGCTCCTGGTGGGGATGGAAGCCGATGGCGGAGAGACTTTCGTCTATCCCCGCGATCCCAACCGCTGGCAGCGGGAACTCCTCGCGACCTTCCACAACGACTGGCGGGTGCTGGACGTGCAGCGGATGCGGGCGATGGAGCGCAATCTCAAGATCGTCTATCTCCACGACGAAGCCACCACCGCCGAGCTGCAGCGGAGGCTGGAGGAGACGCTGGGGGACGCGATCGAGATCAAACGCTCCAAAGACCCGTATATCGACTGTTGGTTCCTGACGGTGCTCCACCCCGAAGGGGACAAGGCCCACGCCCTGGCACGGCTGGAGGAGATGGAGGGGGTGGACCGGGAGCACACGACGGTATTTGGCGACAGCCACAACGACATCGGCCTCTTCACGATGGCGGGTCGCAAAATCGCCGTCGCCAACGCCGTGGAGGAGATCAAGGCGCGGGCCGACATCGTTCTGCCCTGGAGCAACGAAGAGGAGGCGGTCGCCCGCTTTCTCGACGAGGAGCGGGCGCTGGGGATCGGAGGGGAGGCGTGAAACGGGCGCTCTTTCTCGACCGGGACGGGGTGATCAACGTCGATCACGGCTACGTCCATACCGTGGAGGCGTTCCAGTTCGTCCCGGGGATTCTGGAGACGATCCGGAGCTTCCAGGAGCGGGGCTACCTCCCGATCGTCGTCACCAACCAGTCGGGGATCGGCCGGGGATACTACACCCGGGAGGATTTCGAGGCGGTCACGGAGCATATGCTCCGTCAGATGCGCCGGGCGGGAATCGAGATCACCCGGGAGCAGGTCTTTTTCTGCCCCCACGCCCCCGATGAGGGGTGCGATTGCCGCAAACCGGCTCCGGGGATGCTGCTGGAGGCGATCGCGCGCTTTGATATCGATCCCGCCGCATCGATCCTGATCGGAGACAAGGCCAGCGACATCGAAGCGGCCGAAGCGGCGGGGATCGGACGGGCGATATTGGTCGAGAAGGATCGTCCGCTTGACTATGCTATACTGTAATACAAGAATACATTATTTTATCCAAAGGTGAGGCGATGACTACGACGGTACGATTCGATGAAAAGCGAGCCGAAATACTCGAAAAAATGACGATCTTGCTACATAAGAAAAAAAGTGAAGTGATCCGCGAAGCACTCGATTATTACGCGGAACATATACTGCGCAGCCGGGAACGTCGCATCGCGGAAGCGGTCAAAAAGGTCGCCGAATCGGATGCAAAAGAGTTGAAAATCTGGGACGATACGGTCGATGACGGTCTCTAAAGGAGAAATTTGGCTCGCCAACCTCAATCCGCAAAAAAGAGCCAATGAAGTGGGCAAGGTCCGTCCGGTTCTCATCATACAAGGAGATGCGCTCAATCGGACCGACTATCCGACTGTGATCGTTATGCCGCTGACGACACAACTGGTCGATGACGTCCAACCGTTGCGGTTTCGCATTCCGCCGCGTCAGAAACTTTATGAGCTTTCTGATTTACTGGTGGCGCATATACGGGCGATCGATAGAAATCGATTGATCGAAA
Organism: Campylobacteraceae bacterium; assembly: GCA_027081405.1. Taxonomy (GTDB): domain Bacteria; phylum Campylobacterota; class Campylobacteria; order Campylobacterales; family Sulfurovaceae; genus Nitratifractor. The sequence continues at coordinate 4,212 of JALWKO010000062.1, read as the reverse complement.
AACTTGCCGAATTGACGGAAAACGAATTGCGACACGTTCGAGCATTGCTGGATGAAATACTGCAATAAAGGAAAGGAAATGAATTTCAACGGCAAAACGATCCTCATCACCGGCGGGGCGGGGTTCATCGGCTCCAATTTGGCGTTTTGGTTCCAGGAAAACTTCCCCGAGGCCCGGGTGGTGGTCTTCGATCTGTTCCGCACCGGTGAGACCTTCGCCAACGGCAACCTCCGTAGCTTCGGACACTACAAAAACCTCAAAGGCTTTACGGGAGAGATCATCGCCGGCGACATCACCGATCCGGAGGATTTGGAGCGTCTGCGGGATTTCCGCTTCGATTACATCTTCCACGAAGCGGCGATCAGCGATACGACGGTGCAGGATCAGAATATCATGATGCGCACCAACCTCAACGCCTTCAAAGATCTGCTCCAGATGGCCAAAGAGATGGGCGCGGCGATGATCTACGCCAGCAGCGGCGCCACCTACGGCAACGCCCCGGCCCCCCAGACCGTGGGGCGGGAGGATCCGGCCAACATCTACGGATTCAGCAAGCTGGCCATGGACCATCTGGCCTACCAATGGATGAAAAAAAGCGACCTCCCCATCGTGGGGCTGCGCTACTTCAACGTCTACGGCCCCCGGGAGTACTACAAAAACAAAACCGCTTCGATGGTGCTGCAGTTCGGGCACCAGATCCTTTCGGGCCAATCTCCCCGGCTTTTCGAGGGCAGCGACAAAATTTTGCGCGATTTCGTCTATATCGACGACGTGATCCAGGCCAACATCAAAGCCTGCAACCCCAAACGAAGCGGCGTCTACAACGTCGGCACCGGCAAGGCCCGGAGTTTCCAGGACATCGTCGACATCCTCCAGGAGCAGCTGGGGACGAATCTGCCCTGCGAATACATCCCCAACCCCTACCTGGGACAGTACCAGTTCTTCACCCAGGCCGACATCGAACCCACCCGCGAATCCCTCGGCTACGAACCGGAAGTGACGCTGGAGGAGGGGATCCGGAGATATCTGCCGGAGATCAAACGTCTTTACGAAGACGAAGTCACGAGTCGATAGTCACTAGTCGATAGTGGGGAAAAAATTGTGAAATGTCAAAATCTCGATGTTTGGAAACGGGCTGCCGCTTTGAGTGCGGAGATTTATATAGAGTTGAGAAATCTCAGAGATTTTGGCTTCAAAGATCAATTGACGCGCGCAGGTTTATCCGTACCCAGTAACATCGCCGAAGGGGTGGAACGCATTTCAGAACAGGAGAAAATTCGCTTCCTGGATATCGCCCGCGGATCGATAGCCGAAGCAAAGACCCAAATTTTTATTGGGATGAAAATCGAGTACATACCCCGTAAAATTGGAAATTCATGGATCAAAGAATATGATGAACTGGGTAGAATGATCACGTCTTTGATGCAATCGATTCAAAAAAAGTCGCAAAAGTGAGAGGATGATGAAAAGAGGATCGAAAAAAACTATCGACTATCGACTAGAGGCTAGAGACTGTCGCGGAGCGACGCATGCATAAATACAAAACAGCCTCCCCCCGTCTTCTCGTCGTCGGCGATCTGATGATCGACCACTATCTGTGGGGCAAAACCGAGCGAATCTCCCCCGAAGCGCCGGTGCCGGTGATCGATGTGGAGCGGGAAACGGAAGTGCTCGGCGGTGCGGGAAACGTGGTGCACAATCTGGTGGCGCTAGGGGCGAAGGTGGAGGTGGCTTCAGTTATCGGTGACGACGCGGACGGCGAGCGCCTGGAGCAGATGCTCGTTTCGTTGGGCGTGGGGACTTCGGCGCTTCTGAAAGATCCCGAACGGACCACCACCCGCAAAAGCCGCGTCATCGCCTCCCACCAGCAGGTGGTCCGCTTCGACAGCGAAAATCGCGCTCCCATCTCCGGTGAAAACGAAGCGGCCTTGCTGGAGAAGATCGAGGCGCTGCTCGATGGAGGGATCGATACGGTGCTGATCTCCGATTACGGCAAGGGGGTCCTGACCGACACGCTTACCCAGGGGGTGATCGCCCGCTGCAACGATCGGGGGATCCGGGTCATGGTCGACCCCAAAGGGCGCGACTACTCCAAATATCGGGGGGCCACCGCCATCACCCCCAACAAAAAAGAGGCTTCCGAAGCGACGGGGATCGCCATCGTCGACGAAGCGAGCCTAAGGGAGGCGGGATTCCGGCTCAAAGAGGAGCTGGGGCTGGAGCGGGCCATCATCACCCTTTCGGAAGAGGGGATGGCGATTTTCGGCGAGGAGATGCGCCTCATCCCCACCAAAGCCCGGGAGGTCTACGACGTGACCGGAGCGGGGGATACCGTCATCGCCACGCTGGGCTACGTCCGGGCCTGCGGGGGGAGCATCGACGAAGCGGCCCGGATCGCCAACGCCGCCGCGGCCGTCGTCGTGGGCAAGCTGGGGAGCGCGACGGCCACCTGGTACGAAATCGCCGCCGTGGAGGCGGAACAGTCCGGCGGCGGCGAGGAGCGGATCGTCGACGCCGAGCGGCTGGAGGCGATCGTGCGGCGTTTGCGTGCCGAGGGGAAACGGATCGTCTTTACCAACGGATGTTTCGACATTCTCCACATGGGGCACGTGAAATATCTCAACGAGGCGGCCGGTTTTGGAGACGTGCTCATCGTCGGGCTCAACAGCGACGATTCGGTGCGTCGGCTCAAAGGCGCGGATCGTCCCGTCAATCCCCAGTACGACCGGGCCTACGTCCTGGCCGCCCTCGAGGCGGTCGACTACGTGACGATTTTCGACGAGGGCACCCCCTACGAGCTGATCAAAATCGTCGAGCCCGACGTCCTTGTCAAAGGGGGCGACTACGAGGGCAAAGAGGTGGTCGGCAGCGACATCGCCAAAGAGGTGCGACTGGTGGAATTCGTCGAAGGGCGGAGTACGAGTCGGATCATCGAGAAAATCGCCAAGAAAGATCGATAACGTTTTTGCATATTCGGTCGCTCTCGATCACGTCATCGGCATGGGAAGGGCGAATCGGATTCTTTCATCCTGACGGTGCACCGTTTCCTGCTCATTTGGGGTTTGTACGGACGTTATAGCTTCTCCCACTTGGTTCCTTCGGGGGTATCCATCAGGGCGATTCCCATGGTGGAGAGTTCGTCGCGGATGGCGTCGGCCCGGGCGAAGTCTCTGGCCTTTTTGGCTTCGTTGCGCTCTTCGATCAGCGCTTCGATCCTGGCCCGCTCCGCGTCGCTCACTCCGTGCTGGAACCAGGCATAAGCATCGGAGCTGCCGAAGCCCAGGAGTTCGTCGACGAAGGCGATGTTGCCCAGCACCGTACGCTTGAGGACTTTGTCTTTGGGGTTGGCATCCAGGGCTTCGTTGGCTTCGCTGACCATCTCGTCGACAATGGCCAGGGCTTTGGAGGTATTCAGATCGTCAGCCATCGCCTCCTTGAGGGCAGTGACGAAGGCGGCGTCGGCTTCGCCCGCCTTGCCCGGTGTGAGGCGCTTTTTGAGCCGGTAGAGCTTATCCAGGCGCTTTTTGGCCGCTTTGAGATCCACCTCGTTGAAGTTAAAATCGTTGCGGTAGTGGACCCCGATGAGGTAGTAGCGGAGCAGTTCGCCGGGGTATATCGCCAGGGCGTCTTTGAGGAAGAAGCTGTTGCCCAGGCTTTTGGACATCTTCTCCCCGTCGATCTGGACGAAGCCGTTGTGCATCCAGTATTTGGCGATCTCGTGGCCCGTGGCGCAGCGAGTCTGGGCTGCTTCGTTCTCGTGGTGGGGGAAGAGCAGATCGGCGCCCCCGCCGTGGATGTCGATGGTGTATTCTCCATTGCCGCGGAAGTGCTTTTCGATCATCGCCGAGCATTCGATGTGCCAGCCGGGTCGCCCACTGCCCAGCTCGGTATCGAAGCAGACGTCCTCTTCGCCGGCGCAGGCTTTCCAAAGGGCGAAGTCTCTCGGATGCTTCTTCTCTCCCGTTTTCAGTTCGCAGAGTCGGCTGCGGGCCTCCTCCTCGTCGCCCAGCATGTGGGAGATCTCGCCGTAGTGGGTGTCTTTGCAGGTGTCGAAGTAGATATCACCGCTATCAACCCGGTAGGCGCAGCCGCGCTCCAGCAGCCGCTCCACCATCGCCTGGATGGCGTCCAGCGACTCGGTGGCCTTAGGCTCGATGTCGGCCCGCCGCACCCCCAGGGCTCCCATCTCCTCCAGATAGCGGGCGATGTAGT
>JALWKO010000061.1 GCA_027081405.1 Campylobacteraceae bacterium | reverse complement strand
CTCTGGCGGTCTTCGAATCGACCAAACTTCCCCATCGTACTCTCAAAGAGGGCCCCAGTATCTTCGGCACCCTGCCCTTTTTCAACGAAGCCAACGCCACCCCCGAAGAGAAACGGCTCTACCAAAAAGCGGTCAGGGAAGTGCAGCAACAGAAAAAGCGCAACGAAAAATACCGCAAGGCCAAAGCCAAAACCCTCCAGGTCTTCGAATCGACAAAAATCCACCGTGATCCGTCCCAAGGTCCCAGTGCGGTGCGGAAAATGTTCGAAAAGGTCTTCGGATCCGGCCAGGAATCCAACACGCAGAGTACCGAAAAACCATAGCGCCTTTTTTGGCTGGGGCGACACACAAATACTCCACAGTGACTCGGGAACAACCGCATTATTTTGCGGTCGTTTTCTTCAACCCCAATCTATGGAAAATCTTTTTTGGAATCTTCTTCGACACCCCTTTCTTGTGCATCACACTCAGGTAAGTACGATACGCCTGGCGGGCTTTTTCTCTCTCTCCCAACGCCCAGTATGCATCGCCGAGATCGATATATGCATTTTCATGATCGGGAAACGCTTCGGCAATCCGCTCCAAAAGGTAGATCGCTTCCCGATATGCTCCCGCTTTTTGTAGGTAATGGGCGATATCCTCGGTTATCCCTACATGCGTTTGGCTATCCAAAAACAGGTATCTTCGCATAAATTCATCGATCGGGCACTCCCCACGTTCGACCAGGCGGAGCGCCAACTTTTTGCTGTAACGTTTTTTGATCCTTTTGTAAACGCGCAAGATCTTTCGTGGAACGATGCGTTGCCGCTCTATTTTGTCGACTCCGTACCGTGCCAGACAATCCAGGCAAAAATCGGTCAATTTGATATCCAAAGGGAGGAAATTCACTTTGGTGACCTTGGCGATCATCGATGGGTTGCAATACAGATAGTCTTCCCGTTCCTGATCCGCCAGGACAAACTCTCCGTTTCTGAAGACGAACCCATAGCGGATCATGAAATCGGCATGGGAGTTTCCACTCACGACGATCGTCAAATGCCCATCCTCTATCGTGGCCCAAATGTCTCTGATCACAAATCCCGCACCGTTTTGTCTGGGAAAATCCAGAACTCCCGTTTGATCGAAAACGAGGTTTTTGAATTTTGTGTTTCGCTCACTCAGAAGGATGATCAGTTTTGTATGTCGCTCTGAATTTCGGCTACTACAAGATAGAACCTCATCCATTTTATGGTCGTGATTGATATCCCCTTTTTGGATGGAACACTGATAGTTCAAGGGGTGTGACCTGCCCAGAGCGGTATACCCGCACAACAAAATCCCTAAAACCAGTGCCAAACGGTTCATGTTTCTATTGTACTGCTTTTCCACGTGAAAAGAGAAAGGATGACACGCTCCAAAGTATTTACATCATACACTGTGCAGTCGGGCTTGGGGTAGGTCAATATGGCTACGTTGGATAGGATCGATGGAGCGCAGTCAAAGGTTATTTCGATTCAGCGGGTTCCTGATTGTCTCATAATCGCTTTGACGGTTTCTTCAAAACGGTCCAAATCTTCCTCGATAGTCTCCCAAAGTACCCTATCATCAACACCGAAATAATGATGCGTGAGAACATCTCTCATTTTCGCTATTTCACTCCAGGGAATTTCAGGATAGTCACTTACTATCTCGGAAGGAAGGTTTTTGACAGCTTCACCGATATTTTCAAACGCTTTGGCGACTGCATAGACTTTTTCGACATTGTCGGCAAACTCTTCATATGACACACGGTCAACAAACATCCGTATGTTCTCACATTCGGCAAGAATGTCATCGAGATAAAGCCGATAATCCCGACCGCGTTTAGACATGGACCAGATCTCGCTGAATGTAACGTTTCAATCTTGATTTTACTGTCTCGTCACGAACCAGATCGACTTTTTTTCCAAAAGCCTTCTCCAGCTCACTTAAAAGTTTAAGATAGTTAAAAAGTGAGAGTTTTCGATCTTCTTCTATGGAGTAGAGGATGTCTATATCGCTGTCATCTTTCGCTTCGTCCCTGGCCACGGAACCAAAAATCCCGACGAAACGGACACCGTATTTCTCGAGATAAAAATTCTGGTGCGTTTTCAGATAGTCGATCGCTTCGGCTTTTTCCATCTGCGCCTCTTTTGATCGAAAATGATCTTTATCATATCATATTCGATAAAGTCGACGACCGGACTACTTCCCTTCCCTTTTCCGATAATATGCCACTACCCCGAGCCCCACACCGACGCAGAGCGCGATGAAGGCGATGGAGCCGATGATGACTCCGGGGGTAACGGGCTGAGTGAGATCAGGCATTCAGGACCTCGGCGCAGCGCTCGCACAGCTCCCCCTCTTCGGCGGCGCAGTACCGCCAGCACCGGGGGCATTTGTGTTCGGCGGATCGGTGGATGGTAAAGTGCAGGTCGTCCACGACGAAGGCCCCCAGTTCCTCCCCATCGCCGGCGGGCTTCAGGGCGCTGACGACGAACCAGTCCTCCAGATCCTTGGCGCTCTCCATCGGGAAACGCTCCACCGGCCCGGCGATCTCCAGTTCCAGGGTAGATTTGATGTGCTTCTCTTTTTTGAGCCGGTCCACCTCTTCGTAGAAAGCCTCCCGCGCCGCCTCGAGCAAGGAAGCGTCGAAGGGCATCTCGACCCGGGGGAGCGGTTCGTAGACCATGTCGAACACGTCTTTCCACTCCCCTTTGATGACCCTGGGGGCATACTCGAGCACCTCGTCGGCGGTGTAGGTGAGCGTGGGGGCCACCAGCGCCAGCATACTCCGGGCGATCATCGCCATCGCGCTCTGGGCGCCCCGGCGGGTGGGGGAATCGGGGGCGTCGCAGTAGAGGCGGTCTTTGCAGATGTCCATGTAGATCCCGCTGAGCTCATTGGTGAGGAAATGGTTAAGCCGGGCGAACCCGCGGGCGAACTCGTAGGCGTCGAAGGAAGCTTTGACCGCGTCGAACACCTCCCCGGCGACCGCCAGGATCCACCGGTCGAGCTCACCGAGCTCCTCGACGGGCAGGGGCGCTTCCAGATCGTTGACGTTGGCCAGCAGGAAACGGAAGGTGTTGCGGATCTTGCGGTACTGCTCCGCCGTCTGCTTGAGGATCCCGTCGCTGATTTTGAGGTCGCTCTGATAGTCGCTTAGCGCCACCCAGAGCCGCAGGATCTCCGACCCGTACTGCCGGGTCACCTCCTGGGGAGAGACGACGTTGCCCCGGGATTTGGACATTTTCTCCCCGTTCTCATCGACAGTGAAGCCGTGGGTGAGGATCGAGCGGTAGGGGGGATGGAAATTGATGGCGGAGCTCAGCAGCAGAGAGCTCTGGAACCATCCCCGGTGCTGGTCGCTCCCCTCCAGATACATATCGGCGGGAAACTCCCCGGCATCGTATTCGCGGGATCGGAGCACCGCGTTCCAGGTCGAACCGCTGTCGAACCACACGTCGAGGATGTCGTCGATCTTCTCCAGCTCTTCGGGCTTGTATCCGCTGCCGGGGTAGAGGAGATCCTCGATGGGGCGGTCGTACCAGGCGTCGCACCCCTCCCGCTCGAAAATGGCGGCGATGAAGTTGAGTACCTTCTCGTCCAGGATCACCTCTTTGGTCTTCTTGACCCGGAAAAAGGCGATCGGCACCCCCCAGGTGCGCTGACGGGAGATACACCAGTCGGGCCGCCCCTCGACCATGGAGCGGAGACGGTTGCATCCCCATTCGGGGTAGAAGATCGTCGCGTCCACCCCTTCCAGCGCCAGATCGCGGAGGGTTTTTTCCGCCCCCTCGGGGGTTTCGTCCACGGCGATGAACCACTGCTTGGTGGCCCGGTAGATCACCGGTTTCTTGGTCCGCCAACAGTGGGGATAGGAGTGGGTGAAACGGCCAGATTTGAGCAGCGCGTCACCGAGCAGCTCCAGGATCTTTTCGTTGGCGTCGAAAACGTGCATCCCCACGAACGACTCGGGATCGGGCAGGAGCTGATGCCCCACCACGCTCTCGTCGTAGCGCCCTTGATCGTCCACCGGCATGAGCACCTCCAGCCCGTATTTGAGCCCGGCGAAATAGTCGTCCTCTCCGTGTCCCGGCGCCGAGTGAACCGCTCCGGTTCCGCCGCTCAGATCGACGAAATCGGCCAGGATAATCCGGGAGGTGCGGCCGTTGAGGGGGTTGATGGCCAGCTTGTTCTCCAGCTCCTTGGCGGAGAATTTGCGCACGGCATGTCCGCAGACCACCCCCTCTTCGATCAATGCGTCGTAGCGGCTCTCGGCGACGATGTAGCCGTCTTCGGTGAGGACGTACATCTCGCCGGGGGCCAGGACGATCCCGGTGTTGGCCGGCAGGGTCCAGGGGGTGGTGGTCCAGATGACGATCGCCGCTTTGCCGTGGATGTCGAGCTCCTCCTTGGCCTTATCGGAGAGTTCGAACGCCACGTAGATGGAGTAGTCCTCTTTGTCTTTGTATTCCACTTCCGCGTCGGCCAGGGCGCTTTCGGCGGCCCAGGACCAGTAGACCGGCTTGTTCCGCTCGACCAGGAGCCCCCGTTTGGCCACTTCGCACAGTGTGCGGTAGATGTTGGCCTCGAATTTGAAATCCATCGTCACGTAGGGGTTTTCCCAGTCGCCGATCACCCCCAGGGACTGGAACCCTTCTTTCTGGATGGCGATGTACTTGGCGGCGTGTTCCCGGCACAGGGCCCGGAATTCGCTCACGGGCATGGCGTCTTTTTTGGCTTTGCCGATCCGCTCCTCGACCTTCTGCTCGATGGGCAGCCCGTGGCAGTCCCAGCCCGGGGTGTAGCGGACCGCCTTGCCCTGGAAGTAGTGGTATTTGACGATGATGTCTTTGAGGATCTTGTTGAGCGCGTGCCCGATGTGGATCTCACCGTTGGCGTACGGGGGGCCGTCGTGGAGGGTGAACATCTCGCACCCCTCCCGGTTGGCTTTCATCCGCTCGTAGACCCCCTCCGCGAACCAGCGCTTGTAGCGCTCCGGCTCGTTTTTGGGGAGATTCCCCCGCATGGGGAAATCGGTCCTGGGCAGCAGCAGCGTCTCTTTGTAATCCATCGCAAACCGTCCTTGTGATCCTTGGAAATTGGGTGGATTATAGCTTATTGCACTTTATGGATGCGTTATAATCGACATAACACCTCCCGACAAGGAGTCGCCATGCCCGAAGGAACGGTCTCGCTCTTGACCATCGGGGAGCCGCTGCGCTCCCATCCGGTCCTCGCCCCCTATCTGCGGCGCCATATCGCGGCACACGGCCTCACGATCGACGAATGGCACCACTGGGAGGCCCACGATCCGGCGATCGTGGAGCGTTTCGCCCCTCTCCTGGAATCGGGACGGCTCCCTCTCCTGATCGCCGCCGCCCCCGAAGCGTTCCCCCTCGTCGGGAGGCTCCTGTGCGATCTGACGGGGGATCGCCTCGAGAGCGGCGAACGCTATCCCATCCCCGCACAGGCCCTCGAAGCGGAAGAGGGAAGCTACCTCTACGAAGTGCGGGGACGACGGGTGAACGTCCTGGCCGCGGAAGTCGGCGATCGGCTCCCCGCGATCCTCCTGGAGGCGTCCCGCACGAAGGTCTGGCACCTCTTCCCCGACGGGGAACGCCTCCCCGAAGGGGTCGGAGAACACGTCCGTCGGAACCCCGATTGCACGGAGCTTTACGAAACGGTCCCGGGATGGTACACCCTCACGGTCCGGGGAGAAGGGAACATCGCCCGCCTCGAAGCGCTCCTGGCCCCTTGGCGGGAGCGGACGATCCCCCTCCCCTCGGTCGTGGACGCGCTGATTGTTTACCTGGAGGCACGGGGGAAACGGATCACCTTCGCCGAGAGCTGCACAGGGGGGCTCGTCGCCGCCACCCTCACCTCCCGTCCGGGTGCGTCGGATATTTTCGGCGGTTCCTTCGTCACCTACTCCAACGAGATCAAATCCCGATGGCTCGGGGTCCGGGAGGAGACGCTGCGCGAACATGGCGCGGTGAGCGAAGCGTGCGTGAGGGAGATGGCCGCCGGAGCCGCCGACGAAAGCGGCGCCGAAATCGCCGCGGCGATCAGCGGGATCGCCGGGCCGACCGGCGCGGTCCCGGGCAAGCCGGTGGGAACCGTCTACGTCTGCGTCCAAAACGGATCCCGTCAGCGGGTGAAGCGCCTCTCGCTGCACGGAGACCGCAACGCCATCCAGCAGGCGACCGTCTGGCATACATTGAAAATGGTGATCGAAAGCGAAGGCGAAATTTTCCGATTTTTTTCGCAGGAGTCTTGACAGTGGGGATGATCTGGGCTATAATTCTGCCCACTTAAAGCCTGAGAGGCTTTTTGTTTCCGACCCGTTAGCTCAGCTGGTAGAGCAACTCCCTTTTAAGGAGTGGGCCCTTGGTTCGAATCCAAGACGGGTCACCACCCATCTTTTTTTGATGACCGCAGATGGACTAGATGACCCTTTCATCTAGTGGCCAAGGATGCTGCGTTTTCCACGCAGTCACAGAGGTTCAAATCCTCTAGGGGTCGCCAAATCCTGTGATGGTGTACCGTGGTCGCTTAGCTCAGTTGGTAGAGCGCCACCCTTACAAGGTGGATGCCAGTGGTTCGAGTCCACTAGCGACCACCATCATCGTGCGGCGGTAGTTCAGCTGGTTAGAATGCCGGCCTGTCACGCCGGAGGTCGCGGGTTCGAGTCCCGTCCGCCGCGCCACGATTCATTTTTTCTCCTTTTGATTGATTTGTTTTTATAGTGATTCCTCCTCCTTTTGTCGAACTATGAAAACGACGCCATAGGGGCCATCTACCCGGCCCGCCCGGTCCTCCTCCTGCCGGGTATCGTCCGTCTGATATAATTTCCCTCAACGATCTGCGAAGGACTCCGATGCGTATCCGATGGTTTTTGTTCTGGCTCTGTTCGCTCCCTCTGCTGGCCCGGATCCCCGTGGTGGTCAGCATCGCCCCCGAAGCCGATTTCGTCCGTCAGATCGCCGGGGACCAAGCCGCGGTCGCCGTCATGGTCCCCCCCGACAGCTCCCCCCACAGCTACGAACCCAAACCCTCCCAGATGCGCACCATTTCGGATGCCGCACTCTATTTCGCCATCGGGGTGGAGTTCGAGCGGGCCTGGCTGCCCCGTTTCCTCTCCCAGAATCCGAAGCTCAAGGTGGTCGATCTCTCCCAGGCGGTCCACAAGATCCCGATGAGTCCGAAACACGCCCACGACGGTGAAACGCACCCCGGAGAGGACCACGAACACGAAGCACACGGGCACGGCCTCGACCCCCACATCTGGCTCTCGGTGCGCAACGTCGAAGCGATGGCCCCGCTCATCGAAAAGACCCTCGAAACGGCCGATCCGGCCCATGCCGGGGAGTACCGCCGAAACCTCCTCCGCTTTCAAAAGCGCCTCGAGGCGCTCGACGCGAAACTCCGCTCCACGCTCCGCCCGGGGACGGTACTGATGGTCTTCCACCCCTCCTGGGGGTACTTCGCCCGGGACTACGGACTGGTCCAGCTCCCGGTGGAGGTGGAGGGGAAGGAGCCCACCCCCCGCCAACTGACGCGGCTCATCCGAACCGCCCACGAAAAAGGGGTACGGGTGATCGTCGCTTCTCCCGAGTTTTCCGACCGGAGCGCTCAGGTCCTCGCCAGGGAGCTGGGGATCCCGGTGGTGAAGCTCTCTCCTCTCTCCACAGATTGGGAGGGGACGCTGCTCCGACTGGCCGAGATTCTCCGAAAAGGGTAGGAATGAAGGCGATCTCTGTCCACGGACTGCGGTTCTCCTACGATCGGGAACCGGTCCTGCACGACGTGGACCTGGAGGTGGACGAGCACGAATTCGTCGCCGTCATCGGCCCCAACGGAGGGGGTAAATCGACCCTGCTGCGGCTGATCATGGGGCAGCTGCGTCCCGATGCCGGGGAGATCGCCATCTTCGGCGCTCCTCCCCGCCGGGCCAGGGATCGGATCGGGTACGTCCCCCAAAACACCAACGTCAATCTCCAGTTCCCCATCCGGATCCTCGACGTGGTGATGATGGGCAATCCCCGGAAACATCGGGAGGCAACCCGGTGGTGGGAACGGCTGTTTTCGATGCGCTACAACGACGTGGAACTCCGCTGCGCCCGGACCACCCTCGAGAAGGTGGGGCTGGAGTGCGCACTCGACCGGCGCATCGGCGAACTCTCCGGAGGGCAGCGTCAGCGGGTGATGATCGCCCGGGCCCTGTGCGCCCACCCCCGGCTTCTGATCCTCGACGAACCCACCTCCAGTCTCGACGCCGAGGGGCAAAAGCAGATCTATTCCCTCCTCCGGGAGCTCAGCCGCGATCTGACGGTCCTGGTGGTGAGCCACGACCTCTCCGCGGTCACCGAATACGCCGACAAGGTGGTCTACCTCAACCGCACCGCCTACACCCACGACCTGCGGGCAAATCCCATCCACCTCCACACCCCCGAAGGGGAGCATTTCTGCGAGATCGAGCTGATGCAGGAGCTGGCGGCCAAAACCTGCGAATGCGAACACCACCGGGGCAAGGGGGGTACATGATCGAAGCGCTCCACTACGGATTCGTCCAGAACGCCCTCATCGCCGGAATCCTCGTCAGCCTGATCGCCGGTTTCGTCGGTTCGCTGGTGGTGGTCAACCGGATGGTCTTCCTCGCCGGGGGGATCGCCCACAGCTCCTACGGCGGGGTGGGACTGGCGATCTTCCTGGGGATCCCCATTTTCTGGGGTGCGGGGGTGTTCAGCGTGGCCGTGGCGCTCCTGCTGGCCTGGATGACCTACCGCAAAACCCATCTGAGCGACACCTGGATCGGGGCGGTCTGGGCCGCCGGAATGGCTCTGGGGGTGGTCCTCATCGACCGCACCCCGGGATATCACGGCGATCTGATGAGCTACCTTTTCGGATCGATCCTTGCGGTGGAGCGCGGCGATCTGGGCTACATGGCCGCACTGCTCGTCGCGGTGATCCTCCTGGTCCACCTGCGCTACCGGGAACTGCTGGCGGTGAGCTACGACCCCGAATACGCCGAACTGCGGGGGATCCCCACCCGGTGGTACTACACCATGCTGCTGATCCTCGCCGCCCTGACGGTAGTGGTGGCGATCAAAGTGGTGGGGCTCATCCTCGTCATCGCGTTGCTGAGCATCCCCACCCACATCGCCCGGCGCCACAGCGCCAGCCTCTATACGATGATGCTCCTCTCTTCCGCCCTGGCACTCGGATTCACCCTGGCGGGACTGGTGCTGAGCTACCGCTTCGACCTCTCCTCAGGAGCGACGATCGTCCTGGTCTCCGCGGCGGGGCTTGTGCTCGATACGCTCATTTTCAAACGCCATTAGCCTGGCCGTCCAACCACCGCTGCAAAATCACTTGCGCCGCCATCGAATCGATCCGACCGTCCCGTTTGTGACGTATCTCTCCTGCCGTTCGTTCTTTGACCTCCCGTGAACTGAACGATTCGTCTTGATAGTGCACCGTGACCCCGTCGGGCAAATCGACCAGGCCGACGAAGTGGCGGATCCTCCTCCCCATCTCCTCTTCGCTCGATCCTCCGATCGGAATCCCGACGACGAGCGTGTCGACCTCCCACTCACGCAAAAAACGGCTCAGCTCCGCGGCGGCTTGATTGCGCCCTTTTCGCTCGATCGCCCGCTGGGGGATCACCACCTTCCCATCGGGGGAGAGAGCCAGACCGATCCGGCGTAGACCCACATCCACCGCGGCGATCATTCCCCCCCTTTGGTGCTTTCGCGCAAAAGATCGATCACCTCTTGATCGTCCAGTTGATGGAAATCCCGGTAGAACCTCCCCACGGCGATCAGATCGGGATCGGAATGGACGATCACCACACCGTCGGCTTCCTGTTCGAGAACCGGGATCAATTCCGCGGGGGCCACCGGAGCGGCGACGATCACTTGGGCCGCTCCCGCTTCTTTGAGTGCACGGACGGCCAGCAACATCGACGACCCCGTCGCGATCCCGTCATCGACCACGATCACCCGCTTCCCTTTGACATCGGGAAGGCTCCGTCCGTACATCTGCCGTTTGGCGGCCATTTGTTCCATTTTTTCCCGGGCACGACGCTGCAGATACTCCTCATCGACTCCCAAAGCTTCGACGGCACGGGGGTTGACCTGCATCAGCCCCGTCTCGCTCACCGCGCCAATCCCGGCCTCTTCGTTGTATGGACTGGGGATTTTCTTGACAAAAAAGATATCCATAGGCAGATGGAGACGCCGCGCGATTTGATAAGCCACCGGCACTCCGCCGCGGGGCAATGCCAGTACGATCGTATCGGAGGCGTTTTGATAGCGTTGCAAACGATCGGCCAGCAATGCACCGGCCTCTTCACGGTCGCGAAAGAGCATCTTACCCTCCTCCCACGAAATGGAGCAATTCGACGCGATCTCCCGCCTGAAGGATATGGGAGTTCCATTGTTCTTGTTTCACGATTTCCATATTGACTGCCGCCGCCATGACTTTGGATCCGATCCCCAAAGCGTCGATTAGCGCTTGCAGCGTCGTCCCTTCCTCGATCTCGCGACTTTGGCCGTTGAGCGTAACCGTAATCATCGATCTCCTTCGTTGGGGGTTTGGATCGATTTTAACAGATCTTTACCCGTTGTCAAGTAGAATATTTCCAAATTTTCACTCGAGGGCTGGTCATGAAAAAAACACAACGTTCGATCATCTTGTGGAGTTCGGTCGCAGCAATGGCAGGGATATTCAGCGGCTGTACTCCCGTCCTGCCCCAACCCCAACAACCAGCGAAAGAACAAAACCAAACCAAACCGGTCATGTGGCAAGACAGCGGCGTACAAACGGACAACTACAAAATCCGCCCCGAACCGTACAGCCTCAAGAGTAAACAAAAAGACCCCGAACTTCTCGGCCCCCAAACCACACTCAAAGCTCCCATCGACGAAGCGGCACGGGAACACGCCGAAGAACAGGCGATTCAAAACCATACGAATCCGGAGCGTTTCCTCCCCCGGGATACCACACCCGCCAAACCGACCCAGACGGCCAATGGGGGCATGACCCGTTCCCGCTGCATCTCCCTCATCGGCGAAGCGAAGTTCGAAGCCTACACCAAACAATACGGCAGCGAAGCCGCCGCCTTGCGCCGCTGCGTGATCATTGAGAAACTCCAGGGTAACTAAATCCACAGCTGAGCGTCATCCCAAACGGCGCAATCACAAACAAGTCGCAAGGAGTGTTTCTTTCGGAAACGTCATTCGTCATGGGTCACTGGTCATTGGGGGCAGGGCTTCAGCCCTGCACAGCGAGAATGAATTCCCGCCTCCAATAGCACGTATTGCGCAGCAACGCACCGAAATTTCTCATTTCGATTTTCTCATTTCTCATTTGAAAAGCGCCGCCATGCAGCGCCCCAAAACTCCTAACTCCTAACTCCTCACTCATCACTCCTCACCCCATCTCCAGCAAATCCCACACGATCCGGTAAGTGGTGACGACCGAAGCGAGTTTCACCCGTTCCCGGATCGAATGGGGGTTCTCGATCGTGGGGCCGATGGAGGCCATTTCGATCCCGGGATATTTCTCCGAAAGGATCCCGCATTCGAGTCCGGCGTGGATCGCCGTGGTCTCGACCGACCCGCACCGGCGGCGCACCGCACGCTCCACCTCCGCCACGAACGGACTCCGTCGGGGCTTCCAGGCCGGATAGCGCTCCCGCGCCTCGGTCGCGAAACCGTAGCGCTCCAGCATCCCCGCCGTCCGGGCATAGAGGGCGTCGAGTTTGGCGTCGTCCATGCTCCGGAGGCTGTATTCGATCCGCCCTTCCCCCTCACCGAGGGAGACGATCGCCAGATTGAGGCTCGTCTCGGGGATCGAAAGTTCCCGGTTCTCCTCCACGACCCCCGTCGGTGCGGTCGCCAGCAGGGCGATGAGCGCATCGGAACGCTCCAGCGACCCAGCAGGGGCGTCGGGAGCATTCCCGACGCCCCTGCTG
>JALWKO010000060.1 GCA_027081405.1 Campylobacteraceae bacterium | reverse complement strand
GGGGAGGAGTTCGAGGGGGTTTTTGCGCTCGAAGCGGACGATCCGCAGCTCCTCCCCCAGATAGTCACACACCTCCCGGATCGCCTCGAGGGCGTTTTCGGAGCCGGTGAGGATCACCTCCCGGGCCGGGGCTCCGATGAGGGCGTTGGCCCAGGCCCAGCCCCGGTCCCGGTCGGCGATCATCTGGATCTCGTCGATGACGCAGACGTCCACCTCCACTTCGGGGTTGAGCATTTCGATCGTCGAACTGATATGGGTCGATTCCTCGTCGAGGATCTCCTCCTCGCCGGTGATGAGGCTCGCGGCGATCCCGCTGTCGCGCAGATCCTCGTAGCCTTCCAGGGCCAACAGCCGCAGCGGAGCCAGATAATAGCCGGTCTCGGCCCGTTTGAGCCGCTCCATCGCCGCGTAAGTCTTGCCGCTGTTGGTGGGGCCGACGTGGAAGGTGATCGTCCGATGGAGTCTCCGCGCCAGAGGGAAGAGGCGTTTGAAGTCCCGGATCGTTTTGGCCAGGAGCTCCTCGCGCATTTTCTTTTCGCGCATGGGGCGGATGTACTCGCCGAAATGGTAGAGGATGCGCCGCTTGGTCTTTTCCTTGATCTTGAGACTCCCCGAAGCGAGAAGCTGGGGCTCCAGGAAGCGGAGGATGAACGCTTCGAAAACCGACTCCTCCACATCCAGATCCCGGGCCAGCTCCTCCATCCGCTCCCGCAGGGTCTGCAAAGCGACGAAAAAGTGCTCCCGGGTACTTTCGGCCAGGGCGGCGAAATCCTCTTTGAGAGGGAGGGGGCGGTTCTCCCAGATCGAAGCGTAGATGAAATTGCGTTCGTAGGTCAGCCGCAGCCGGTAGGGGAGGGGGTGGCCGTAGAGTTCGAGGGTTTTGCTTTTTTCGATGAAAAACTGCTCTCCGGCGACCATCGTTTCGGCTTTGGGGACGATCGATTTGACGATCCGCTCCACGATGAGATAGTCGATCGGGTTGTGGATGAGATCCCCTTCCGGGGGGAGGCGCTTGAGATGTGCGACGATCTCTTCGACGCCGAGATAGCGGTTGTTCGCAAGGCTCTCGAGGAAGTCTTCGATCTCGCGCTCTTTTCGGGCGATCGCTTCCCGTTTGAGCGCTTCGAGATGCTCCAGGACGCGGGCATCGTCCGGTTCGTTCCGAAGGTCGAAGTCCCCCAGTTGTGCCCGTACCAAAAGGTGTTTGACGAACTCCTCCCCCGCGAAACGGAAAACAAACGGATGGCTGAAACGGAGCTCCCCCTCGGGGCTTATCTCCGCTTCCAGCGCCTCCTCGAGCCGGACAAGGCGACGCTGCAGTCGGAGGTAGCGGAGTTTGGCTTTCACTTTGGCTTCGGTGATTTTCTGCAAGGGGGTGTCGGCAAACGCCGCCAGGAGCGCTTCCTCTTCGTCCCGATCCAGCGTTTCATCGGCCACCGTCGCCAGGATCGTCTCCACCCTGTCGGCCGTTTTGCCCCTGGGAGATCTGCGTTTGCGGCCGATCCCCCGGAGATATTCCACGATCGTTTTGCGTACCGCGTAGTCTCCGTCGCTCCAGACCCGTCGCAGCGCACGGATGATCGAATCGCGTTCCAGATCCTCCAAGCGCAGATCGAGCAGGAGGGCCAGCTCGGTCAGGGTATCGTCGCCCAGGGTGGTGATCCCTTCTTCGAACGGAGCGCCGTGGAAGAGTTCTTTGATTTTGTTGTTGAGTTTGATGAAGTGTCGTCGTTTTTTCTTGGCCATGATTCCTCTCTGATCGGTTCGACACTATAACACATTCGTACCGAGAGCGGATGGTAATATTCTTAAATATATCCAAAACCGTTAACATATTTGAAAATATATTAATGGACAAAATAGCCATTTTGCGGGCTTTTTCGTCATATCCCATAAATATTAAATACATAGTTAACGAAAACCTTCAGAATATGGTATAATCATGTATGCAACCGAAATACTACATGAGTATGTTCAAGAGTCAAGAAAAGGTCAAAGGTCTCTTCGTGAAAACGCCAACGGTATTACGGTACGCGATCGGTTTCATGGTATGTACCCTGGGAATCGTAGCTGTCGCAGAACCCTTTCTCCCCCTCGACGTCCCCGCCAATCAAACGACGGGGAAAAACGGAATCACGATCCAACTCGTGGATAAACCCGCCGTTGCATCGGCAAAAAAGGAAACGGCAGCTGCCACCGAAACGAAAGGAAACGCACAGATCGACCGTACAAATCCGCTGAAAATCCTGGGAACGAACGGCTCCGAATCGGCCGGCACAAGCGGTGTCTCCGCCACTGATCATGCAAACATCTCAGAGGCATACGTTCCCACTGCGGAAACTACGCCCCCCGACGTTTCAAACGATCTTTCTGCGCATGCTGCAATGCAGAGCAAAGGCAAAATGCTCTTTTTGACTTTCGACGACGGACCGGTCAACGGGACCCAAAACCTTTTGCGCATCTTGCGGGAAGAGGGGGTCCCTGCGACGATGTTTTTTATCGGCAACCATGTGCAGAAACGACCCGGTCTTTTCCACCTGGCCAAAAGCAATCCCGAACTCCTCATCGCTAACCACACCTATTGGCACGCACACGGACACTATCAACGCTTCTACAGCGACGCCTGGAATGTATTGAGCGACGTAGAACACGCCCAACTAACCATCGGCGGGCGCAAATATTTGCGTCTCGCCGGACGGGACGTTTGGCGTTTGCCGGAAGTCAGGCGGGACGATTATGCGCTGAGCCCCTCGGTACGCATGCGGGAACGTCCCAAATACGATGCGCTGGCCGATGATGGATTTTTCATTTTCGGGTGGGATGTAGAATGGCGCTTCGATCCGGTGACGGGGCATCCACTTTTCGGTCCGGAGGCCCTGGCCAGAAAAATAGACTGGATCGCCCGACATCATCGCACCAAACTCCGAGGCAAAGTGATTTTGCTTGCGCACGATTTTATGTTCCGAACCCAAGGAGAGGCGCGAATGCTGCGCCGTTTCATCCGCTTGATGAAACAACGCGGCTGGCATTTCGCCACGATAGAGCGGTACAGTTCTCGCAAACCGGACGTGATGCGCATAGCGAGATACTACGGCCACCCCCGTCGAAGCGTTTTGGTTCGAAACGACCATGCGATCCATCCCGATGCCGGTACTTCGGCCAATGCGACGCGATCCTCCCGAAATGATCGCAATGCACTTGCATCCCTCATACCTCAGACGTCCAATGGGGATGGTGCACTTTCTCCCTCGATGCGTCCGCTGCATTTGAGCCGGGCACAGTGGCTGCAGATACGGCTCAACGATGCGGTCTTGCACTATCGCGCCAACGAAGTGGATCGACTGTTGCGAGCTGGGGCCAAACCAAATCGCGTCGATCGATACGGTCGCGTGGCGATCAACACGGCAATCCGGGCCAACAGCATGGTATTGGTCCGCAAGCTGCTGCGCAGCGGCGCGATCCCAACGGTCAAAGACGCGATGGGCAGGGACGCGCTCCAGACGGCCCGCTTCTATCGCCGCGGTGCGATTCTGAGCTATCTCACGCACATACTCCATCCGGCACAAGCCAAACGGCTCGCCGCCGCGGAACAACTCCCCCAAACCATCCGTACTCCCAACGCCGGGGCGTCGGCAGACATACCTTCTCCCGCATCGGTGCCGGCCGTTCAACCGACATTGCACCGAGATCCGCTCCAAATCCTGCGCTAAACAATACCGGTACGCACCGTTTCGAACGGATCGAATCCGGTTCCACAATACGGACAACATCCCATCGATCCGATCGATGTAAACGCCAATGTTACCTGCACCCATGGGGTGGATAAAGCCCTTTTCGCTAAAATACCGTCAATTTCGTCATCAGGAACGGACAATGGATATCCGCAAACAATTTCTCGACTTTTTCGCCTCCAAGGGCCATCGCGTCGTACCCAGTTCACCGCTGGTCCCCGATGATCCGACGCTGCTGTTCACCAACGCCGGGATGGTCCAGTTCAAAAAGATCTTCACCGGCGAAGAGCCGATCCCCGAGCCGCCCCGGGCCACGAGCGCCCAGACCTGCATCCGGGCAGGGGGGAAACACAACGACCTGGACAACGTCGGCTATACCGCTCGGCACCACACCTTTTTCGAAATGCTGGGGAATTTCAGTTTCGGCGACTATTTCAAAAAAGAGGCGATCGCCTACGCCTGGGAGTTCGTCACCTCCCCAGAGTACTTGGCGCTTCCGGTCGATCGGCTCTGGGTGACGGTCCACGAGAGCGACGACGAAGCGTTCGAGCTCTGGAAAGAGCACGTCGCTCCCGAGCGGATCCTCCGTTTCGGCGACAAAGACAACTTCTGGCAGATGGGAGATACGGGCCCCTGCGGACCGTGCAGCGAAATTTTCTATGATCAAGGGGCGGAGCATTTCGACGGCCCCGAGGACTACATGGGGGGAGACGGGGACCGTTTCCTCGAGATCTGGAACCTGGTCTTCATGCAGTACGAACGGGACGAGAACGGAACGCTCCATCCCCTCCCCAAACCTTCCATCGACACCGGAATGGGTCTCGAGCGGGTCGTGGCGATCAAAGAAGGGGTCTTCAACAACTACGATTCTTCGCTCTTCCGTCCGCTGATCGACGCGATCACCCGGGTCGTGGGGCGGGAACCTTCCGATGAGACGATCGCCAGCTACCGGGTCATCGCCGACCATCTCCGCTCAACCACCTTCCTCCTGGCCCAGGGGGTCAACTTCGACAAGGAGGGACGCGGCTACGTCCTGCGGCGGATCATGCGCCGGGCGATCCGCCACGGCTATCTGCTGGGGCTGCGCGAACCGTTCATGTATCGCCTCGTGGACGCACTGGTGGAGCAGATGGGGGGACATTACGACTACCTCCCCAAGCGTGCCGAAGCGGTCAAAAAGGCGATGAAACTTGAGGAGGAGCGTTTCTTCGAGACGATCGAGGCGGGGATCAAACTCTTCAACGAAGAGCTGGAGCGCACCTCCGGCGTTTTCAGCGGCGAAGTGGCGTTCAAGCTCTACGACACCTTCGGTTTCCCCCTCGATCTGACCCAGGACATGCTCCGGGAAAAGGGGATCGAACTCGACATGGCGGGCTTCGAGGCCAAAATGGCCGAGCAGAAAGCCAAATCCCGGGCCGCCTGGAAAGGGAGCGGCGACGCGAGCGTCAGCGGCGATTTCAAGACGCTGGAGGAGAAATACGGTCCCAACCGCTTCGTAGGATACGAAGAGACCGATCACAAGACCCGCATCGTCGCGCTGCTGGACGAGAATTACAAAGAGGTGGACCGGCTGGAGGGGATGGGCTGGGTGATGCTCCAAGAGACCCCCTTCTACGCCGAGTCGGGGGGACAGGTCGGCGACCGGGGTGAACTGGTGGTCTGGAGCGGCGCCCCCAACGTCAAAGTACTCGACACCCGCAAATTCCACGAACTCAACCTCTCCCTGGTCGATACCGAAGGGAACACCCTCGAGCAGGGGCAGGAGGTGGAGGCGATCGTCGACGAGAGTCGCCGCCAGATCGCCAAGCACCACAGCGCTACCCACCTGCTGCACGCGGCGCTTCGGGAAGTGCTGGGGGATCACGTCACCCAGGCGGGTTCGCTGGTGGAGGCCGACCGGCTCCGCTTCGATTTCACCCATCCGGCTCCGCTGAGCGCCGAGGAGCTGGAGCGGATCGAGAACTGGGTCAACGAAGTGGTCGACCGGGCGATCCCCGCCACGGTGGCCGAAAAGACGATCGAAGAGGCCAAAGCCGAAGGGGCGATGGCGCTCTTTGGAGAGAAATACGGCGATCGGGTCCGGGTGGTCCGGTTCGGCGACGCGTCGGTGGAGCTCTGCGGGGGGACCCACGTCTCCAACACCGCCGAGGTGGGACTCTTCCTCATCACCAAGGAGAGCGGCGTGAGTGCAGGGGTGCGCCGAATCGAAGCGATCTGCGGCCGGGAGGCCCGCCGCTACGCCGAACATCTGCGCAAAGAGCGCAGTCTCCTCGTCGAAGCCCTCAAAAATCCCGAGCCGCTGGCCGGGGTGGCGAAACTCAAAGAGGAGATCAAAACGCTCCGCAAAGAGCTCGACGCGGCCCTCTCCGGAGGCGCCAAAGAGCTGCAGGCGCAGGAGATCGGCGGGGTGAAGGTGATCGTGGACGAAGTCTCCGCCGGCGACGTCAAAAAGCTGATCGACGAGATCAAGAACCGGTACGACAAGGTGGCGGTGATGCTTTTCAGGAAGCAAGGGGACAAGGTGCTCCTCGCCGCCGGAAGCAAAAACGCCCCCATCCACGCCGGAGAGTGGGTCAAAGCGGTGGCGCCTGTGCTGGGAGGCGGAGGAGGGGGACGCCCCGATTTCGCCCAGGCGGGCGGGAAAGACCCCTCCCGTCTGGCGGACGCGATCGAAGCGGCCCGGGCCTTCGTCGCCGAGCGGCTTTGATCCCGGTTTACCCTGATCGGGCAGACTACGGAAAATCATTCAAGGAGTCGTCATGGCAGACTTTTTCGCAGCTTATGCCCATCCGATCGTCTTTCTCCACGTGATCTCCGCCGTGATCTGGATCGGCGGGATGATCGCGGTGCGGGTGGCGGTCCACCCGGTGATGCAAAGTATCGAAGATCCCCGGGTCCGGCTCGGGAAGTCGCTGCGGATCACCAAACGGCTCTTTGGTCTCGTGGCCTTGTTCGTCGCGGCGCTGTTGGTCACCGGACTGGTGATGGCGCTGGCGACGGACGGCCACCATGGCCCTCACAAAGGGCTCTTCATCGCCAAAGAGGCGATCTGGACCGTGATGGCGCTCAATTACGGCTTGATGATCGTGCTGCGCAACCGGTCCCAGCGCCTTTTTGACGCCGGAGAGATCCAGCGTGCCGGCAAACTGGCCGGTACGATCCCCACCCGACTCCTGCCGATCAATATCCTCCTGGGGATGGTCGCCATCTGGCTGGGGGTCAGCCTCCAAGGGTTTTAATTGGGAATGAGGAATGAGGAATTTGGAATGAGGAATTTCGGTATCGCCAAAGGCGACGATTTTATGCAAAGCAAAGCCTACCGATATTCTCCATTCACCATTCACCATTCACCATTTCGTGGGATGACAATCCCACGCCACAAAAACTCTTCACTCTTCACTCCTCACTCCTCACTTGAGAAACTCCAAAGGAGTTTCTCATGATCCGTCTCTGTTCTTCTTCTGAGACCCGGGCCAAGCTCCTGCGGGAGGCCGGGATCGCATTCATCCAGTCTCCGGTCGATTTCGACGAGGAGCGGCTCGCGATCGACGATGCCCGAACGTTCGTCTACCATGCCGCCAAAGGGAAGCTCGAAGCGGCCCGGGAACGCTACGGACTGGAGATCCCGATCCTGGTGGCCGATACCGTGGTGGCGGGGCCTGCGGGGGAGATTCTGCGTAAAGCCGCAGATCCCGAAGAGGCCGAGCGGATTTTGCGTTTGCTCAGCGGCAACGAGATCGCCATCCTCAGTTGCGCATGGCTCCTTCGCGAACGGCTCAGCTTCGTCGATCTTTCGGCGACCCATTACCGCTTCGCACCCTTCGACGAGGAAGATCTGGAGCGTTACATCGCCGGCGGAGAGTGGAGAGGGAAAGCGGGGGCCTGTATGGTAGAGGGGTTCTGCAAACCCTACATTCGGGACGTGCGGGGGCTGGAGAGCACCGCCATGGGGCTGCAGGTGGAAGTGCTGCGCCCCTGGATCGGAGCGTAGCCGATGCCCTACGCCCGGGAGCTGGAGGCACTCCGTCGCGCGGGACGCTTCCGCAGCCGCAGACTCTTCGATGATTCGCTGATCGATTTCGCTTCCAACGACTACCTGGGGCTGGCGTCGAAAAAATCGGCTCTGCGCCGTGCATGCCGACTTCTGGAACGCTACCCCGTCCACGCTTCCCGGGCCAGTATGCTGGTCAACGGGTACCATCCGATCCACGAAGTCTTCGAAAACGAAATCGCCCGACTCAACGGATTCGGTGCGGGGCTGGTCGTCGGCAGCGGCTTCCTGGCCAACCTCGCCCTCATCGAGGCGCTGGTCCGTCGGGGGGACCGGCTCTTCTACGACGAAGAGTTCCACGCCAGCGGGCGGCTGGCCGCCCGGCTGCTGGGGGATCGGGCGATCCCCTTCGCCCACAACGATCCGGAGGATCTGCGCCGCAAACTCCGCCGTTTCGGAGGGAAAGGGCGGCGGATCGTGGCGATCGAAGGGGTCTACTCGATGAGCGGAGATCTGGCGGCGCGGGGGATTTTCGACGCGGCCGAGGAGGAGGCCGATTTGCTGATCGTCGACGAAGCTCACTCCTCGGGTGTGCTGGGGGATCGTCTGCTGGGGATTTTCGAGCATTACGGGATCGTCCCCCACGAAGGGCACATCAAGATGGGGACCCTGGGAAAAGCCTACGGCAGCTACGGCGCCTACATCCTCGCATCCCCGTCGATCGTCTCGTATCTGGAGAACCGGGGCAAGCCGGTGATCTACTCCACCGCTCCGTCGGTCTTCGATACCGCCCTGGCGCTGGTCAATCTCCGCCGGATCACCCGGAAAGCTCCCACACTGCGGGAAAAACTGGCCAAACGGCGCCGCATCGTCCGGGAGATCACCGGGATCTCCGTCTCCTCCCAGATCGTCCCCTATCCGGTAGGCAGCGACCGGGAGGCACTTACACTCCAACGGAAGCTGGAAGAGAAAGGATGGCTTGTCGGGGCGATCCGTCGGCCGACGGTGGAGCGGCCGATCCTGCGGATCATTCCGCGACTGGGAGCCAAAGCCTCCCAACTGCGCCGAATGCTGCACGACCTCGTGGAGCTGCACGGATGATCCGTATCGAGCGGCTGCGGATCGGTCACGGGGAGGAGACGGTGGTCGATCTTTCGTTTTCGATCGAACGCTCCCTATCACTCGTGGGGGAGAGCGGAAGCGGCAAGTCGCTCACCCTCAAAGCGCTCATCGGGATGCTCCCCGAAGGGTTCGAAGCCGATCTCGTGCTGGATGCCCCGTTCCCGCTGAAACGGGGAGAGACGGTGGCCTTCATCCCTCAGAATCCCTTTACGGCCCTGAGCCCCATGACCCGGATCTCCGGGCAGTGGTTCGCCTCCCGGGAACGTGCGCGGGAGCTTTTTGAGCTGCTGGGGCTGGAATGGGACCTTTTCCGTCGCTATCCGCCGCAGCTCAGCGGCGGGCAGCTGCAACGGGTGATTTTCGCCATGGCACTCGCTTCCGATCCGAAGCTCATGCTTCTGGACGAACCCACCACCGCCCTCGATCCCGTGATCCGGGACGAAGTGGGACGCCTTCTGGTAGAATTGCAGGAACGCTTCGGATTCGCAACCCTTTTCGTCACCCACGACATCCGTCTGGCCGGTGCAATCTGCGATGAGATGCTCGTCATCGCCAAGGGTCGGGCGGTGGAGCGAGGACCGAGCGAACGGGTACTCCAAGCCCCCCGCAAAGCCTATACCCGTCGGCTGATCGAGGCCAGTTTCGCCAACAGGGAGTTTCGGAAGTGATCAATCGGTTCATCAAGGGCTCCATCCTCTTCGGAATTCTTTTCGCCGTAGCCCTCGTAGTTGCCTTTGTCTACGCCTACCACGAGGTGGAACTCGACGCCGACCAGCTGATCAACTACCGCCCCGAGGTATCCAGTGAAATCCTCGACCGCAACGGCCGCCATCTGGCCTATGTCTTCAAACGGCGCCACCGCCTCTACGCTACTTTCGACGAACTTCCCCCTTATCTGGTCGAAGCCCTCATCGCCACCGAGGATACCCGCTTCTTCGAGCACCACGGAGTCAATCCCGACGCGATCCTTCGGGCGATCGTCGCCGACATCAAGGCGGGACATTTCGTCGAAGGGGGGAGTACGCTTACTCAGCAGTTGATCAAAAACAAGCTCCTCACGCGGCGCAAGACGCTGGGGCGGAAGATCAAAGAGGCGATCCTGGCGATCAAGATCGAAAACGTCCTGAGCAAAGAACAAATCATCGAACGCTACCTCAACGAGATCGCCTACGGGAACAACTATTACGGGGTCAAGACCGCCGCGGAAGGGTATTTCCACAAAGCGCTCAAAGATCTGACCCTCAAAGAAGCGGCGATTCTGGTAGGAATCCCCAACGCGCCGAGCTACTACAATCCCCGGCGCCACTACAAGCGGACCCTCAACCGGGCCAATGCGATCCTCTACCGAATGAAATCCCTAGGATGGATCACCGAGGAGCAATACCGCAAAGCGGTCAAGGAGGTTCCCAAAATCTATCACACTTCCCTGACCCGAAACGTCGCCCCCTACATCGTCGATGAGGTGCTGCGGCGTTTCCGTGGAAAATTCGGCGACATCCGAACCGGAGGATACAAGATCTACACCACCATCGACCTATCCACGCAGGAAGCGGCCCGCAAAGCGCTGCGTTACGGCTGGGAACGGACACTAAAACGGTACAAAGAAAATCCGGGAAAAACCGATTTCAACGGCGGAATCATCGCCGTACAGAACAACACCGGAGACATCCTGGCCCTCGTGGGAGGGGTCGACTACCGCAAAAGCGCCTTCAACCGGGTGACCATGACCCGTCGACAGCCCGGATCGGCCTTCAAACCCTTCATCTACCAAACCGCCCTGGATATGGGATACAATCCGGCCAGCAAACTCACCGATCTGGCCCGTACCTTCGTCTACTACAAAAACGGACACCGAAAAGTCTGGGCGCCCAAGAACTACGAGCGGGATTTCAAGGGTTTCATCACCCTGCGGGACGCACTCGTACATTCGCGCAATCTGGCGACCATCAACCTGGTCTACGACATCGGGGTGGAGACGATCCGCAAACGGCTAGCGCTGTTGGATGTGAAAAACATCCCCAAGGATCTCTCCATCGCCTTGGGAAACCTCGCCTTGAGCCCCCTCAAGATGGCCCAGATCTATACCGTCTTCTCCAATTACGGCCACATGATCGAACCCCGACTCGTGAGCAAGATCATCTCCCGGGAAGGGGCAGTCATCTATGAGACCAAACCCAAAGAGATCGTCAATTTCACCCGCCCCGAGCAGGCCTATCTCATGACCGACATCCTCAAAGACGTGATCCGTAGAGGAACCGGACGCAAGGCGGCGGTCAAAGGGATCGAGCTGGCGGGCAAAACCGGAACGACCAACGACGGAGTCGATACCTGGTTTTGCGGATATTCCCCTTCGGTAACGACGATCGTCTGGTATGGGCGGGACACTAATCGCCCCATCGGCAAAGGGGCTACCGGCGGCTCCGTCGCCGCTCCGGCATTTGCTTATTTCAACCGGGAGATCCTGAAACTCAACCCCGCTGCTCCCCGGAAATTTCCGGTCCCCGACGGAGTTTATGTGGGGGAAATCGACGGCCGCAAAGAGCTCTATACCCCTCTTTCACCCTTGCCGCACGATCAGGGGGGCGATTTCCTCGACGAAGGCTTCTTCCCCGAAAAACCCCAGCCTTCCCAATCGACAGGAGGAGGCGACTACGGTGTCGTCGAGGCGGGCGATCGGCTCCCGGACCAAGGCAACACAAGCCAAAGATCCGACACGAACACCGCCGCAGCCAATGTCACCACCCCTTCCAGCTCGGACTATTCGGTCGAAACTCCCGGCGAAGCACCGCCTCCGCCCCCGGAAACCATACCCACGCCTGCATCGAACGAAACGCCCGATCTATTCTGATCAGCCGGTGATCACGATCCGGGTGTACCGTTTGCCGTAGCGGCGGATGAGATGATAGAGCCGTCGGGCGTTGCGGGGATGGACCCGGACGCATCCGTGCGATGCCGGGTGTCCCAACCGGCGGATCGCATAGGTGCCGTGGATCGCAAATCCCCCTTTGAAAAAGACCGACCAGGGCATCGGAGAGTTGTGGTATTTGCGTGAAGGCTCTAGACTAGCAGCCCTTTCATTTGAGATACTTCTTTAGCCTCTGATTGAGGATATTATACATGGTTTCGTTGGACTTCCTCCAGCGGAACTCGCATTCCTTGAGATGAATCTCAAAGTT
>JALWKO010000059.1 GCA_027081405.1 Campylobacteraceae bacterium | reverse complement strand
AAGTGCCGCACCCTTCGGGGAGAGCGATACGCGGCGATCTGTGCACAAACAAAGTGCTCGAATTCCCTACGGGGAGTCCTTCGCACTTTTTTGCACACATCGCACCACCTCTCGCTCTCTCAAAAATTGAGGGAGTTACTTGGTGCGGTGATAAGATCAATCCTGACAGTACACGGGGCGTCGCCATGACTCTACGATCGTTTCTCGTCCTTACCGTGACATTCTCCCTGCTCGGCGCAGGCGGTGTGTTCAAACGCTACCCGGTCCGATCGGGGATGATATTTTATGATATCAACGTTTCGGGCGTCACTCCCGGGAAGTTTACGACCCAAACCCACGGCATCGCCCGCCTGGTCTTTGACCGATGGGGCGCTCGGGAAGTCAAAGAGGAAGATTCCACCGAAATTCAAACCGGCGACTACAACGAAACCCGCGACATCCACACCATGAGCAAAATCGACGGAGGAACCGTCTATACCGTCGATTTCGAAGAGGGGAACATCTACAAGACCCGCAACCGGGATCTCGACCTGGCGATGGCCGAGGGGAAAGACCTCTCCGATGAAAACGTCCGGCTCATCAAGGAGATGAAAGGGATCAAAGTGGGGACCGACACAGTCGCCGGCTTCCCCTGCGATGTCTGGCAGATCAAGGACCAAAAAATCTGCCTCTACAAAGGGATCCCTCTCAAGATCACAATCGATGGCCCTGGATTCCACAGCGAACGCAAAGCGGTCTCGGTAGTCATCGACCGTCCCGTCCCCGAAGATCAGTTCAAACTCCCCGATTTCCCGATCATCGTCGACGAGGAATACACCTCCAACGAAGCGGCCAAAACCAACATGGATGATTACATCGCCTCGATCGAAGATCTCCGGAAACAGCTTTCGAAACTGGGGATCAACCCCGACGACCCCAACGCCACCCTCACCCCCGAACAGGAACGGGCCGTGATCGATACCCTCGGAGCCCGTTATCTGGCCAAACAAAAGCGCCTCCTCCCCAAACTCCTGGTGGCCCTCAAAGAGGCGATCCCCTGCATCGACTCTGTTTCAAACTCCAAAGAGGCCAAACGGTGCATCGATCCGGTCAACAAAATCGACGAGGAGCTGGGGGATCGGACCGAGAATTTCGATTTTTCCAAAATTTCCGATCCCGATTACAAACGGGCGATCCTCGAAGCGCTGACTAACGAAATCCGCTATCTGGAAGTGACCAACGACTGTGTCCAGAAACACGACAAAACCAGCGACGTGATCCTCTGCACCGAGGGGAATCTGGGAGGAGACGAAGGGGAGCAGCTCCCCGCACGATAGGGACGTCACTCCGACATTTCGGGTAGATGGATAATCGCGTATAATTGGAAGTGACCTATGTCGCACAACACATCCATTATGATAGATTAGAATTGAAAAAAAAGGAGAACTAAAATGCATAAAGGGAACAATACCAAGGCAATGAGCCTTGCGATCGCGTTTTTCAAAGGAAACGTCACCCTTTCGCTCATCGCGACGGGAGTCCTGATCGGGGTGGCGCTGCTGCAGTTCGTCCCGATCGTCGGAGTCTTCTTCCTCTTCGTCTATCCGGTGCTGGCCTTCGCGATCCAGGTCTATGTGGGTCGCCTCACTGCCGACGTAACCGACGAGGACGATATGGCCGAACGGGCGGCGGAGAGTACGCTGGGCGATCTCTTTTTGAAACATATCGACGTGGCGGTGGGGGGATTCCTGGGGTTCTTCCTCATATTTTTCACATTGGGGATGATTTTTTTCCTCCTGCTTGGAACGTCGGTCGATTTCGCCGCACTCTCCCGAAACGACGCCCAGGCCTTTGTCGTCTCCCTGTTCACCACGGGGAATCTGATCACCCTTGCGGTCCTGCTCGTCGTGGGGACTTTTCTGGGATACGTCTTTCCCGGAGTGATGGGAGAGGTGATCCTGGCCGACGATTTCGCCGCCGCGTTCAAAAAAAGCTTCCTCCTCCTCTCGCCGAAATTCTGGAAACGGACCTTCAACGGCACCTATTTCGTCCTGGTACTCGTCTGGTCGCTGATCGTGATGGCGGTTTCTTTCGTCATTTCCGTATTGGGAAGTTCGATCATCCTTTTGCCCGTGGCGCTGGTCCTGGTCTATCTCCTCTCCCTCTACAACGCATCGGTATACATCTTCGCCCATGACGCGCTGGAGTGAACGCCTTGGGAGCTTCGCGCTCCTAATCCTGGTGCTTGCCGCTCCGCTGCACGGAGCGCTCTATGGGAAAGCGAGTTTCGAGCGGTACCGCCCCCTCGTCCTGGAGGCGGAAAAGGCAAGCGCCCCCGCCGTACGCCGTCTGCTCCGTTCGGTACGCACCATGGTCACCCAAGAGGAGCTCGTCCGGGGATCGTGCTGGCATTACCTCGATACCGCCTTTACACGGGCGGGGTACCCCGCCCCCCGTCGAACGGTGATCTTCGCATCCTCAAAAAGGGGTCCCTACGCCTCCGCCGCGCTGCTCCGCCCCGGCGACTGGATCTATCACGTCAACCGTTCCTACCACGGGGTGGAGCACAGCGGGATGTTCATCGCATGGATCGATCGCGCCCGCCGCAAAGCGCTGATGCTCAGCTACCCCGGTGAGGGGCGTCGCCGGCCCGGGCGCTACCGCGTCTACGACATCACCCAGACCTATCGGATCATCCGGATCGGAGCGAAACGATGAAAAAGATTCCACTGCGTCAATACGCCGTCCAAAACAGAATGAGCCTCTTTGAAGTGGTGCGCAAAATCCAACGGGGAGAATTGGCAAGCGAAAGTGTCGAGGAAGACGGCAAAACGGTGCAATATGTCCTCGTCCCCGACGAAACGGAACGGTCAGACTCCGCCAGATCCGATTCGGACGACGCCGAAATCTCCGCCCCCGTACCCGGATCCTCCGACGCGCTCCTGTGGGAGATCCGTATGCTCCGTCGAGAGATCGAGCGGCTCCATGCGACCATTGTGCGCTGCTGCGGCGAGCGCATTACTCAGGCACCGGAACGGGTAGAGAGCTGAGCTTGGGACCAGGCGATCGCGTTTTTGCCCTCTTCTTTGGCACGGTACATCGCCGCGTCGGCATGGGCGACGAGTTCGTCCACGTTCATGCCGTCTTCGGGGCATACCGCCACTCCGATGCTTAGCGATACCGAGACGGTGTATTCCCCGATCGAAATGGGGCGTGAACCCAACGTCAAGATCTCTTCGAGGATCGGCTTGGCGTCAAAGGCGCTTTTCTCATACAGGATCAACAAAAACTCATCACCCCCCAAGCGGATCAACACATCCGAAGCGCCGATAACATGGCGGATCCGGTCGGATACGGTTTTGAGCACTTCATCACCTGCTTTGTGTCCGAGCGTATCGTTGATCTGTTTGAATTCGTCAAAATCGACAAATGCAATGACACTACTGCGTCCTTGTGTCTCCGCCAGGTAAATGGCATGGTGCATCTCTTCGCGCAGTACGTGACGGTTGGGCAAGCCCGTCAACGGATCGATATGGGCAATGCTCTGGAGTTTGCCGATCGCGTCGAGTTTCTCACGAAACGCCACCCCGACCAACAGTACGAGAAAAATATGGATTAATATGAAGAAGTTCAGGTTGATCAAATTGTCGACGGGGTGGAGGGTGTCGGCGAACGTCCCCCACCCGAAAGACGCATAAATCAGCGACGACGCCACAAGCGTGAATGTACCGACGGTCGCGTATGGCAAACTCACCGTCGCCAAATAGATCGCAAAAGGCAACGTAGCAGCCAGGAGGAGAGAGATGTTGCGGATATCGAGGACCACCTCCATGACGAAACTGAGAAGCACGAAGAAAAACACCACCAACGCATACTCCGAGAGCCGGGTATCCCCTTCGTTGGAATAGAGAATGAGCAGCATCGGCGTCAGAAGCAACTGCCCCATGCTGTTGCCAAACCACCAGAAAAACACGCTGTGGAAAAAATCGTGGGTGATGTGTCCCGTCAGATAGAGCACTCCATTGCCGAAAAGAGCGCTGAAAGGCTGCAGCACAAAGCCGATGAGGAGAAACAGTCCGAAAAGATCCCGTGTCTTTGAGAGTCTCCGATCGAGCCCGAAGCGCTCCCATAACACATAGGCGATCCATGCCTCGACGGCGTTGCCCGCCGAGATCCCCAGGGCGCTACGCCAATCCATCCCCGAGAGCAACGCCAAGGCCAATTGACCGATGAAAATCCCCGGCAAGGCGTAACTGCGATAGATAAGAGCCGCGGCCAGGGCGACCCCTTCGGGGAGGAACACGGCGATCGTGACGATGCTATCTTGACGGAAAATCGAGAAGCTGATCTCCCCTAGCACCACATAGAGTACGGCGATGACCGACGTAATGATCGCCAAGGACGGTTTTTGGATCGAACTTCCCATCGAATACCTACCCTCCGATTGGATGAATGATACCATATCGGCAATTTTTTTCATACGTACCCCAAAAACGAATAATAATTGAAAAAAATCCTCGTATAAGAAAATCTCTTATTTTAAGGACGTTTTGCCTACTGGTGATCCCCTCCCAGAAGAAGCGGCCCGATCCGAAGCCCCCAGAGGAGAAACAGAGCGATCCAGCCCAGTGCCGCCGCCTGGAACCAAAGACTCTCCGGATGGAGCGAATAGACCGTTCGCAGCGCCACGACCGCCTGGACGGAGACGAAAATCGCCGCGACGATCCGGTCTGCCCGGATCGGTCTGCCGCCGTGCCCCATCGCCACCCGGGTCCCGAACGCCGCCAGGGTCGTCGTGAGAAATCCCAGCGCCAGCAAATGCAGCCCCAGATGACGCCAACCATCCCCGCCCCAGAGCCGTAGAAGATCGATCACGCCCCCGAGGAGAAACGCCGTCGGAAGCCAGTAGATCCCCAGTTCCAGCCCCCAGATCATCGGATCCCGACTGACAGGAAGGGCGATACGGATCAGTTCCCGGACGAACCAGACGGCCAGCACGAAATCGGGCAGGAGGCGCCACCGCTCCCACTCCCCTCCCATCAACGCATGGGCGATGAGGACCAGGTAGACGACGGTCCGGAACGCGGGACTTTTGGACACCATCCCCCTCCCCGCGAAAAAGGGGATCATCCGGAACGCCACCACCGCGGCCAGAAAAACCGCATAGCCGTAGAATCCGATCTGCGCCCCGTAGACGGCGAAAAGCTCCCTCCGGGATCCGAGAAACGGCATCTCGGCGAGGAGAAAGGCGATCGCACCCGCCAGGCCTGTCCCCAGTGCCAGAAGGATCGCATAGAGATCGTGGCGGGGACGCACCGGCGTGCGGATGTAGATCTCTGCGAAGATTCGCAATGCCAGCACCAACGCGGCGGCGGAGAAACCGAGGGCGGTGACGAACGCCGCGTGCCACAGGGGCACGAAGAGGAATCCCGAAGCGGCGCCGACGAGGAGAATCCAGACCCGCAGATAGCGCCGGGGAACGATCGGAGGCTGTGCGCTGAATCGGGGATAGGTGGTAAGCAAAAAGCCCAGAAAAAACGGCGTGAAGACCCCATAGAGCATCGAGGCGGCATGGAAGCGGATCGGGTCGGGCAACGCCGCGTATCCGCTCCACCCGGCGGCGAAGATCCCCATCATCACGACCGCATCGAAAAGCCCCAGGACGAAAAAAGGACGATGGGGCTGCGCGAAAAACCGGACGATTCGTTCCATGGCACTCCGATCGGTTATACTTTATCACCAAAGTGCTCGAATTCCCTACAGGGAGTCCTTCGCACTTTTTTGCACACATCGCACCACGTCTGGCTCTCTCAAACATTGAGGGAGTCACTTGGTGCGGTGACAATGGTACTATACCCCAAAAAAGGAGTTCCGTGCGTCGTTTCGGGATCGTACTGTTCGCCCTGGCGGCCTATCTGGCCGGATTCGTGACACTGCTGTACCTGATCGTCTGGCTCTTTCCCTTTCCTTGGATGCCCACGACGATCGACAGGGGGCTGCTCCCCCCTGCCCGCTCGATCGGCGGAGTCCTGTGGGATCTGGGGCTCATCGCGCTATTTGGAATCCAGCACTCCCTCATGGTCCGCCCCCGGATCAAAACGGCCATCGAACGGTTCATCCCGTCCCCCGCGCTCCGGGCGGTCTATACCCTCGCCTCCTCCATCACTCTGGCCGCCCTCCTCGCGCTATGGCGCCCCCTCCCCCAGCCGATCTGGGATTTTCCCTCCGGATGGGGGTACTGGATCTTCACCCTTCTGTATGGGTTCGGATGGACCGTCGCCTTTTTGGCCACCTTCCAGATCGACCACTTCGAACTATTCGGTCTCCGGCAGGCCTGGCGCCATCTGCGAGGAGAGCCCGAACCCCACCCCGCCTTCGTCGAACGGGGATTCTACCGTTTCGTCCGCCACCCGATCCAGGCGGGGACCCTGCTGGGGATCTGGGCCACCCCCCGGATGAGCGTGGGGCATCTGATCTTCGCCCTGGCGTTCACCGTTTACGTCCTGATCGGACTCCGTTACGAAGAGCGGGATTTGACACGCACGCTGGGGGAAGAATATGCACGATACCGCACGCGTGTCGGGATGCTCCTGCCCAAAATCCGGAAATGAAAAATAGGAGATGAATCTGACGGAAGAACGGAAGAGAGGATAACTACCGCAAGAAGCGGCAGCGAAGATCAGTGGCCGCAGCCGCAGCTGCCGTCGGCACACCCGCCGCCGCCCACCTGACCGGTGGCCGCCTCTTCGGGGGTCGCCGGGCGTGCTTCGGTGACGGTGACGTCGAAGACCAGATCTTTGCCGGCCAGGGGGTGGTTGAAGTCGATCGTCACTTCCTTGTCATTGAAATCGGCGACGGTCACCTGGACCGTCTCACCGTTTTGCCCCTGTCCGTAGAGGGTCATCCCCTGTTTGAGATCGATCCCCTCGAACTGCTCGATGGGGAGGGTCTGCTTCGCTTCGGGATTCACTTCGCCGTAGGCGTCGGCCGCCTTGACGGTGATCGTCTTGCTCTCACCCACGTCCATTCCGACGAGCTGATCCTCCAGTCCGGGAATGATCTGTCCTTTCCCGGTGACGAACTCCAGAGGACGGGAGCCTTTGTTGGAGTCGATCACCGTGTCGGTGCCGGCCTCTTTCACTTCGTATTCGATTCCTACGACGCTATTTTCTTTTTCTATTGCCATATGGTTTGGTTCCTTTCTTGATTTTCGCCATTGTAGCCAAGGAGCATTAACCGAAGCTGTAAATCAGACATTATCACCGGCTGCTGTGATGCAGCCTTTTTTTCGCCTCCCGGGCACTCGTGGTCCCCGGATAGCCGTCGATCACGGCACGGTAGAACTCTTTGGCCTGACGTTTTTCTCCGATCTTTTCCAGTGCGATTCCGGCGTGCAGCAAAAGCCGGTCCATATAGGCGGCGTTTTCGTTGCGTTCGGCGCTTTTCTGGTACGCTTTGATCGCATCGGCGTAGTGTCCGGTCCGGTAGGCGATCTCCCCCAGGTAGAACTGGGTCGCCGCCGGTTTGTACTTCCGCTTGCTCAGGATCGTGAAGCGCCGCTTCGCCTCGGCGTAGCGCCCCTGGGCCACGAGCCGGACTCCGCGGCTGTAGAGGTTGCGGGATTTGGCTTTTTCGAGGGGATCGGCCACGGGAGATTTGGACGGGGGCGTGTGGGCACCGGTTTTGGGATCCGATCCTTTCGGGGATGTGGCGGAGGGTACCTGATTGGCGGGGCGGGCGGGCATCGCCGCCTTCTCGATCCGGCTCAACCGCGCGTCGATCCCGTCGATGCGGGAGCGGAGCGCCTGGAGGGCCTTGGCGTCGGCTCCGGCGGGTCGGCTTCCCACTTTGCGACTCAGACTCTCTAGGAGGCTGCGGATCCCCTCGATCTCCTCTTTCATTTGCGCCACCTGCTGGCGGAGTGAATAGATCATCGCGGTGTTACGCTCCACCTGGGAGGCATATCCCGCCGTACTCCACAACGCTCCGGCGGCGACAATGGCGATCAACAGACGCTTGGACATGCACGCTCCTCCTTTATCACCAGTCGATCGACTGGAGCCGTTCGATCCCTACGGGGAACAGCATCGTGACGTTGGTTTTCAGGCCGATGTAGCCGACGAAATTCCCTTCCCGGGTCCGTTTGATGTACAAGACGGTGTTTCCGTCGGGAGAGAAGCGGGGAAACTGGTTGATCCCCCCGGCGGTGAGGGGGCGGACGAAATCCCCCGATGTGGTGGTGAGATAGAGATTGAACGCCTTACCGAACGCTCCGTTTTCCCGACTCGAGTAGACCACCTGACGGTCGAACGCGTCGCACGAGTCGTTGTTGCGCCCGTGAAAGACCAGCTGGGTGGCGTCCCCTCCCCTGCGGGACATTTTGAAAATATTGGGATATCCCAGACGGTTGGAGACGAAGACGACGCTCTGCTCCCCGTCGGCGTATTTGCCCCCCACGTCGATCCCCCGGAAGGTGGTCAGCTGCCGGAGCGTGCCGCTTGTACGGTCGTACTCGTAGATATCGGGCTGCCCCTGGGGAGCACGGGTCAGCAAGAGCCGTTTGCCGTCGCGGCTCACGTCCGAACACACCAGCATCCCTTCAGAGCTCATGATCTTCTCCGGGCGTCCGGTGGCGAAATCGAGGCGGTAGAGCGTCGGGAGCTTCCCGTCGTAGGAGGTGTAGTAGATGCTCCGTTGATTTGGATCACCCCAGACGGGGAAGAGGTTGAGGCCGCCCCGGATGATCGTTTTGACGTAGTGGAAGGTATAGTCGGCGATACCGATTTCGCTCGATTTTTTCCCGGTATAGCGGGCAAAAAGGACATAGCGGTTGATCCAGTCCACGGGGGTGAATCCCAGCTTGGCATTGAGTTCGCTCACCGCCTTGTGGACCAGAAACGGATAACGTATCGCCTGGGCGACCCGATAACTCCGCTCCATCACCACGGACGAATCGGATCCTTTGAACACCGTGACTTTGAGGGCGGAACCTCCCCCCTCCTCCGTGTACCGGTAAGCGATCACGTACTGAAAACTCCGCAGCGACGGATCCATCGGAATCGATGCGAGGCTGCCGTTTCGCACCGCCTTGTCGGGGAGGAAATGGCCGGTGATTTTCAGGTCGTCCAGAAAGATTCTGCCGGTTTCGTTGCGGCGATTGGAAAGGACCGACGAAGAGGCGTCGACCACCGCCACGCGGACCCGCTGGTCGACGTCTTTTTCGATCTTGATGGTGGTGTCGACGGCGAAAAGAGATACGAAAATAGTGAGAAAAAGGGCAACGATACGCATCTGCGACCTTTCGGAAACAATCTCGAGACGATTGTATCGATTGTACCCTAACGGCGCTTAGATATTAAATAGTATAAAGTCGGAACGTCGGTTCGCGGTGCCGGCTTCCTCCGTGACTGTCCGTCACAACAGCCCAAGCTGCAGTTTCGCTTCGTCACTCATTTTCGACTGATCCCAGGGCGGATCGAAAACCAGCTCCACGTCCACCTCCTCGATCGAACCGTCTTCGATCCGCGAAGGGATCGAACGGACCAGATCGACGATCACCTCGGACATGGAGCAGGTTGCGGAAGTGAGCGTCATGACCACTTTGCAGCGGTTGAGTCGGGTCTCGGGATCCTTTTCGCAATGGACGTCGTAGATCAGCCCCAGGTTGTAGATGTCCACGGGGATCTCCGGATCGTAGATCTTTTTGAGCTCTTCGATCAGCCGCTTTTCGGATTCTTCGGGGGTCACTTCTCTCGGATCGCCACTCATGAGCTCTGCTCCTTGCATTTGCGGGCATAGTCGTAGACCTTTTTCAAAAAGGCCTCCAGACTCTGCTGTCGCACCGGGGAGAGATGCTCGACGATCCCCAACCGCCCCAGCTCTCGGGGGTCGAAACTGAGGATATCGTCGGGGGTTTTGTCGCTGAAGATGTCCAGCAGCATCGTGAGCATCCCTTTGGCCATCTCGCTGGTCCCCTCCCCGCGGAGGATCAGCTTGCCGTCGCGACACTCCCCCACCAGCCAGGCGGGAGAAGCGCACCCCTCGATGAAGGTTTCGTCAGTTTTCTCCTCTGCGGGAAGCGTCGTATGGCGCTTGCCCAGATCGAAAATGTACTCGAACTTCTCGTTGGGGGTTTCGAAAAGATCGAGATCCTCTTTGTACCGCTGCAGGACCTCTTTGATCGTCGACATGGACGCTCCTTTTTAGAGTAACTAGAAACGAGAAACTAGTAACTAGAAATTTTTGAACAAAGCGTTGCGAAGCGACGCCAACCGCAACTCCTCACTTTTCACTCCTCACTCCTCACTATTTAGCCGCGCTCTCCGCGGCCAAATCCTCACATCCGTGGCAGGTTTCCATGCAGGTGACGTTGGTCGCCCCCCAATAGGCGTTCTCGAAGCTTGCGTGGATCCGTTCGCGCAGCGTTTCGTCGCCGATGGCGTCGATCAGCTCGTTGGCGAAGGCCAGGATCAGCATCTTGCGCGCTTCCTCTTTGGCGATGCCCCGGCTGCGCAGGTAGAAAAGCTGCGCTTCGTCCAGCTGCCCGGTGGTGGAGCCGTGGCTCGCTTCCAGATCGTCGATGTAGATCTCCAACTGGGGCTTGCTGGCCATATAAGCCCCGTCATTCAGAAGGATCGCCTTGGAGTTCTGATGGGCTTTGGCGTATTTGCCGGTATGCTCCACCTTGATGAGCGCGTCGAAAATCCCTCGGGCTTTGTCGGCCAGGATGTTTTTGGCCCGTTGTTCGCTCACCGAGCTTTGGCCGATGTGGACGATCTGACTGACGGTCCCTCTGCGGGCGTGGTCGGTGGCGTAGAGGAGATGATCGGCGTCGATCCGGGCGTTTTCGTGCAGTTCGGCGCGCAGGAGCTGCAGACCTGCCCCCTCACCGAAATCGAAGGTATGGAGCCGGCAGGCCGCCTGGGAATCGACCTTGATCCGGTGGGAGAGGATCGGAGTGTAATCCCCCTCTTTGAGCGTTTCGTCCTTGATCAGTGTCAGCGTCGCGTCCCGGGCGACGAACGCGTCGTATCCTCCCAGGATCAACGCCCCGCAGGCCTCTTCCCCTTCGTAGCGCTCGTCGATCTGCACATGGACGTTGGCATCCAGGTAGAGCGCCGTCCGGTAGGCCAGCAGTCTCCCCGGCCGGGTGAAACGGTGCACCAGCGTCACCTTCGCATCCTGTTTGAAGCGGATCGAGATCACTTCGGGGCTGAGCAGATGTCCCAGATAGTAGAGGGGATCGAAATGGTTCCCGTCGATGTCGATGGCGTCGCTGCATCCCACCTGCACCTCCACGCCCGAAGGCAGCGCCGTCACGCGACCGTCGGTGATGACGATCTGCCGTTCGGTTTCGCCGATTGCAGCGGGGGCCTGGAGGATCTCCCAATCGTGCTCCATCAGCGGCTCGATATCGAAATAGCGATAGGCTTCGCTCTTACGGGTCGGGAGCTTGAGTTCGCTCAGCCGTCGGGCCGCCAGGGACTTCGTGGGAGCCGCCCCCAGCTCTTGTAGAATCTCCTCGGGGGTCAGTTCCCCCAGCAGTACCGGTCTCATCACGCCTCCTCGATGGCGCCGTAACCCTTCTCTTCGAGCTCGGCGACCAGCTCCGCTCCGGCGGTTTTGATGATCCGTCCCTCTTTGAGGACGTGGATGTAGTCGGGCTCGATATAGTCGAGGATCCGGCTGTAGTGGGTGATCACCAGGAAGCTCCGCTTACCGTCTTTCATCTTGTTGATCCCTTCGCTGACGGCCCGCAGGGCGTCGATGTCCAGCCCCGAGTCGATCTCGTCCAGGATGATCAGGTCGGGCTGGAGCATCATCATCTGCAGAATCTCGTTCCGTTTTTTCTCCCCGCCGGAGAACCCCTCGTTGAGGGAGCGGTTGATCATCTCGGGCTTCATCCCCAGCTCTTCGACGAGCTTTTTCATCTCCCGCAAAAACTCCGCCGCATTGAGCTCGGGGAGCCCCAGATGTTTGCGCCGGGCGTTGACGGCGGTGCGGAGGAAATAGGCGTTGTTGACGCCGGGGATCTCCACCGGGTTCTGGAAACTGAGGAAGATCCCCTCCAGCGCCCGGTCCTCGGGCTCCCAGTCGACGATATTCTGCCCTTTGTAGAGGATCTCCCCTTCGGTCACCTCCACGTCGTAGTGTCCGGTGATCGCTTTGGAGAGGGTCGATTTGCCCGCCCCGTTGGGCCCCATGATCGCATGGACTTTCCCCTCTTCGAGCTGAAGGTTCACCCCTTTGAGGATCTCCTTGGCGCCGATTTTGGCGTGGAGGTTTTTGATATCCATCATTACGTTGCTCATCCTACGCTTCCTTCCAAAGTCAAATTGAGTAGTGCTTTCGCCTCGACGGCGTATTCCATCGGGAGTTGGTTGAAGACCTCTTTGCAGAAGCCGTGCACGATCATGCTCACGG
>JALWKO010000058.1 GCA_027081405.1 Campylobacteraceae bacterium | reverse complement strand
CCCATGGGCAAAAGCGACCGGGCCCTCGTCCTGGGCACCTTCGGCCTGCTCAGCGGCCTGGGGATCCTGCCCGCGGGCTGGGGCGATCCCCTCCTCTCCCTGGCAGCGGCGCTGACCCTGCCCACGGCCTGGAACCGGGTCCGGGGAGGTCTGCGATGAACCGGGTGGTGCTCACGGGCGGGCTGATCCTGACCCTGCTCTCTCTGGCGACCCTGATCCTGAAGATCATGCGGCGGCGCAGCGGGCTGCCTTATCGGGAGCTGGGGGCGCGGATCCACTCCTGGTGGGTGATGGCGGGGCTTTTTCTGGCCCTGATCCTCTCGGGCAGGGCCGGGGCGGTGGGGCTCTTCGCCCTGGTGAGCTACCTGGCGGTCAAGGAGTACTTCACCATGATCCCCATCCGGCGGGTGGACCGGCGGATCATCTTCTGGGCCTATCTGGCGATCCCGCTGCAGTACTGGTGGGCCTACGAGGGATGGTACGGAATGTTCATCATCTGGATCCCGGTCTATCTCTTTCTGCTCCTGCCTTTCCGCCAGATCCTCACGGGCCAGACCCGGGGATTCCTGGAGTCCACCGGCAAGGTGCAGTGGGGGATGATGCTCTTCGTCTTCTCCGTCAGCCACCTGGCCTTCCTCTACGGGCTGCCTGAAGTACAGGGCCACAGCGGCGTGGAGATGCTCCTCTATCTGGTGGTGCTGACCGAGCTCAACGACATCTATCAGTACCTCTTCGGCAAGAGCCTTGGGCGCCGGCCCATCGCCCCCGCCATCAGCCCCGGCAAGACCCGCGAAGGGTTCCTGGGGGCCCTGGCGGCCACTACCCTCACCGCTGCGGCCCTGCGCTATCTGACCCCCTTTTCGGTGCCCCAGGCGCTGGCAGCGGGGGCGGTGATCGCCACGGCGGGCTTCGTGGGGGATCTGGTGGTCTCGATGATCAAGCGGGACGTGGGGATCAAGGACAGTGGCGATCTCATCCCTGGGCACGGCGGGATCCTGGACCGGATCGACAGCCTCACCTACACGGCGCCCCTCTTTTTCCACGGGGTCTATTATCTTTTCTATTGAGGATCGGCGATGCGACTCAAAACCCTCTTTTTTCTCCTCATCGTCCGCCCGCTGCTCCTCCTGTTCGGCGGGATCCGCACCGAAGGGATTGAGCGCCTGCCGCACCGGGGGCCGGCGATCCTGGTGGCCAACCACAACAGCCACCTGGACACCCTGGCGCTGATGAGCCTCTTCCCCGCCGCGACGCTGCCGCGGGTCCGGCCCGTGGCGGCCCGGGACTACTTTTACGCCACGCCTTTGCGGCGCTTCGTCTCCGAGCGGCTGGTGGGGATCCTCCCGCTGGAGCGGCGAGGGGTGAAAAAAAGAGGGGGACACCACCCCCTCGATCCCCTGGCCGAAGCCCTGGACCGGGGGGAGATCCTCATCATCTACCCCGAAGGGAGCCGGGGCGAACCGGGTGAGCTGCGCCCTTTCAAAAGCGGCTTCGCCCACCTGGCGAAGATGCGCTCTAACGTGCCGGTGATCCCCGTCGAAATCAAAGGCACCGACCGCGCCCTCCCCAAAGACGAAGCCCTCTGGGTCCCTTTCATCATCGACATTCATATAGGTGAAGCGTGCTACTATAACGGCACTGTTCGGGAGTTTACCCGACGCGTTGAGCGGTTCTTCAAAGCACCTTCGGACGGATCATAAAGCGGCGTTCCGTCGACACACCAGACCCATCGGCAAACAATCGAAGTCATTTGCCGCTGACGCGACGTCAATTGAGGTCATTTGTGGTCATTTAGGAGGCACTTCTCTCCAATGTCTGCACGCCAAGCGTGCAA
Source organism: Campylobacteraceae bacterium (assembly GCA_027081405.1). Taxonomy (GTDB): domain Bacteria; phylum Campylobacterota; class Campylobacteria; order Campylobacterales; family Sulfurovaceae; genus Nitratifractor. The sequence continues at coordinate 10,731 of JALWKO010000058.1, read as the reverse complement.
AGGAGGAGCGTACACAAAGGCAGACTGCTTTGCCTTCGTAACTCCGCACGACGCTGCGTCTATGCCGAAGGCATCGCAGACGGCAAATTTCAAATGACAGCGAAGCGAATGACCATTGAATGACTGATGAGTATTGTATAAAAGGACATCCCACGCAGACCGTCGATATCCACATGCATCTGCTCAGTTCACGAGCCCGTTTCGACCGTTTCTACGACCGCCTGGCGATCCGCTTTTTCGGCCGGAAGCTGGGGGCCGACCCCGCCGCCCTCATCGCCGATCCCTACCGGGCCTACTGCGACACGCTGCTGCATCGCCTGGAAGAGTCGCGCTATCTCGCGAAGGCGGTCCTCTTCGGCGTCGACGCCAAAGTGGACGAACAGGGAAACGAGCTCCACCGGGACCCCACCGTCTGCGCCACCAACGAGGATCTCCTGGCCCTCTACCGCCGGGCGCCCGATCGCATCGTCCCCTTCATGTCGGTCAATCCCCTCCGCCCCGACGCCCTGGAACGGGTGGAGCGCTACGCCGAGGAGGGGTGCCGGGGGGTGAAATTTCTGCAGAACTACTGGGGGATCGACACGAGGGAGAAACGTTTCGAGCCCTTTTTCCGGAAACTGGCCGATCTCGGGCTGCCGCTGATCGTCCACATCGGCAGCGAAAGCAGCGTCCGCTCCCATCCCGAGAACGAGGGGCTGGAGATGCTGGAGGGGCCGCTGCGGGCCGGAGTGACCACCATCGCCGCCCACGTGGGGCTGGAGTACTCCCCCCGTCACCCGATCCAAGCCCTCTCGAAAAATCCGAAACACTTCGGCGCCCACTACCACCGGCTCCTGAAGATGCTGAAGGAGCACGAGACCCTCTACGCCGACATCTCCGCCATCCTCACCCCCGTCCGGGCCCGCGCCCTCCCCCACCTGGCGGCCCAGGAGCAAATCCACGGCAAGCTCCTATTCGGCACCGACTTCCCCGTGCCGTTCACTACGGTTCTGACCACCCACGACCTCCCCTGGCGCCGCCGCCGGGAGTTGGCCCGCATCGAAAACCCCTTCGACCGCTACGTGGAGACGGTGCTGGAGTATTTCCCCGAATCGAGCCCAATCTGGAGCAACTACACGAAAGTCCTGGGAAGCATTTGCGAAGCGGAAACCGTATCGTGAGTGCTGCTATAATTGCGCAAACTTTCTATCGAGGATTTGCAGATGCGCGTATTGTCGGGGATCCAACCTTCCGGGAAACTCCATATCGGCAACTACTTCGGCGCCATCGCTCAGATGGTCAAACTCCAGGAGGAACACGAACTCTTCGCCTTCATCGCCAACTACCACGCCCTCAGCGGCGGAGCGGATCTCAAAGAACTCCGACGCAACACCTTCGAGGTGGCGGTCGATTTCCTCTCTCTGGGGATCGACCCCGAAAAGACCGTTTTCTGGGTCCAGAGCCACGCCAAAGAGGTCCTCGAGCTCTACTGGGTCCTCTCCCGCTACACCCCCGTCGGACTCCTGGAGCGGGCCCACAGCTACAAGGACAAGGTCGCCAAGGGGATCGCGCCGTCGCACGCGCTGTTTAGCTATCCGGTCCTCATGGCCGCCGACATCCTCCTCTACGACGCCGAGAAAGTCCCGGTGGGCAAGGACCAGATCCAGCATCTGGAGATGACCCGGGACATCGCAATCAAATTCAACAACGAACACGGGGAGATCTTCACGATCCCCGAAGCCCTCGTGGAGGAGAGCGTCGCGGTGGTCCCGGGGATCGACGGGGCGAAAATGTCCAAAAGCTACAAAAACACCATCGAAATTTTCATGGACGAAAAGGACCTCCAGAAACGGTGCAACAAAATCGTCACCGACTCCACTCCCTTGGGGGAACCCCTCGATCCGGAGACCTGCAACGTCTACGCCCTATGCTCGCTCTTCCTCGACGAAGAGGGCAAAGCCGAACTTGCCGAACGCTATCGCAGCGGAAAGGAAGGGTACGGAGCGTTCAAGAAATATCTCAAATCCCTGATCTGGGAGCATTTCGCCCCGGCCCGGGAGAAACGGGCCTACTATCTCGCCCACGAAAACGAGGTCTACGACATCCTCGAAGCGGGAGCGGCCAAAGCCCGCGCGATCGCCGAAGAGAAAATGGCCATCGTGCGCGACTGCGTCGGGATCCTTTAAGCTTTTTCCTCCGTACAATCCGCCCGAAGATTTCCGCAGCGGTTTTGTTTTTTCTCCTACTGCGTAGAATCGTATCGGGAAACCAGGGCATCCAGGGCGTTGCGGTCGATCCGCTTCTTCTGACCTTTCTTGATCGCCAGGAGCTGACGGACCACCCGCTCCACGGTGGGATCTTCGTTGATGTGGGGGTAGAGGATCCGCAGCGCCTCTTCGGTACCGTAATGGCGCTTCAATACGCCGGTACGACGGCGCGGGCGCTTCGGACGGCGACTCCACAGCAACGCAAGCAGCCCCATCAGCCCCATCCCGGCCAGGAACGCCCCGATCAGCTCCATCGTATGCCGCCGTTGTGTCCGCTCTTTGGCCGCGGAGGCCAGATATCCCCGATCCTCCAGGATCGAAGCGTTCCCCTCGGTCGATCGCTTTTTCGCACCGGGGGAGGCCGCCTCTCGGGAGGAAGCGGACGGCTTCGCGGCGGCGGGCGGAGCGGCCCGGGCACCCGAAGCGGCACCGCCGGTGACGTGGATCGCGATCGCGGGGGTGGAGAGGGTGCGGCTTTTGCCGGTTTTGGGGTCAAACACCCGCAGCGTCACCGGCGGGATCGTGAAATCCCGATCGGAGAGGAAGGCGTAGTGCTTGGTGTAGACGCTGTGCAGCGTCCCGCCCCGGACCGTCGAACGCACCTTCGGATCGTCGGCGTAGACCGTCACGCCGGGAATGTCGAAGCGGGGATCGACCAGATCCTCCACGCTCCCCTCTCCCCGAATCGTGAGGGTGTAGTTGACCGGCTGGTTGGCTTTGACCGTTTTGTGATCGACCGTGGCCTTGAGACTAAACCGCCCCACCAGATCGGTATCGGGGGGAACCGGTTTGACCAGGATCGTGATCGGCTCGGAGCGGAGGGCGTGCCATTTGAGCGGCGCCCCGAAGATCCCAAAAGGATCGCTCGGAGCATTCATGTCCCGGATCCCCACCCGGATCCGCGCCGGTTCGATCCGGAGCCGGCCCACCTTTTTGGGGATCAGCAGGTAGTGCAGCTCATGCACCGTCACGCTGCCCCGCTGCGAGACCCGTTCGGTCCCGATAGGGCGGACGAAGAAATCCTTGAACGGCGGCGGATTGAACTCGATCCGGCTCACCGGTCCGTTCCGGGGTTCGTCCACGTCGATGGTCAGCGTGGCGGGTTCCCCCAGGAAGAGTTCTTTTTTGTCCAGGTGCATCCGCACCGCGAATCCCCCCGAGGCGGCGGCGCGGGGATCGACCCGGATCGTGGTGGGCTTGGTGGCGAGGATCCGGCCGTCCACCGTCACCTTCCAGGACGGGAGGGTCACGGTCTTCTCGGGGTAGAAGACAAATCGGAGGATTTTGCGGCTTTTGGTACTCATGTGGCCGTTTTCGAAGCGCATCTCCTGCTTGGCCAGGGTGCGGAGATTCTCCACCGGGTACGGTCCGACCGCCCGGATTTGGGGGAAGCGGACCTTCTTGCCGTCGGCGATCAACTTGACCGTCACACTCTCTCCCGGAGCGACGCGGGTGGAGCTCACCTGCACCCGTACGTTCCCGGCCACCAGAGCCGTGGCGGCAAACAGTACCATCGTGATCCACAATTTCACCATCGCTTCGATCCTTCTGTCTTGCATCTTCGATCCCTTACCACGGGTTTACCGGCACATCGACCGGGCGCCGTTTCCCTTTGACCGCCCGATACATCAGGGTGGGCATTTTTTCCGATCCCATCTTTTTCATCAGTCGGCGCAGTTGCCGCGCCTGGACGGAGCGCAGACGCCCCACCTGGGCGGCGGCACCGGAGCGGCGCTCTCCCTCCCCGGTACCGGCTGCCGCCGTCGCGGTTTTTTGAGCCTGCCGCGGTTGCTTTTGGACCCCCGTGGATTCGGGTTTGGGGCGCTCTTTGGGCCCTTTGCCCTGTTTGGGCTGAGGAAGCTTGGCTTCCCCTTTGCCCAGTTTTTTCCGTTCGGCTCCACCGGGAGGAGTGGAGCGTTTGCCGTTTGGCTCCGGCTTTTGCGGTCCCTGGGTTCCCGGCGTCGGCGGGGGTTGCTGTCCCCCCTGCCCCTGGGATCCCCGGCGCTGCGTGGAACCCTGTTTGGGATTGTTTTTGGATTGTTTTCCCTGCTTTGGATTGTTTTGCCCTTTGGATCCGCTTTGCTGCCGCTTGTTCTGTTGGCCTTTTTGCTGCTTCGAGGCCGAATTTTGGCGCTTTTGGTGTTGCTTTTTCTTGTTTTGTTTCTTGTTTTGTTTTTTGTTATGTTGACGCTTTTGCCGTTGGCGGCGCTTTTTTTGCTCGAGGAGTTTTTTGGCCAGGGCCAGATTGTAGCGGGTATCGGCGTCGTCGCGGATCCTGAGGGCCGCCTCGTAGGCGACGATCGCCTTGCGGAGCGCTCCGCTTTTGAAATAGGCGTTGCCCAGATTGTGGAGGCGGGCGTGTTCGTCCACCCCCTCCCCTTTGGCCCGTCGGTACTGGGTGATCGCCCGGGCATAGTCTCCGGCCTTGTAGTAGGCGTTGCCCAGGTCGTAGTGGAGTGCCGGGGCGGGACGATCGAGCCGGCGCAGGAGTCGGGCGCTGCGGTTGTAGTCTCCCGCGGCATAGGCTTTCTGGGCTTGCCGGATGATCCGGAAATCGCCCAGTCCGGCCACGGCCCAGACCGAAAGGACGATTCCAAGCAACAGGATTTTTCTCATCGTCGCCCCCTCTGGAATCCGAAACGCTGCCCGCTGCGGGGCATGGAGCTCAATCCCATCAACAGCAGCAAGGCCGCCGCGGCCAGGGGATAGTAAAAGAGCTCCACCTGCTCCCGGATCGTCACCACCCCTCCCGCTTGTGCGGAGAAATGATGATGGATCGTATCCGCCAGCGCTTTCATGTCTTCCGAACCGTTGGCGGCGACGACCCCTTCGCCTCCCGTCTGTCTGGCGATCTGCAGGAGCATGTCGTTGCGGCGGGTGATGGCGATGGTACCGTCACGCTTGTGCATGGGGCGTCCCCGCTCGTCCAGGACCGGAGCACCTTTGGCACTCCCCACCAGTACGGCATAGAGGGTGATCCCCTGTTCTTTGAGTGTCTTGGCGAGCCCCTGGAGGTCTTCGGGTTCTCCCCCGTCGGTGAAAAGGATCAGGATCTTCTCTTTTTTGTCCGCCAGGAGCCGCCCCGCCAGTTCGGCCATCGCCGAAAAGTCGGTGGAGGCCAGGTTGATGTAGTTCTCGTCCACCCCATCGACGATCTGCTTGAGGGTCGCCTTGTCACTGGTAAACGGCGCCAGTACAAAGGCGTTGTGGGCAAAGGCACTCAGAGCGATCTCGTCGGTGGGCATGGCATCAAGGAGTTCTTTGATCTTGGTTTTGGCGAACTGGAGCCGGTCGGGATAGACGTCCCGGCTGCGCATCGAACCGGAGATATCCAGCGCCACCACCGCATGCAACCCTTTGAGCGCCACCTGCTTCTCCCCCTGGGGGATCATCGGACGGGCCAAGGCGACGATCATCAGGAAAACCGCCGCGAAAAGGACCAGATTGCGGAGTGAATTGGGGAGTGTCTCACTGTCGGCACGCAGCCGCTGCAGCACCCGCTCGTCGAAAATCCGTGCCACGTTTTCTTTGTTGGTGACCACCAGAAAGACAAAGACCGCGAACGGAACGATCATCACCCAGAAAAACTGCGGATAGACAAAATGCATCACTCCACCTCCTTCGAGGAGCGCAGATAGATGAAAAACAGCAGCGCCATGATCGCCACGAAAAGGGGGTAGATGTAGTAGTAACGCTTGCGGACGATCGTTTTGGATTTGATCTTGCTCGTCTCGAGCCGGTCGATGTCGGCGTAGATCCGTACCAGGGCGTTGCGATCGGCGGCGGCGTAGAATTTGCCGTGTCCCGCTTTGGCGAGCGCCTGCAGATACCCCGCGTCGAAATCCCGGTAACTGCCGATTCCGATCGTATAGAGTTTCACGTCGCTGTCGGCGATGAGACGGAGGATCTCGTCGGTGCCGATCCGGCTGGCGTTCTCGATCCCGTCGGTGAGCAAAATGGCGATCTTGCTTTTGGCGTCGCTTTTGCTCAAAATGTTGTAGGTCTGCAACAATGCGTCGTTGATGGCAGTCCGTTTGCCGGCGATCCCCAGCTGCTGCATGTCGACGATCTTGCGCAGGAAGTCTTTTTCGAACGTCAGCGGCGAGGCGACAAACGCGACGCTGGCGAAATTGATCAGACCGATGCGGTCGTCGCTACGCCGGGCGATGAAGTCTTTGACCACCTCTTTGACCACGTCGAATTTGCTTTTGAGGGGATCGGCGGGATCGAAGCCCCGCTGGCGCATCGAATCGCTGCTGTCGATGATCAGCATGATGTCCCGGCCGTGTTTTTTGATGTCCTTGTATTCGTCGGTCACCACCGGAGAGGCCAGCGCCGTCAGAAGCCCCAGGATCCCGATCCATTTGAGGATCTCCTGCAGGCGGCTTTTTTTGGCGTGCAGGCGCAGGAGCGAATGGACGTGGGGAAAAAAGATCGCCATCGTCCGGGCCGGACAGTAGCGGCCGCAGATCCAAAACAGGACCGCGAAGGCGAATACCCAGGGATACTCGAAACTAAACGGACTCATCGCAAACGTTCCTGAACAGTTCGAATCTCCGGAGGGTCTCCTCGTCTACCGGAGTGACCTCTTTGCGATATTTGTAGCGCTCCAGCAGCGGCAGCAGCTGTTCGAAAAGTTCTTTGCGCCGTTCGTCGGTGGCCAGGAGCCGCCCGTATTTGGTGGCGGCGTAGGCGGCCTTCTTGGGGTCGCTCCAGTCGATGCGGTGGAGCGCCTCGAGATACTCCTTTTCCCGGTTTCTGCTCCGGTGTGCCAGGAGCTTGCGGACCAGGAAAACAAGGAGCGCCGCCACAAGCACCGTAGCGCCGATGACCAGTCCCCAGAAGAGGTAGACGCTCATATCGGGGATCTGTACCGGCGGTTTGATATCCCGGATCGGGGGGAGTTTGGCCGGGTTCATCGCATCCTCCGGATCAGTTTGGCAAAGGGCTCCTCGTCGGTGTAGAGTTTGACGTAGCGAATCCCGTTTTGGCGGAAATGGCGGTAGAGCTTCCGGTCGTTGGCGATGAGCGCCTTTTTGTAGGCCCCCATCGCCCGGGCCCCCACCTCCCCTTCGAAACTCTCGCCGGTCTCGGGATCGACCAGGCGCAGATAGCCCAGGGAACGGGGGTCGTCCTCGAAACGATCCCGGACGATGACGGCGAAAAGATCGTGCTTGCGGCTGAGCAGACGCAGATCCACCTCTCCGACGAAATCGGAAATGAGAAACATCAGCGCCTTCTTTTTGATCCGGCGGTAGAGGGTGTCGCTCCAGCCGGCGAAATCGGCCTCTTTCCCCAGCGGATCGAAAGCGAGTACCTCCTCCAGCTCCCGGTGGACGGCGAAGGTCTTTTTGGACGGTTTGCTGTAGCGATACAAACGATCGGCGTAGATCAGGTGGGAAAAGAGGTCGCTGTTTTTCACCGCCGAAAAGCCCAGGATCGCCACCAGTTCGGCCATGTATTCGTACTTGGGACGCCGGGTCCCGAACCAGGTGGCGCCGTTGAGCATCGTCGAGACCACCACGTTGAGCTCCCGTTCCTCGTGGTAGATTTTGACGTAGGGGCGGCGGAGTTTGGCGGTGGTTTTCCAGTCGATCTTGCGCACGTCGTCGCCGTAGGCGTATTCCCGCAGTTCGGCAAACTCGAACCCCTCCCCCTGAAAGAGGGAGGCGTTGTTGCCCAGCATCTCCCCGAAGACCTGTTTGCGGGTCTTGAGGGCGATCTTTTTGGCGACGATGTTCATCGCGTTTTCCTTTGGAAAACATAGTGAAGCGTAAAGAGTGAAGAGTGAAGAATTTCGGTAAGGTTTTTTTCGAAAAACATTTTATTTTTCATACAACTGCCCATTCTTTTTTTCTTACAAAAGGAAAGGCGTTTCGTAGAAACGCAATCCGCAACTCTTCACTCCTCATTCCTCACTCGACAGTTCCGATCTACGGGATCGGCACCGCCGCCAAAACCTGCTCGATGATCCAATCCTGGCTGATCTCCTCGGCCTGGGCCTCGTAGCTGAGGATGATCCGGTGCCGAAGCACCTCTTTGGCGATATAGGCGATCTCGACGGGAGAGACAAAGTCCTGCCCCTTGAGGTAGGCGATGGCGCGGCTGGCTTTGTAGAGGTCGATGCTGGCCCGGGGTGATGCGCCGTATTCGATGTAGGGGCGGATCTTCTCCAGGCCGTATTTTTCGGGTTCCCGGGTGGCGAACACCAGTTCGACGATGTATTTTTCCACCTCTTCGTCGATATGGACCGCCATCGCCTCCTGACGTGCACGATCCAGATCCTCCACGGTGGCCACCTGCTCGATCCGGCCAAAGGCGTTGTTGGCGACCCGGCGGGCGATCTCCAGCTCCTCTTCCCGGGTGTTGTACCCCACGACCACTTTCATCATGAAGCGGTCCAGCTGCGCTTCGGGAAGCTCGTAGGCCCCCTCCTGCTCCACCGGGTTCTGGGTCGCCATGACCAGGAAAGGGAGGGCGATCTTGAAGGTCTCGTCCCCGATGGTCACCTGGCGCTCCTGCATCACCTCCAGCAGCGCCGACTGGACTTTCGCCGGGGCCCGGTTGATCTCGTCGGCCAGCAGAAGGTTGGTGAATACGGGCCCTTTCTTGATCTTGAAGGTATTGGTGGTCGGATCGTAGATCTCGGTCCCGATGATGTCGCTGGGGAGCAGATCGGGAGTGAACTGGACCCGTTTGAAGGTCAGCCCCAGGGTTTTGGCCAGGGCGTTGACCGTGGTGGTCTTGGCCAGGCCGGGAACCCCCTCCAGCAGAATGTGGCCCCGGGTCAGCAGCCCCGCCAACAGCGCTTCGACCATTTTCTCCTGGCCGACGACGACTTTGCGGATCTCCCGTTTGATCGATTCGATGGTATGCACGCCTCGCTCCTATGTGAAATACGATGTTGGGAACATGTGTGTGTCCCGGAATTGAAAAACAGTCTACTGGAAAGTGTTTAATCGAGGGTTAATGTTCGTCTAAGGTTTCCGCCTTCAGGCGGAAGGAAGCAATTTTTTGAGCTCTTCGAGAGAATTGTAGGTCGGGATCGCATCGTCTTGACAGACGAATTGTTCGTTTTCCCCTTTGCGCACCATTACGCTGATTCCCATCTCCATGAGCGTCGTCAGATAGAAACAGTAGTCTTCACCGATCAACGCAGCATCGACGATCACAGCAGAGTACTCTTCCCCCTCCGTATCGATTTTTTCGAGAAATTCTCGGATATTCGCCACCGTGTCGATCGAATACCCGTTTTTGAGCAGCATGTTTTTGTGAATATGCGAAATCAAGGGGCTTTTGTTGAAAAGCAAAACGCGCTTGGGTTTTTGGTTTTGAGCACTTGCATCGGTATCGGTACTTACTTTTACCACCTTGGATTTGGGCATCGTACTTTGGGACGACTCTCTTTCCACCACTTCGGCGACCGCTTCGGTAGAACGACGTTTGCTGGCATATTTGTTGAGAATTTCGATCAATTTTTCCAGTGCGAGCGGTTTGGAGAGATAATCATCCATCCCCGCGGCGAGATATTTCTCCCGATCCCCCTGCAGAGCGTTGGCCGTCAATGCGATGATGGGAGTGTGTTCGATCTGCTGTTGCCGTTCCCAATCCACAATCTCCTTGGTCGCGTCGATCCCACCCATGACCGGCATCTGAATATCCATGAAGATCAAATCGTACGTGCCACCGTTGGCCCGATACATTTCCAGAGCTTTTTGCCCGTTTTCGGCCATGTCCGCATCGACCCCCAAACGTCGAAACACTTCGAGGATCAATTTTTGGTTGATCGGATTGTCTTCCGCGATGAGGACTTTTAGATCGCTAAAATCTTCGCTAGCGATCTCTTCGCGGCGCATCTCCCGGGTTTGGGGAGCCTGCTTCGGTGCGGGGAAACATTTTTCAACTGCACGGGCGATTTTGACGATATTGATCGGTTTGTATACGATCGCCGAAACCTTCCGTTCAAGGATTTTGGCGTCATCGGCATAGCCGATATGGAGCAATACGGCGATTTTGTCGGTCAAGTCGGTGAAATAGTCGATATGTTCGCGCACCGCCTGAATCGAGTGATCCAAAAAGAGCATATGAAAGCCGTTGATGATCTCCCGATCGATCTGGCTGTAGACTTCCAGCTTCCCTCCGAGCGCTTCGATGTAGCGTGCCAGGTTCCGTTCGGTCGCTTTGGGCGTTTCGTCGGCAGGGCGGAAAAATCCGACGCGTAGTCCGGGATAGAGCCCTATGTACTCGTTATTTTGGGAGGCTTTTTCAAAACGGAGCGTAAAATAAAACTCCGATCCTTTGCCCACCTCGCTTTCGAGCTCCAGTTTACCGCCCATCCGCTCGACCATGCTGCTGGTGATCGCCAACCCCAGTCCGGTCCCGCCGAATTTTCGGGTCGTGCTGGCATCGGCCTGGGCGAATGCCTGGAAGATGTGTTCTTGTTGTTCGGGACTGATCCCGATTCCGGTGTCTTTGACGCTGAAAC
>JALWKO010000057.1:32811-40643 GCA_027081405.1 Campylobacteraceae bacterium | reverse complement strand
GAAGACTGGGGCTCTGAATGAGGAATTAGGAACGAGGAATGAGGAACCGAAGGCGAAGCCTGCGGCTTCAAGTGCGCAGTCGGCAGTCGGCAGTCGGCAGTCGGAAGAGCGGGCGAAGCCAGTGGCTTCGAATGAGGAACCGAAGGCGAAGACTGGGGCTCTGAATGAGGAATTAGGAACGAGGAATGAGGAACCGAAAGAAAAATCTGTAAAAAGCAAAAAATCAAACGACAAAGAGGCGCAGCGCGCCATTCAAACGACAAACGACGAAACCTCCATCCTCGACCAAATCCTCGGTCTCAACGAAACTTCACCCTCAATCCAACATCCAACATCCAAAATCCAAAATCCGGGTGAAGCGACCGGCGTCGCTTCACCGAAGGCCCGTGCTCTGGCAGCCAAATACGGCCTCGATATCGAGGCGCTTCAAGAAGAGAGCAAGCTCCCCACGCCGGCCCACGAAGCCGATGTGAAACGCTACTACTACCGCCGCTACTTCACCCCCAAGGCTCTGAAGCTACTGCACGAATACGGGCTCTCTCCCGAGCTTTTCCCGGTAGGCAAAAAGCATAGCGAAAAGGAGATTCTCGCCTACATCGCCGAACACGAGATCCCCAAACCCGAGCCGCTCAGCCCCATGCGCAAAGCGATCATCGCCACCGTCACCCAGGCACAGCAAAAGCCGGTCTACCACATCTACGACGCCATCGACGCGACGCTGCTCAAAACCCACGAGAGCGAGCGCTACACCCTCACCGTCTGGCTGCTCAAACTCTTTAGTGAAGCGATGATGCGCCACGAGGATTTCCGAAAAACATTGAGCGGCGACGCTTTCCAGCTGTGGCCCAATGCCTCGATCGCCCTGGCCATGGCCGACGGTGAAGCCCTCTACATGCCGGTCTTCCGGGACCTCAACCGCAAAAGCGTCGCACAGATCGCCGACGAGCTGGCGGCGATGAAAGAAAAAGTAAAAGCGGGTCGGGTGACCCCCGGGGACCTGAAAGGCTCCACCTTCGCCATCAGCAATCTGGGGATGACCGGGATCGAGCGTTTCGATGCCATGATCAATGCCCGAGATTGCGGCATCGCCGCCATCGGCAGCGAAATCGAGGGCAAAATCTCCGTCACCCTCACCCTCGATCACCGGATCGTCAACGGATGGCAGGGGGCGCAATTCATGCAGACCCTCAAGGAGCTGGCGAAAGAGAAGACCCTTTTCAAAACTTGACAAAAGGGCCGCGGTGACGTATCATTATGTAGATACACAAGGAGCACACAATGACAATAGCGATCAAAAAGTGGGGAAACTCCCTGGCGATCCGACTCCCCAAAGAGATCGCCAAATCCCTGGCGGTCAAGGACGATACCAAGCTCGACGTACAAATCGAAGAGGGAAAATTGATCCTGACCCCGCGAAGGGAAGAGGATTTGTCGCAATTGCTGGAACAAATCACCCCGGAAAACCTCCATCGGGAGATCGATACGGGCGAAGCCGTCGGCCATGAGATCTGGTAGAGACTATGTCCCGGATCGGGGCGATCTCGTCTGGCTCGATTTCAATCCCCAAGCCGGGCATGAGCAACGAGGCCCCCGCCCCGCTTTGATCCTCTCTCCCAAAGCCTACAACGAAAAGACCTCCTTGTGTATCGCTCTGCCGATCACTTCCAAAGTCAAAGGCTACCCCTTTGAAGTGAAGCTCGATCCCGCACTTCCCATCCACGGCGTCATCCTCGCCGACCAGGTCAAGAGTCTCGATTTCACGGTCCGCAACGCCGCATTGATCTGCCGAATCGACGAGGCGACACTTCACGAGGTTCAGCGCAAGCTCTCGGTATTGATCCACTAAACCAAAAGGAGACCCCATGCACCACCACAAAAAAGCCAAAGCGACCGAAGAGACCGAGGTCCATCTGATCGGCAGCGGGATCGCCTCCCTGGCGGCGGCCTATTACCTGATCGAAGATGCGGGAGTTACACCTGAGAAGATCACGATCTACGAGCAGCGCGACGTCACCGGAGGCGCCTTGGACGGTTCGGGGGACCCCGAGCGTGGTTTTTTGATCCGGGGCGGCCGGATGCACGAGGAGCACTACCGCTGCTACTGGAGTCTCCTGGATAACGTCCCCTCCCTGGAAGACCCCGAAGTGAGCGTCACCGAGGAGTCCAAAGAGTTCAACAACCGCTTCGTCTCCCACGCCCAGGCCCGGCTGCTGCGCAACGGAAAAAAGGTCGATCTGAGCTCCTACGGAGTGGGGATGAAAGATCAGCTCCTGATGAGCCGGCTTCTGTTCACCCCCGAGAGCCGCCTGGACGGGCTCAAGATCGAAGAGTGGTTCACCGGGGAGTTTTTCCGGAGCAACTTCTGGCTCCTTTTTACCTCAATGTTCGCTTTCCAGAAGTGGAGCTCCCTGATGGAGTTGCGCCGCTATATGCTGCGTTTCATGCACCTGATGCCGGGGATGAAGCATCTGGAGGGGATTTTGCGGACCAAATACAACCAGTACCATTCGGTTGTGCTTCCCCTGCAGCGCCTCCTGAAGGATCGGGGGGTACGCTTCGCCCTCGATACCCAGGTAATCGACATCGACTTCTCGGGTGAGGGGACGGGTAAACGGGCCTCGGAGCTCCTCGTTCGCCGCAAAGGCGGGGAGCAGGAGCGCATTGCTCTGGGGGAGCACGCCTACTGCTTCCTCACCAACGGCTCCATCGTCGACGCCGCCGACGAAGGAGACCTGGATCATGCCCCCGTCCTCAAAGGGGTGGAGGATGCAAGCGCCTGGCAGCTCTGGCGGAAAGTCGCCGCCAAGGATCCCTCCTTCGGAAACCCGGAGGTCTTCTGCGGGGACGTGGATCGGAGCAAATGGTACTCCTTCACCGTGACGATGCAGGACTGGACCTTCCTCGACTATATGGAGGACTTCACCGGCAACACCCACGGCACTGGCGGTCTGGTGACGATGACCGAGTCCAACTGGCTCCTCTCCATCGTCATCGCCCGGCAGCCCCATTTCCCCAACCAGCCCAAGGATACGACGGTCTTCTGGGGCTACGGCCTCTACCCCGATCGGATCGGAAACAAAGTCAAAAAACCCATGAGTGCGTGCACCGGGCGGGAGATCCTCGAGGAGCTCTGGTACCACCTGAAGGTCGAAGAGTTCATGGAGCCGATCATGCACAGCGACCGCCTCGTCAACGCCATCCCGGTCGCCATGCCCTTCATCGACAGCCTCTTCATGCCCCGATCGGCCGGGGACCGCCCCCGGGTGCTGCCCGAAACTTGCGAAAACTTCGCTTTCCTGGGGCAGTTCGCCGAGGTGGAGGACGACTGCGTCTTCACGGTGGAGTATTCGGTCCGCACGGCAATGGAAGCGGTCTACGGACTCTTCGATTGCGGCAAAACCCCGCCGCCGGTCTACATCGGAGCCCACCACCCCAGCGCCCTGGTCAAGGCGATGGCGGCGCTGGCGAAATGAGATAGGTAGCCATGTAAACGGGTTCGGAACTGTACCGATCAGATAGTTTTATCAGAGGAGTCCGTTCCCCTTTAATCGCCTTAAATGACTGCGCTTGCGCAAAATGACAGCGTAAGCGAATGACCAACTAATTGGTGGAAAAGGAGTGCGCGATGGACTATGACTACGACATCCTCTTCCTCGGCGGCGGGCTCAACTACGCCGGAGCCGTGGTGGCCTCCAAAGCGGGGCTCAAGTGCGCCTTGGTCGAAAAAAATCCCGAGCATCTGGGAGGCACCTGCCTCCACAACGGCTGCATCCCCTCCAAGATGTACCTGGAGGCCGCCGAGACGGTCCGCAAGGCGAAAAAAGACCATTTCTCCGGCTCGATCGCCCTGGAGATGGCGAAACTCAACGAAGAGAAAGAGGCACTGCTCTCACGGGCGACGGCGGCCATCACCAAACAGTGCGCCAAGGTCGATATCGTCAAGGGGGAGGGGAAACTCGTCGCCCCCCATACCGTGGAAGCCGAAGGGAAAAAACTGACGGCACGTTACGTGATCCTCGGCACCGGATCGCGCCCCTTCATCCCCGAGGGGATCGCCTATGACGGCGAAGGGGTGATCACCAGCGACGAAGTGCTCAATCTGAAGGCGTTGCCCGAAAAGATCGCCGTCTACGGCGACGGAGCCATCGGACTGGAGATGGCGAGTTTCTTCGCGAGCGTCGGGGTGGAGACGGAGCTGGTCTGGCGACACGACACGCTGCTGCGCAACGCCCATCCGATGGTTTCGGCGAATCTGAAAAAGCATATGGAGAGCCTGGGCGTCACCCTGACGCCCAACAAGGAAATCCGCAGCGCCAAAACTACGAAACGGGGCGTGCACATTGTCTATACCGACAATTCGGAGCACTACGTCCCGACGCTTCTGGTGGCGACGGGGCGCCGCGCGGTCACCGACGCCGTGCAGACTCCCGAGATCGAAATCGGCAAGCGTGGGATTGTCACCGACGAACACTTCGAGACGACGCTGGGGGACCACTACGCCATCGGAGACTGCAACGGCAAGCTCCAGCTGGCCCACGCGGCCCGGGCCGAGGTGCTGTATGTGGTGCGGCGGATCCTGGGCAAAAAGCCCGAAATGATCGATCTGGAGCATGTGGTCAAGTTCATCCACACCCTGCCGTGCTCCTACGCCGTCGTCGGCAAAAGCAAAGTGGACTTGGAGAAAAGCGGAGTGAAATACACTGAGAGCGTCGTGCCGCTGAGCGGACTCCCCTTCGCCGTGACCCACGACGGGGCCGACGGCATGATGATCGTCTACGCCGATGCGGAGGGCTTCATCCTCGGCGGCGAGATCTTCGCTCCGGGCGCCGAGGAGCTCATCGCCACGGTCGCCATGGCCCTGGCCGGCGAAATGGACGCCGCCACCGCCAAACGGACGATCCTGGCCCACCCGACATTCAGCGAATCGCTGGAGAAGGCCTTTTTGCGGCTGTGATATAATTTTTGTATGTTGGGGAAAGAAGAAGTCTTGCGTCAAATCCGCGAAAATCGAAAAGTCTTGCAAGAGCGGTTCGGCGTACGCACTATTGCACTCTTTGGAAGCGTAGCACGGGGCGAAGCGACGTCCCAAAGCGATATCGACCTGTTCGTCGAACTGGAAAAACGGAATTTCCGGACGATCGCCGGGCTCTGGGATTTTCTCGAAAAAAGCCTGGGAGAAAAAGTCGATCTCGTCTACGATCATCCGGGGTTGCGAGCATCGTTGCGGCGCTCCATCGAAGCGGAGATGATCCGTGGATAGACGGGACGTCGCAGAATTGCTGGAATTTATACTCCACAGTGTCGAGCTGATCGAAAAGCGGTTCGAAGCGATCGATTGTCCAAGCGACTTTCTCGCGGACGATGCGGGACTGGAAAAACTCGATAGCATCTCCATGCGTTTGCAAAGTATCGGAGAAGCCGTCAAAAGTCTCTCAAAACGATCCCCCGATCTTTTGGAAACGGCGGCACCGCGCGACTATTGGAGTCAGATCGTCCGCACCCGTGAGATCATCTCCCATCACTATATCGATCTGGACTCCGAAATCATCTACGATATCTGCGAAAACGAATTGAAAGAACTCGAGCGAACGATTCGGCGGGTTCTTGCGAATGTGAACGGATGATCCTTCACCGCTGGGGTCTGATCCCCTATGAAGACGCCAGAGCGAAAATGGACGAAGTCCACGCCGCGGCCTGTCGTGACGGGGAAAACCATCTGATTTTCTGCTCCCATCCTCTCTGCTACACCGTCGGCAGCGACGATCCGGGCGGCTGGCCGGTGGAGACGATCCCTACCGATCGGGGCGGATCGATCACCTGCCACTCCCCGGGACAACTGGTGGCCTACTTCTGCTTCCAGGCACCGGAGCCCGCCGTCTTTTATCGCATGGTCCGGCGGGCCTACGACGCCCTTTTTGCCGACTTGCTCCCCCAGGCCCGTTACGACACCAATCGTCCCGGATGGTACGTTGGGAACCGCAAGATCGCGTCGCTGGGCTTTCGCTACCGAAACGGCGTCAGTCTCCACGGTGTCGCCCTCAACGTCGACGTGGACCTGGAGGCCCACAACCGCGTTGCCCCCTGCAATCTCGCCGGCGTCACCGCCACCTCCCTGGCCGCCGAAGGGATCCGGATTACGATGGAGGAGGTGGAGGCATTGGTGCATGAGGCGCTTCTGGCCGCTTTCGAATCCCCCATCAACGTATCCTAAGCTTTCCGGAGTATAATCGCCCCAAATCAGGACTTACCCGACTCGGCTCAAGGCCGGGCAAGCCCTCTTTCGCGCCGCGCTGCCGGTGCATTTCCGAAGATGTTTCACTGTTGCGTTTTGCCGTTTTTCTTCACTTTGTTCGTTTGAAACGGGGTGATTTTTCTTTTTGGAGTCGTCGCTCATGCCTTTCGTGTTTCAGTTCGATGCACTGTCGATCCTTTTTGTCTTTTTGGTCCTGTTGGGGGTGCTTCCCAATCTCTTCTACTCCCGGGGCTATCTGCCCCATATTGCACGCAAGGCCCATTACCGGATCCACTACTGGGGCTTTGCTCTCTCGATGCTGGGGGTGGTGACGGCGGCCAACGGGCTGACTTTTCTGCTCTTTTGGGAGCTGATGAGTCTGACCAGCTGGCAGCTGATCCTCACCGAGCCCGAAGAGGAGGGGACGATCCCCGCGGCGCGATTCTACTTTTTTATGACCCATTTCGGCTTCGTCTTTTTGCTGCTCTTTTTCCTCATCGCCACGGATGGGAATCTGGAGATGGACTTTGCGCAGATGCGCTCGGTTGTAGAGCATTTCGCCTACCCCTCCTTGCTCTTTTTCCTCCTGATTCTGGGTTTTCTCTCCAAGGCCGGGGCGGTGCCGCTGCATGTCTGGCTTCCCTATGCCCATCCGGCGGCCCCCAGCCCCATCTCGGCGCTCATGAGCGGGGTGATGCTCAAAGTGGCAATCTACGGGATGTTCCGCTTTTTCCTGCAGGTGCTGCACCCCTGGCCGCTGGAGTGGGGGATTCTGGTGCTCGTCATCGGAGCGCTCAGCTCTCTGGTGGGGGTCCTCTACGCCCTGAGCGAACACGACATCAAAGCGCTGCTGGCCAACCACTCCATCGAAAACATCGGCATCATCCTCATCGGCTTCGGGATGGGGATGATCTTCGATACGCTGGGGCTGGGGATCCTCAGTTCCTTCGCCTTTATCGCGGCGCTTTTCCATACCTTCAACCACATGAGCTTCAAATCGCTCCTCTTCATGGGAGCCGGGAGCGTCCTGCACGAGACCCATACCAAAAACATCGAAGCCTACGGGGGGCTCATGAAAGCGATGCCGATCACCGCCTGGACCTTTTTGCTGGCTTCGGTCTCCATCTCGGCCCTGCCGCCGACGAACGGCTTTTTGAGCGAATGGATGATCTTCCAATCCCTGCTGAGCTCCAACACCATCACCAACATGTCGCTCAAACTGGCGATCCCGTTTGCGATCTTCGCTCTGGCGCTTACCGGAGGGCTGGCCATCGCCTGCTTCGTCAAAGCCTACGGCATCACCTTCCTGGGATTGCACCGCAGCGCCAACGCCAAACACGCCAAAGAGGTCAACGCGCTCATGCGCCTGGGGATGTTGGCCATGGCGGGGGTGGTCCTCTCTCTGATGCTCTTCGCGCCCGCCTATATTCGGCTCTTTGACCGGGCGCTGGTGGCCCTGGGGAGCGTCCCGGCTTACGATGCGATCTTCCCCTTTATTACGGCACTAAAAAACAGACTCAAAGTCATGCTGCATACCTCACCGATTCTGCCTGAAAGAAGTTTTTGACTTTCTGAGGGTTTCTGGCTAAATCTTCCATAT
>JALWKO010000057.1:23347-32801 GCA_027081405.1 Campylobacteraceae bacterium | reverse complement strand
GGGCTGCTGGTCTGGGCCTACCGGGCCTTGGGGGTCAAAGAGCGGCTGCACCGCACCTGGGCCTGCGGCTACCGCACGGGGGCGCGCACCCAGTATTCGGCCACCGGTTTCGCCGGGCCGATCCGCCGTTTTTTCAACTGGCTCTACCGCCCCGAGGAGCACTGGCACGAAGGGCACGCGGACGCGGAGGAGAAGGCGCTGACCCCCTCCCACTATGCGGTGCACGTCAAACCCCTCTTCGAGCGTTCTCTCTATGACGGGACGGCCCGGCTGGCCAACTGGGTGAGCTACTGGGTCTACCGCCTGGCTCACTTCGAGCAGACCCGTTACGCGGCGATGATCTTCAACCTGATGCTGCTGGTGCTTTTCAGCTACCGGATCTTCGCCCATCAGTTCAGCTGGGCCACTTTCGCCCTGGAGTCGGTGGTGATGATCATCTCCATCAAAGTCCTGATTATCGGAGAGAGACGATGAGTGCGCTACTGCTCTATTTCCTGACGATCGTCCTGATGCTGCTGGTGGCTCCGCTGCTGCTTTCTTTCATCAAAGGGATCAAGATGTGGCTGCTCTACAAACGCCCCGTTTCGATACTGCAGGGGTATCGGAATTTTGCCAAGCTGCTGCGCAAAGAGAGCATCGTCAGCCGGGAAGCGAGCGCCATCACCCGGGTGGCCCCGTTTCTGGTCCTCTCGCCGCTGCTGGTGGTGCTTTTCTATCTCCCGCCGGCGGTGAAGGGGGCTTACTACGTCAGCTTCGTCGACGCCTTCACCATCACGGGGCTGCTGGCCCTTTCGACCTTTTTCCTGATGCTGCTGGGGCTAGACAGTGCCAGCAGCTTCGGAGGGATGGGGTCGAGCCGGGAAGCCTTCATCTCCGCCCTGGTCGAACCGGCAATGGTGCTGACGATCTTCAGCGTCTCGATGATGGCCGGAGACCTGGGCGTGGGGCAGGCGGGGGTCAACCTGGCCGAGCACTTCCCCGCGGAACATATGGCCAGCTTCCTCTTTGCCGCCATCAGCTTTTTTATCCTCCTCATCGCCGAAAACGGCCGGATTCCGGTGGACAACCCCGAAACCCACCTGGAGCTGACGATGGTGCACGAAGCGATGATCCTGGATATCACAGGGGTCTATCTGGCCCTGATCGAAAGCGCCGCGTCGATCAAGTTCGTGATCTTCGCCAGCCTCTTCGCGGGGCTCTTTTTGCCCTTCGGGCCCGAGTTGGCCTGGCCGCTGGCGCTGCTCGTTTTCCTGGGCAAGCTCTTCGCCGTGGCCCTGGCG
This sequence comes from Campylobacteraceae bacterium, assembly GCA_027081405.1. GTDB lineage: Bacteria > Campylobacterota > Campylobacteria > Campylobacterales > Sulfurovaceae > Nitratifractor. The sequence goes on along the minus strand of JALWKO010000057.1, from coordinate 31,521 downwards.
GTGGCGCTGATCGAGGTCCATACCGCCAAGCTGCGGCTTTTCAAGGTCCCCAATCTACTGGGGATCGCCATCGTGTTTGCCTTTTTGTCGCTGATTACCTTTTACGTGTTGGGAGCCTGAGATGGTCGATTTTCTGATTGGAGTTTTCCTTGCGACGCTGATTACGGCGCTTTTTACCACGCGGCTCTATCGGCTGCTTTTCTGGTACGCGCTCAACTCCCTGACCCTGGGACTGCTGGCCTTGACCATCGGAACGCGGCTGCACGATCGGGCGATGCTCCTTAGCGGCGCGCTGACGATCCTGCTCAAAGCCGGGGCGATCCCCTACATCCTCAAGGTGCTCAGCCGCAAATTCGCGCTGGTGCGGCAGATTCCCCCCGGCATCAAGACCCAGTACGCCATCATGCTGGTGCCGGCGATTCTGGTCTTTACCTTCTACCTGGCCGAGCCCATCAGCCATATGGTCCAGGGCAACGCCAACTACGTGGCGGTGAGCATCTCGTCGCTCTTTCTCTCGCTGCTGCTGATGATCGAGCACCGCAACGTCGCTCCCAAGATCGTAGGCTTCCTCTGTATGGAAAACGCCCTCTTTCTACTGGGGACCACGGCAACGGAGGGGATGCCGATGCTGGTGGAGCTGGGGATTTTCTTCGATCTGCTGATGGCGATCGTGGTGATCAACCTGCTGCTCTATCGTGAGGAGGCCCAGTCATGATGCTCTTTTGGCTTCTGCTTCCACCCTTGTTGATGTTCGCCGCCAGCTTCTCCCAAAGCGTCTGGGCCCGGCGTCTGCTGCCCATCAGCTCCTTCGCCGTACTCATCCCAGTAGCGATCCTCTTTCGCCTCCCCAAACCCTACGCCCTGTGGGGCGACTATCTGGTGGCCGACGATCTGAACACCTACATCCTCTTGCTGGCCTCGGTCGTCGGCATCGGGGTGACCCTCGCACTCCTGACGCTGGATCGGCACGTGCGCATCAGCCAAAAGGCACTCTATCGTTTCTATCGCTTTTTCGGACTTTTCTGGGTGGGGTTGAGCCTTTCGATCCTGGCCAATCACATGGGGATCTTCTGGATCGGCCTGGAGATGGCGACGCTTTCGACGGTCTACATGATCAAAACCAACCACACCCCCGCCGCCCACAAGGAGGCCTGGAACTACATGATCGTAGGAGCCATCGCTATTTCACTGGTGCTCTTCGGGATCATCCTCATCTACGCCTCGGCCAAGCCGCTGCTGGGAGAGAAAGCGATGCTCTTTGACGCGCTGCTGCATTCGGCCCACCGGATCCCCTCACCCTTTCTGTTTGAGATGGGCTTTGCGCTGGCGGCGCTGGGGATGTTTGTGAAAATGGGCTTTTTCCCCATGAACCTCTGGCTGGCCCATATCGAGCGGGCCGCGTTCTACCCGGTGGCGGCGCTTTTCAGCGGGATTCTGGAGAGCGGAGTGATGGCGGGCTTTTTCCGTTTCAGCCAGATCGCCGGGAAGGTCAACTACGACCATCTCTTCCTCTTCGTCTTCGTCTATACCCTGCTCACACTCTTTATCGTCTCGTTTCTCATTTTCCGGGCTAAAGATTTCATGCGCCTTTTCAGCCTCTCCGGAGTCGAGCACATGGCGCTGATCGCGCTCTTTTGGGTCAGCGGGGGAACCTTCGCGGCGCTGCTACATTTCGGCGCCCACGCCTTCCTCAAACCGGCGCTCTTCCTCTCCACCGGGGTTCTGGAATCGGGAGGTCGCTACCGCTTCGCCGGGGCGCTTCGGGGCTATCACGGAGTGCGGGGCAAACTTTTCTGGTTTCTGGTGGGGCTCTTTATGCTGGCGATCGTTTCGCTTCCGCCCTCTCCCATGTTTTTCTCCGAACTCTACGGCTTCGGGGCGATGATCGACAACGCCAAAGCCAGCCACCATCTCCTGGCGATGCTGGGTGCGATTGCGCTGCTGCTGGTGCTGCTCTCGGTGATCTTCTACCGTTTTGTGGCGATCTATCAGTCGATGAAATACGAAGGGGAAGAGACGACCAAGCTCGTCTATGGTTCCGAAGTGGCGGCACTGGCGATCTTCGCCGTAGGCCTCGTGGCGCTGCTGCTGCCCGGCACGCTGGCGTTTTTGAAAAGCATTGGGTAATGGAGGATTGAGAATGGAGAATGGAGAATTGATCGATGGGTACAAGTAAAAAGCGCCTCATTGCCCGTTTCGCCGTCGATCGGGGGGATCGTTTCGAGATCCTGACCCGCTTCGAAAACGAAGCGATCCAAAGCGAGAGAATCGATCGCGAGAAGGCGAAAGCGGCGAGTCTGATGCCCCGCTACCCGGCGGCGGTCTGGTTCGAGCGCAAAATCATGGACGACTTCGGGATCCGTTTCGAGGGGGCTTTCGATACCCGGCCGCTGCTGCATCATGAGCGCTGGCCCGAAGCCATCCATCCCATGCGTCGGGATTTTGACCGGGATATGGTCCTTGAGGAGGCTCCCTTCCGCTCCTATCGCTACGCCGTCGTCGGCGGAGAAGGAGTCTTCGAGGTGGCGGTGGGACCGATCCACGCCGGGATCATCGAACCGGGGCACTTCCACTTCTCCCAGGCGGGAGAGGAGATGCTCCATCAGGAGGTGCGCCACTTCTACAAATATCGCGGCATCGAAAAGAGCTGCGAGGGCAAAAGCCTCACCCAGGCCGCTCCCATCGTCGCCCGCATCAGCGGCAACGAGAGCGTCGCCGCCCAGATCGCCCTGGCACGGATCGCCGAGCGAGCTTCGGATACGCAGACTCCCACGCCGCAGCGGGCCCGGCAGGCGCTGCTGCTGGAGCTGGAGCGGATCATCCACCACTGGACCGATCTGGGCTTCATCCCCAACGACGCGGGGTTCGCGGCGGCCCTGGCCTACGCTTCGGCCCGGGCCGAAGAGGCGCGGCGCCTGATGGCCGCCCTGACGGGGCATCGCTTCGGCTTCGATGCCATCTTCAGCGGCACAGAGGATTGGGACAAGGCGACGATCAACGCATGGATCGAGCGAAATTTTGAGGCGATCGAATGGTTCGAGAGCTGGATCACCGACATCCCCTCACTCTGGGATCGGATGGACACTACGGGGATTCTGAAGCGAGCCGAAGCGCTCCGTTACGGCTGCGTAGGGGTCATGGCACGGGCCAGCGGCCTGGAGCGGGATGTGCGCATGAACGATCCTTTTTACACCGAGCGGGGCTTTGCCGCGGCCCTGGAGGAGAGCGGCGACGTGGCCGCCCGCTTCAAGATCCGCATCGCCGAGATCAAAGCTTCTCTGGAGCTCATGCGCCGCTTCGCCGAAGAGGCGGAGGCCGAGCCCTATCGCATCGCCGAGCCGCGGGATGGAGCCTACGATGCCTTCGTGGAAAGTTCTCTCGGGGAGCTCTACCTCTATGTGGAACTGGAAGCCGGGAAAATCACCCGCCTTTTCTTCCGGGATCCCAGTTTCGTCAACTGGCAGGCTCTGCCGACCCTGATGCCCGGCAACATCATCGCCGACTTCCCGCTGATCAACAAAAGCTGCGATCTGAGCTATGCGGGGAATGATCTTTGACCAGTGAAGAGTGAAAAGTGAAGAGTGAAGAGTGAAGAGTTTTGGGTCGCGTTGCTTTGCAACGTTCTATCGAACGACAAAGAGGGGCGTAGCCCCGTTCAAATGACAAACGACGAAAAAAAAGGTGAAATATGTTCCGATACTGGCAGCGACGTTTCAAGACGGGAGTTCTGACCGAAAATCCTCAGCTGGATGAGCGGCTAAGCGATCTTCGCAAACGACTTAAAAAAGGGATCGCCAAACACTTCGCTGGTTCCTTGGCGATCCGGATGGTGGACAGCGGCAGCTGCAACGCCTGCGAAGCGGAGTGCAACGCACTGAGCAACCCCTATTACGACCTGGAGCGGTTGGGGGTCCACTTCGTCGCTTCGCCCCGGCATGCGGACGTGATGCTCCTCAGCGGTGTGCTGACGATGAACATGCTGCCCCATGTGCTGGATGCCTGGGAGCAGATCCCCGAACCCAAATGGTGCATCACTCTGGGCGACTGCCCGATGCTGGATAGCCCCATCGAGCGCACCTTCGCCGTCAAAGGCCCGGCCGGCGAGCATCTACCCGTGGCCTACCACATCCCCGGTTGCCCACCCAGCCCCGAAGCGATCCTGGAAGGGTTGGTGGGATTTCTCGAAACAATGGAGAATTGAGAATGGAGAATTCGATCCATACCGATGGAGAAGCGTGAAAATCCTTCGTCATTTCTGGCTTGATCTGGAATGATCTACTAAAGACTCATTTCCGTTATCTCTCTTGACAAAACTTCCCATTTGTAATACACTGTGTCATACAATCCAAAAGGATCTGCCATGCTGACCGTCAGACTCCCGGAAGAGATGGAACGAAAAATCGACAAAGAAGCCCGCTATCGCAGAAGCACAAAAACGGAAGTGGTCAAAGAGGCGTTGGAGCTCTATTTCAGCCGCAAAGAAAACCAGGCTACCCCCTTTGAGCTGGGAGCGGAACTTTTCGGACGTTTCGGCAGCGGCCGGGAAGACAGCTCCACCCGCTACAAAGAGCGGCTCAAAGAAAAAATCGCCGGGAAAACAGGTCGATGAGACGGGTGCTCATCGACAGCGGACCGCTGATCGCTCTCTTTGACCGCAGCGACCGCTATCACGAAAAGATCCTGAACTTTCTACGATCCTTCAAGGGTGAGCTTGTGAGCAGCTGGCCGGTGCTGACCGAAGTGAGCCATATGCTGGACTTCAATCTGCAAGTACAGCTCGATTTTTTGGAATGGATCCATCGGGGAGCGATCGTTTTGCCGAAAATCACGCGTGACGAACTGGGCGATTTGATCGAAATGATGCGCACCTACACCAATGTCCCGATGGATCTGGCCGATGCGACACTGGTCTATCTGGCCCATCGGGAAAAGATCGAGGAGATCATCAGCATCGACAATGATTTCTCCATCTACCGGACCCTCAAAAAGCGATTCGTCCACAACATTTTTTCCCAATGACGAGTGACCAATGACCAATGACCATAAGGCGAAGCCTTGATCCACAAACCCCGCGTCAAAGCCCCCGATCCCCATCTGATCGCCGAAACCCACGATATCCTGCGCACCCATCGCCTCACCACCGTCTGCGAGGAGAGCGCCTGCCCCAACCGGACCGAATGCTACGCCCGCGGCACGGCGACCTTCATGATCCTGGGGGATACCTGCACCCGCGCCTGCCACTTCTGCAACGTCAAAACGGGGCGGGGCCTCCCGCCGGATCCCACGGAGCCCGAGCGGGTCGCGGCGGCGGTGCGGGATCTGGGGCTGCGCTATGCGGTGATCACCTCGGTGGATCGGGACGATCTGAGCGATTACGGTTCCAGGCAGTTCGCGGCGGTGGTGGAGGCGATTCGCCGGAGTGCCCCGGAAGTGAAGATCGAGCTGCTCACCCCCGATTTCCGGGGAGACCGGGCGGCTCTGGATACCGTCCTCGCCGCCGAGCCCGACAAACTGGCCCACAACGAAGAGACGGTCCGCCGCCTCTCTCCGGCCATCCGCCCCCAGAGCGACTACGACCGCTCCCTGAAGGTGCTACGCTACTACGCCGAGCGATTCGACGGCCCCGTGAAAAGCTCCCTGATGGCGGGATTGGGGGAGAGGACGGAGGAACTGCTGGAGACGATGAAAGATCTCTATGTCGCCGGCGTGCGGGAGTTGACGATCGGCCAGTATCTGCAACCCACCCCCCGCCACGCCCCGGTAGCACGATACCACCCTCCTGAGTATTTCGCCATGCTCGAAAAAGCGGCCCGCAACATCGGCTTCGAGGCGGTCGCTTCGGGGATACTCGTGCGCAGCTCCTACTATGCGGAACGGCTCTCGATTTGAATTGTTGGAGCTCTTAGTCAAGATACCCTATAATGATCCCAAATCATTCCAAAGGAGAAAAAAATGGATCTTAATGACCTGCTCAGAATCGGAGCCCAGATGATCCAGAACAATTCCGACGAAGCCACCTCCGGAATCGACCTGGATACGATCAGCTCCGCGCTGGGGAACGTACTGGGAGGTGATGGTGGATTCGATCTGGGATCGATCATCTCCAAAGTGACCGACGGAAACTTCGGCGAACTGATCCAATCCTGGATCGGTCAGGGGGAAAACGCCCCCATCGACCCCGATCAGGTAAGCGCCCTCCTGGGTGAGGAGAAAGTCTCGGCTTTCGCCGAGCAGCTGGGGATCAATCTCGACAGCGCCAAGCAGGCCCTCGCCGATGCCCTTCCCCAAGTCGTCGATCAGGCGACGCCCGCCGAAGGGGGGATGTTCGACGATCTCCTCGAGCAGGTGGGAGGCGTCAAAGGGGCGATGGATATGCTGGGGAAATTCTTCGGATGATCGGGAGAAGATCCCGATCGTAGGTATTCGTCGATTCAGAAGTGGTAATTGACACCGCCGCTTACGACGTTGTCGGTAAAATTGAAACGATCTTTGTCATACATTACGTTGACGACGTCGGCCCAGATCGACCACCCTTTCCGTTTCCCGTTATATCGCTCTTTGTTGAAGAAGTATTCTCCACCGAATCCGAGACCGGGAGCCCATTCGAAATGTTTATGGTGCGGATGGGCCGGACAATCGCAGCTCAGTCGATTGCGGCCGTATCCGGCCAAACCGTAGACAGTCAGATTGTCGGTCACGGCATATTTGGGCTTGAGATAGAGACTTCCGTTGAGCAATGACATAAAATCTTTCTCCCAAGGAAGCCACATCAATCGCCCTTCCAAACCAAGAAAATCGTTCCAGTCGTATCCTAACCGTACGATTCCTCCAAACGTATCATCATAGATACGTGATCCATCCGCACAGGGGCAGTCCCGCCCGAAGAAACTGGCTCCAAGTCCAGCACCCAGATACATCCCATAAGGGGCAATTGGCAAAACTTCCGTCTGAGCGGGCGCGACATTTTTCCCGGCATTGAGGGGAAGACATATCGTGAGGCCGGCTACAAGCCCGATAATCATTTTACGCATTGTCCACTCCTTTTGTGACATCTGACCAAGTTTATCGTAATTAATATTAAAAAGGTTTTAAACGATTTACTATTTGTTTATGTTTTTGTGATCAAGAAAAATCGTTCGATAACTATTATCGGAAAGCGTTGAAAAACCCCGTGCCCACCAGATCGTAGAGCACGGGAAAGGAACATTTAGGAGAGCTTCTGCTCTTCTTTTCGGATCATTACCAGCGCCAGCAAAGCACCCAGCAGTGTCATCAACGTACCGCCAAGCAGCCCCATGGCCGATCCGGAACCTCCGCCTACACCCTTGCAGCCGCAGGAAACCCCCGCGTCAAGCGTCAGGATGTTTTGTCCTGCGCGCGGAGTGACCTGCACGAGAGTATAACCGTCTTTTCCGACATCACTGTTGCTCCGTTCATTACCCGCCACATGCTGCGTGAATACATATCCTTCATCCTGTAGATCCTGCGGCAAGCGGAAGCGGAGCCGATAGCTTTTGCCCGGCTCGACATCAAATCCATAGCGACCGTTAGCGTCGGTCGTGACGCTATGGTTACCGTGAATGTCGGTCACCGGATTGCCATCCGCGTCGTACAACTCTACGATCGCTCCGGCTACCGCCTTCTCACCCGGATCTTGGATCCCGTTGTCATTTTCATCGATCCACACGTAATCTCCGATATGGGCTACGGGCTCTATACCCGCATCCACATCCATAATCCGCTCTCCCTGATCCAAGTGGATCACTCCGCTTCGGTGGGTATTGCGATCCACGTCGCTATCTACGGCCGGATCATCTCCCTGATGGGGCTGGGTATAGTAGTACCCCTCGGGGAATTCCACCACGTAATCTCCCGCATCCAGGTTATCGAACTCGTAATGGCCGTTCGCATCGGTATCGGTCTGATCTACGATGTTTCCGTCCGCGTCACGCAAGATCACGTGGATCCCCTCCATCGGATGATCCTCATCCTGAAGACCGTTCATATTGTCGTCCATCCAAACGGTGTCGCCGATGGCGCCCACCAGCGGATAGACCCCCGCATCGATCGTATCGTTGTTGTCTCCGGCGTTCAGGGTTACCGCATCGCTCTTGCCGGTGCTGGGATCGGCATCACTGTCTTTGGCATCGTCACCACCTTGATCCTTCGGACTC
>JALWKO010000057.1:0-23247 GCA_027081405.1 Campylobacteraceae bacterium | reverse complement strand
AGTGTCCGTTGCTATCGGTGGTGGTGTTGGCGACCACATTGCCCTGATCGTCCAGCAGCTTCACGCTCACGCCCTCCAGTCCGCTCTCGCCCGCATCCTGGATCCCGTTACGATCGCTATCGACCCATACGGTGTCTCCCAGGCTTGCAACCGGATAGACCCCCGCATCGATCGTATCGTTGTTGTCTCCGGCGTTCAGGGTTACCGCATCGCTCTTGCCGGTGCTGGGATCGGCATCACTGTCTTTGGCATCGTCACCACCTTGATCCTTCGGACTCAGCTCGTAGCCGTTGGGAGCGACGAACTGCACCGTATAGGTACCGGGCACCAGATCGGTGAACTGATAGTGTCCGTTGCTATCGGTGGTGGTGTTGGCGACCACATTGCCCTGATCGTCCAGCAGCTTCACGCTCACGCCCTCCAGTCCGCTCTCGCCCGCATCCTGGATCCCGTTACGATCGCTATCGACCCAAACGGTATCGCCAAGGGAAGCCGTGGGAACGAAACCGAAATCAATCACAGAATTGACGTTGTCGTCACTCAAGTGGCCCGGATACTGCCCTTCATCTTCGCCCGTAGGCTCGGATCCCGCAGTGAGGGTAAACGTAAATGATTTGATGCCGTTGGTCTCCGGATGCTCGTCGTCGATACCGTGATCGTGATTGTTATCAAGCGCTTCGTCACCACCATCGGCCTGTGCGCTGGATACCATATGAGCCAAAGGCTTAGATCCACCGAATTCAGAAGCGGGGATTTTGACGTAATAGTCTCCCGGTAGGAGATTGTCAAAATAGTAATATCCGCCGTTGGCCGTCGTCGTCGTATCGATCAGATTGTCCGAACTGTCATACAGTTCGACTTTTACTCCATCGATCCCGGCCTCGCTTCCGTCTTTGATGCCATTGTCGGCGGTTCCCCCACCGGCTCCATCATCACGGAAGACAAGATTCCCCACAGCGACTAGCGGTGCGAAACCAAAATCGAAGCTGTGGTTATTGGCTCCGGCGTTGGGGAGATCGCTCGCATCGACGGTAGCGACGACATCGTTTCCATCTACCGATCCATCGCTATCGATTTGGTCGTCGTTTCCTTGATCTACCGAAGTGGGCGTATACCCCAAAAGTGCGTTTTGCTGAGCGTTTCCACTGGCGTTTTCGATTTTGATCGTATAGGAGGTGTCGGGTTGGAGATCGAGACCGTATTTTCTCGCATCGGTATCGTTGCCGCCACTTGCCGAGAAAATATAATATCCGTCACTGTCGGTTGTGGCTGAAGCGATGAGAGTCTGTCCGCTTGCATCGTAGAGTTTCACCTCCACTCCGGAGATTCCCGGCTCTCCGGCATCCTGAATTCCGTTCCCGTTTCGATCGGCCCAGACGCGGTTTCCGATCTCCACCGGGGCGGGATCGGTCAAGAACTCGATATCCCCCATGCCGATCGCTTTTCCGGTAAATTCTCTATCCGATGAAAAAAGATGGCTGTACCAATTGACATTGTGTCCGGTATCCAGGTCGAAGGTCTCGACACCGTTGGTGTCCCAATAATCAGAACCACTGTCATCTTCCGGATGGGGATCGTTGATGATCCGAAGCAACTGGCGACTCCCTTTGAGCAGCGCATAGGCTCCCCCGTCGGGATTGGCGTCTCCGTCTCCCGACATATCGTTGAAAAAGTCGCTACTGTCGTCGTCTCCGGTCGGCTCATGGAAAGTATTGTGGGGACATGCCGGATCGGTCCCTTCGACCTTGTAACTTCCGTTGACCAAACAAACCTTGCGCATCTCCCCGTTGCCGAGAGAATGTTCATCAGTATCCGTACTATTGGGATATGAGTAGTTGTTCACTCCGATTTGGAATCCGTAGCGATCGAAGAAGGCCAGATACATCGTATCGTTTTCGTCGAATTCGATATCGGAGAGGATCGGCTGGTTATGATGATCCCAATAATGATTACTGTCGGAATTCTCGACGTTTTGATCGGTCCAGGCATACCAGTGGGGATCGATAGGGTCGGACTTGTCCTGGCTACGATCGTAATCCAGATCGTACTCCAGCACTTGTGTCAATCTATTGGGATTGTCCAAGTCGAAAGAGAATACATAGGCTTTCAGATCATGGTAGTCCCCCGAATCCAGCGCATCACACACCGCTCCGACGTATCCTTTGCCATTGTGGATCGCCAGCGCCCAGGGGCGGAGCGTTCCGTTGGGACACGAAGGGGCACCCAGATCGTCCAGAAGATATTGCTGAACTTTGGATGAATCGATCGTATCGTTGTCCGGATCGATCCCGGTCGTATCGATCCGAATGAGCGCACGCTGATAGAGGTTGACCGCCCAGAGCGTATGGCTTTTGGCATCGTATTCGAGATCTCCGTACGCCATTTTCCCCACTTTGGCGTAGGCGTCGTCGTCATGATTGGGTTGCGAGGGATCGTCATCGAGCGCATTGTTTCCACTGCGGTCTACGCTGCCCAGATCGATGCCGTTGACCCCCTGAAGATCGAAATAGTGAAGCGCTGTGGAAGGATCGGCTGCGGTATAGTCGGTATACCAGATGCGGCTCGGATTGCCTCCGGCAAAACCGAAATGACGCTTGAGGACGGCCGACATATAGACCCGATGAAGTTCCGGCTGTACTGCGATCCCCCACACCGCACCGATATCACGTTGCTTGAGCAGGACTGTCGGACGGGGGCCGGTACCTTGATCTCCATTGTAGTTCTTATTGTCCTGGTTCAATCCCTGATCGTCGTAATGGTTGGACACCAGATCGAATTTGTCGTTGTTTCCGCTCCCATTTACATAAATATTGGTTACATAATCGGGTTTTGCGGTGGATGAATAATCGTTGGGATCGTGCAATCCCAGATCGACGGTCACTCCGTTGCCGTCATCGTGCACGAAGCGGACGCGGGCGTTTTTGGCTCCCGCATCAGGGCTCTCCTCCAAATAATCGGGGACTTGGAATTCGATCCGATAATCCCCGACACCGGTCGCGATCGAATAGTGACCGTTCGCATCGGTGGTGACCGAATTGAGCTCGTTACCATCCGAGTCGAAGGCTTTGACCGTTATCCCGGCGATGCCCGGCTCATTGGAGTCGTGAACCCCGTAGGTATTGCTTTGGTCTTTGTTGGCAGGAATGTCCAAATAGACCGTTCCGCTAATGTCGGCCCATGCACCGACGCTCACCAGTGCGGCCAACGACGCCGCACGCAGCCAAGCATTACCGACGAATGATTGATGATCCTTCCGACGCATACTGTGCTTCCTTTTTCTCAGGGAGTATGCAGCCCGGCTGTCTGGCTGGGCATCCAGACCCGTGGCTTTCCGTCCCCGCCTCGCGACGGGTTTGGCCGTACCGCATCTTATCGTAAAAAATATTAAAAATATTCCAATTATTTGTATTTAACATTTGTTCATCTGGTTATTTATGGATTATATGTAAACAATATGGATACGATTGATAAAGTTTGAGCGAACAGGAAGCGTGGTTTTGCAATATGTGCGGTGAGGCTTTTCTAACTATATGAAGAAATATGAATTTTGCTAGGGAGATCTTTGATAGAAAATTTTTTTACAGAACCGGGGTTTTTTGTACGAGAAGTCAAAATATCCGTCAGTCAGCGGGTCGGTTCACAACTGCCGCGAACCGGATCGTAGAGTGCGTTGTAGATGAAAAGAACTTATTTCCGATGCGCACGTATCTGGATACGCCATGTGCCGTCACGATAGCGGGCTTCGTAGTTTTGTCGATAAACCCCGCCCGTTTGTGCGATCAGGTTGTAGCGGAAGGGAAAAGTCTCCAGCAAAAGGGTATCGGGTCCCGTGACCTTGATTTTTCGGATCCGCTGTTCGGGATCGGGAAGAGACAGGAGGCGCACCGCAGGGGCGATCAGTCGGCCGTTTTCGATCCGGTAGGCGTAAAGGGCGTTTTCCCGTGCCGAGCCGGCCAGGAGATATTTTCCATTGGAGGTTTTGAGGATTTTGAGCGTCAGTGCGTCGAATCCTCCCGTTTTTTGGAGCATCCGTTTCCCTTTGGGATCGATATGGTAGATCCGTCCCCGCTGGGCACGATAGTCGCTCCGATCGATGGCGCTCACCCACAGCGTCCCGTCGTCACAGTCGTAATCGAGCGATACGATCCCGTAGGGGTCCCGAGCGCCGGCTTGGACCTCATCGATCGTCATCCAGATCCCCAGTTTTCCGCTTTTGGAATCGAGGCGAAAAATCTTGTTCTGTAGATTGAAGGTGTGGGGTGTGATGCTGATGAAAGGCATCGGTGCGAGATAGAGATTGCCCCGCGGGTCGAGGGCGTAGGTGGAGAAGTAGTCGTACCGCCCCCACCGCTTGGCGTAGACGACTCGCCGCAGGCGCGGTCCGTAGAGAAACGCGACCCCTTTGAAGCGTTGCTGACTCAGGTCGATCAGGACCGGCTTTGTCACACCCAGCCGGCGGAGAAAGGCGGGCATCCGGCCGCAGGGGCGCACCGGAGCGAAATGCCCGATATCCAACGCTTTCCGCTTCGCCGCCGGAGCCTGCGTCTGCCGGAGTGCGAAACGTTTCTGATAGACGAACCACCCCGCCCCTGCGACGACCAGGAGCGATACGAGAATCGGAAGCCACCGTTTCATCGGTTTTCCCCTTGGGCGACGGGGACGAACATCGGGCCCACGGTACAGGGCCAGACTTTGACGTGCAGATTGCCATCCTCCCCGATCACCGTATCGGCCCAGCAGTACTCATGTCCCTTTCGGTCGTCGTTGCGTATCCGCGGGACGTACCACAACACCAGATCGGCTCCCCCTTCCAGCGATTCGGCCGGGGCGATGAAGCGTTCGGGACCGTCCTCTTTGAGGTTGCAGCACGATCCGAGGGTGAGCATGTCGGTATCCCCCTCTTCGGGATGGAATCGGCTCACAAACAGCGTGGCGTGATCCCCCCGGCTCCCGTCGCCGAACTGTCCGGTGTTGGGCTCGATGAGATACCCATGCCCGGGATCGTCGGCCGATGCGATCCGATAGGGGTAGCGCCCCCGATAGGCTCCGGCCAGATCCTCATCCACATGAAATTCGGCTTCCCGGGAGAGCGCTTCCCATTTCCCGTCGACGAATCGGGAAAACCGCTCGTGCTTCCCGTCCCCTAGGGCCATGTCGATCCGCATCACCGGTCGATAGATGGCGTTGTCGCCGCAGCCGCGCCCTTTGTTGATCCCCACGATCCGGAAGCGCCCGTCCTGGTAGAACTCGAAACGGTTTTCGTAACGGTAGTTGCAGGCCATCGGCCACTGGGGATTGCGGAAATCCTGGCTGAGAGCGAATCCCACCGTTTCGTTGCGCTCGTTGCGCAACGGAGTGATCTGCGGGGCGTTGAAGGCCAGAACCACCGAGGTGGAGAACATCGGGCACCCCATCGCGTCGTTGTAGCCGAACAGGAACGATCCGTTCTCCCCCCGGACGTATTCGACCCGACGCCCCGCCATAAACGCGGGGGTGGAGGTATCCAGCTTCTCCCCGCCCGAGAGGGCCTTGTAGGCGACATGCCAGTCGACGATCTTGGCCGAGCGCAGGATGGGATGCCCCCGGAACCGGACATCCCGGATCTCCAACCCGTCCGATCCGGTGAGGTGGTAGCGCAGGCTCCACCCTTCCCGGCTCAGGTTCTGATCCCGTTTGCAGAAGTTTTCCATGATGTAGCGGTTTTGGAGGGTCCGTTCGGAGATGCACGCGGGGGTGGCGGTCTTGCCCAGCCCCGCCCATTTGGCGGCGGCCAGGCGCAGATCGGTCAGATCGACGATCGCCCAAAGGGCCCGCTCTGCCTTCTGGTCGGCGAAGGTTGGGGCCACGCACAGATGGCGAGAATCCTCGCAGGGGGAATCCTTGAGGGAAGTGCGGACGTTGGCCATCGTGATCTCGAAACGGTGGGGGGTATGGCCCAGTTTCCGCTCCACTTCCGGCGCGTGCAGGGCGATCGCTTCGGCGATCCGTTTGAGACGGAGACTGATGTCGGGCTGGGTATCGGGGAAGCGGCGCACCGAGAGGACCTTCCCCTGATCCACGTCGACGATTGCCCGGGTGGTGGTGTTGGTGACGAAATTGTATTTTTCCGCCTGATAGCACCGGTCTTTGGCACAGATCGAGCGCTCTTTTTCCGACAGGGCGCTGACGATCGCGGGGCGTATCCGCATCATGTCGTTGTGGACCACCCTGCCCCCGACGCGGGTATCGGCCAGGAAACGGGGATCATGCAGGAGAATCTCCTGAGCTTTTTTCCCGCCCTCATCGAGCTCCTCCTCCCCCAGAGGCACCACCCCCGTCCCCGAATCGACGGCGCGGCGGACCTCCTGCAGATAGCGGCGCACTTCGGGGATCGAGCGGTAGCGCTCCGCCGATGCCGAGGGGAGGAGGATCTCCTCTTTGGGGGGCGTTTCGGATCGGGCCGAGGGTGCGGGAGTCCGTTTCGCCGGAGCGGAGAACCAGAACCACCCCGCCGCCGCAAGTCCCACGACGGCGATGGCGAGAGCGATGGCGTTTTCGGTTTTCATGGTGTGCGGGCTACTCTTTCGCAAACGATTTGCCCGATTATAGCTTTTTCATTCAAACGGTAGGGAATCCGAGATACAGAGGCGGATGGCGCTCGATACTCCATACGAACCCGAGCGCCCCGACGATCCCGAGTGCCCAGGCGATCCGCTCCCCTTTCGTCCCCATCCTCCCCCATGCCGCGATCGGGCTGATGAGAAAAAGCGCTTCGAACGGATGCTGGGTACGGATCCCCACGAGGCGATCCAGCCCCACAGCCGCCAGGGCCACCGCGGCGGCGAAGAGGGCCTGGCCCCAGGGGCTTTCGGGGGTGGTGCGGGGATCGGTCAACATGAAAAAGACAAACACCAGAAAGGCGATCGAAGCGAAACGGCGCAGAATCTCCTCGTCCGTAAGGGTAGGATCGTATCCCGCCAGCAGCAGATGGGCCCCCAGGAGATAGACGAGCACAAAAACCGGCGGGACGATCCACCGCTTCGCCCGGATCAGGATCCCCATCGCCAGTACCGACACCAGCACCGCGGCGACGAGGGCGCTGCCCAGCTGGGCGCTCACCACCGCCGCCGAAGTGGGAAAGAGCCAGAGGGCGGCGATCACGGCGAAATTGGAAGGGTTGAACAGGTGCCGACCCCCCGGGCGCAGAAAATGTTTCTGCGCCAGCGCCCCCCAGAGTACCGCCGGCGCGATCCAGAACCGGGAGACGTAGAGCATGAGGATCACCCCCACGGCGGTGGAGAGGGCCGAAACGCTTCCGCCGTATCCGCCCCGAAGCGCCGCGAAACACCGCTCCCAAACCCAACTCCACAGCATCAACCCGACAATCGCGGCGAAAGGGTAGAGCAGCGTGCCGTTGTACCAGGCGATCCCCAGCAGCACGAGGAGGTTGAGGAATTGATGGAGCTGGATCCCCATCCATTTCAGACGCACCGAGCGTCTCGGAGAATCGCTACCGTTCACCCCACCGTCTCAAAAAGGGTGTGATAGAAAATCTCGGGATCGATGGGACTGAGGATCCACCGTTCGATCCCCAGTCTGCGGAAAAGATTGGGATCGGCCTGTTCCTTGTCATCCAAAATCGCGATGAAGATTATTCGATCTCCCAGCCCCTCAAACGCATCCGTTCGGGTGCTGAGGGTTTTGGAATCGAGAAAGACAATCTCGTAGTTTTCGATCGTTTCCCGGAGCCGTTGCGCATCGTATTCCCGATCGATCATCGCCAACTCCACGTCCACGTCCTCAAGCAGACTTTGGATCAGGATCCAGTCACTCCCCTCGCTGCCTACATACAAGAGTTTGCGCCCTCCCAGGAGCATGGCGACGTTTTCCCGCAGGATCTCCAGAGATTCCTGCGTCTCTTCGAGCATGTCCTTGGCAAAAACGTTCAGAATCGTCTGGAAAATCGCCCCCTGGGTATAGGGCGCCTCGATCAGGGCATCGACGTACTGGCGCAAATGTTCTTCGTTTCCGCTTCGGTTTTCCCGCATCGTGACGATCACTTTGGCACCGTTTTTGTTGGAGACGAGGAATCCGAGCATCTTCGCCGCCGTATTGGAATCGACGAAGATCATATCGAAACGCTTTTCTTTGAGATATTTTTCCAGTTCGTAGATCGATATCGCCTGGGTAATGGGAAAATGAAAATACGAGAGCATCGATCGAACGATATCGGCTTCGAGGGCGTTTTCGATCGCCAGCAAAATCCGCTTGTTCATCCATTCCCGTGAAGGGAGGCGATAGCTTCGACGCTCTTTGCGCTCCGTCGGGATCGTCACCTCGATCCGTTTTTTGTCATGCGTGAGTGTACCCCCGATCGATTCGACCCATTTGCCGATCCGGTCGAGTGCTTCCCGGTCGAGTCGGTCGAAAAGCTCCAGGGGAAACGATTCGCTTTCGCTCTGTTCGGGTGTCTGGGCAAGCAACTCAAAGGAAAAATGCAACGCCTTATGCGCTCCGTCGGGATTGTCCAGACGGACCGAAAGGATCGTGGAGTGATCGTTGCTTTCGGGCAATTTGTCAATCAATGTGTAAAGATCCATCAGGATGGTCCCCAATACGATCGGATTACCGATCACGATCGAAGGGACGCTCCGATCGATCCGATAGAAGAAACTCCCTTCGTTGCCGTCGAGTTTGGCGCGAATACTCTCGGAAAGGAAATTGAGTACCGTGTTGATATTGAAGGAGACTTTGGCGCTTCCGATGGAACGCAGATCGATCCCCACCCGGCGTTTGAGTTCACCGATGTACGAACCTAACTGGGATACGATCCGCTCGATGACTCCGAGATACTCTTTTTGACGATCGTTGAGCTCGGTCTGGAGCAATACCGAAAGCATACTTGTCAACTCGTTTGTCAAACGCTCCATCTCCTGGGCTTCCAGCCGGAAAAAGCCTTCGTACACGTCATTGAACCGTTTGACGTCCTTGCAATGTTCGTCTTCTGCGTTTACAGACGAGACACGACGGTTTCCGCTACGGACCGCCGCCAGAAACGGACGCAATTGATTTTTGAGCCCTTCCCGATCCCATGGAGCATACAACGGGCATTCCCGATCGGTAAACGCCATCTGCTCGTTTTGGGGTAGTACGACCAAGACGGGCAGCGACACGTACCGCTCCTCGATCGTATCGAGAAGGTTACGGCACCGTCCCGGATCTTCACGGGTACACTCCACGACGACACCGGCGGCATCTTCTTGGAATTTGCTTCCGGCATGTTCGAATTCTTCGGGAGTGCCGGCGATCACCCGTACGAACAATTTGCCGAAAATTTCAAGCAATGCGTCACTGAAACGATCGGGCTCTGATGGAGTGACAAACAATAGAGGTTTTTCGATGCGGTGAACGGTTTTTTGTCCCATCGTATCTCCCTTCATTTGAGAACGCCGATGCAGATCGGACTGTCCTCGATGATCGTGATGGCCCGGACGATGCCGTGCGGATCGGTACGCAACGCGATTTCGCAATAATCGGGATAGTTCTCGTCACGCCCCGTGGCGATGGCCATCAAATGCCCCGTATCGGAACGCCAGTAGTGCAGCACCGAACCGTCACGCAAACGGACATCTTTGTAGGAAGGCCCGTTATCCATCACAAATCGCAAATACCGTTTTCCCAGATAGAGGCTGTGTGCCACCGGCTGCGGACCGCTCACCGGTGTACAGCCGCTCACGAACGCCAGTAGTAAAACCATGAAAAAAATACGGGTCATCGCCTCCCCCTTGATCGATGAACGATAACCCATTTTACCGTGTTTTGATTAAACAATTATTCGTTGGATGGATGGAGCTAGCGCGGTGGTGATCTCGTAGCAGATCGTCCCGAAATGGCGGGCCGCCGTCCGGGCGTCGTCGAAGATGCACACCTCCTCTTTTTCCCCTTCCAGACTCAGAAAATCCATCGAAACCCGCCCCAGGATCGGCAGCCCCTCGGCGGTGACAAAAGGGCGCCGGGCATCGCCGCGGAACCATCCGTCCCCGTACCCCAGATCGTAAGTCGATACCCGCATCGGGCGCTCGGCGACGAACTCCCCCCCGTATCCGATCCGCTCCCCCGCCCGGAGCGTCCGGCTGCTGCTCCTTCGGGCCCAGAGCGAGAGGACCGGACGGAGATCGGCCCGCTCGAATTCCGCTTCACGGGGATCGAACCCGTAGATCGCGATCCCCACCCGGGCGATCTCTTCGTCGAAATCATTGCAGCGGAGCAATCCGGCGCTGTTGTGGGAGTGGAATCGCACGTTCGCAAACCCCGCTTCGCGCACCCGCTCTCGCACCCCCCGAAACCGCTCCCGCTGCCAGAAGTATCCGCTGCCCAGCTCGTCGGCGCTGCGGTAGTGGCTCATCACCCCGAAAAGATGCAGCCCCCTCTTGCGGACGATCGAAAGCGCCGCTTCCAACTCTTCGTGGAGGATCCCGTTGCGGTGCATCCCGGTATCGACCTTGAGCTCCAGCTTCGCTCCTTTGGGAGCGGAGTTAAGCTGCGCCAGTTCGGTGATCGCGTAGCTGCATCGGGGATCGGCGCGGGGAGTATCGTGGAGGATCAGGACGTTCTCGAATCGGGCTTTGATCCGGTCGGCTTCCTCCTGGTTGATCACCACCGCCTGGGCGATCCCGAAATCCTCCGCCAAGCGGGCCATCTCCTCCAGCCCGTGGCCGTAGGCGTTGTCTTTGAGCACCACGGCAAGGCGCTCTTTGCCTCCGGCTTTGTCGGCAAGTACGCTAAGATTGTGGAAAAATCGGGCGCGGTCGAGTCGGATCAGTGCCATAGGGTATTATACCGATGCAAATTGCAAAAGGAGGATCGATGTTTCTCCCCGAAGCCCACAAATCCGAAGCGCTCTGGATGACGATCGGCAAAATCGCCGGCGGTATTCTGACGGCGATCGTGCTCTATTTTCTGATCCGGGAACTGATCAAAATCGTCAAAGAGAGCAACGAAGGCAAATGCAGCGACAAGTGCGACCTGGATTGAACGCAAAAGGGAGTGATCCGATGCGCAGACTCCGTGCCGAATGGGAAGACCAGAAACTGGTGCTGATGGCCTTCCCCCACGAGGAGACCGACTGGGCCCGGGAGGGGGATCTGCACAAAGCCTACGCACCGTTCGTACGGATCGCCCAGGCGATCGCCTACTCCCAGAGCGTCTACATCCTCTGCAAAGACAAAACGGCGATCGAGGATCTATTCTGCTCCAAGCGCAATCTGATTTTCATCGAAGCGGAGTACGACGACACCTGGACCCGCGACTACGGTCCGCTCAGCGTCGAAGAGAATGGCGAACCGCTGCTGCTTGACTTCACCTTCGACGGCTGGGGGGGCAAATTCCCCGCCCAAAAGGACAACGCTATCAACCGTTTCCTTCACGAAAAAGGGTATTTCGGCACGACGCCGATGGAGACGGTAGACTATGTCCTGGAAGGGGGATCGATCGAGAGCGACGGGGCGGGGACGATCCTGACCACCACCCACTGCCTGTGTAACCCCAACCGAAACGGCGGACGCAGCAAGGAAGCGGTGGAAGAGCGGCTCCGGCGCCATCTGGGGGCCCGTCGGGTACTGTGGCTCGATCACGGCCACCTCATCGGGGACGATACCGACGCCCATATCGACACCCTGGCCCGTTTCGTCGATCGGGAGACGATCGCCTATGTCCGCTGCGACGATCCGGACGATCCCCACTACGACGAACTGCACAAGATGGAAGCGCAGCTGCGCACCTTCCGCACCGAAGAGGGACGGCCCTACCGCCTCGTCCCGCTCCCGATGGCCCCGGCCCGTTACGACGAGACGGGGCGGAGGCTTCCGGCCACCTACGCCAATTTCCTCATCACCCCCCGGGCGCTCCTCTACCCCACCTACGAATCCCGGGAAATCGACCGCAAAGCGGGGGAGATTTTCGCTTCCCTCTTCCCCGGACGGGAGATCATCCCGATCCCCTGCTCCCGCCTCATCACCCAGGGGGGGAGTCTCCACTGCTCGACGATGCAGGTGTGGTACTGATCAGTCGCGCGGAGTTCCCAAATCGAGGGTCCAATAATCGACATATTCGGAATCGGGATCGTGATAATGGGCCAATCCCATCTCCGTCAGATCGGGATTCATCAAATTGGCGCAGTGGCCTGGAGAATCGAGCCATGCCTGGACAACATCATCGACAGAAGCGGACCGAACGGCAATATTTTCGGCCAGGCGTGACCAAGATCCGTATCCATTGTTCTCGATCCGGTCGACGTAGGTGCTGTACGGGAGGTCCTGCACCTGGGCCGTATAATCACTCTCGGTCCCCGACCCATTGTGAGAAAACGTCCCGCTCTCGGCCATGTCGACGTCATGTTCGTAAGCCGCCTTGTACAGGGCATCGTTCCAGGTCAGCGGGGGAGCCGGGGGGAATACCCCCTCCCCACCGCAGTCTTGCTCCTGACTTCGGGCATCGTTAATCGCCTGCAAATAGGCGTCTTTGGTGGATTGATCCAATGCCGGGGCCTCTTCGTAGGGCTGAGGATTGTCGATATGGCTTCTCGCATTCGAATATTCGGTGCTCGATCCGCCGCCGCATCCGGAAAGGAGGGCGGTGGCGAGAACGAGAGCGGCTGAAACGGTCGTGCGCATGGGTTCTCCTTGGACAAAATATCGACAATGATATCCCAATTTTCCGGAAATTTCCGAACTCGGGAAGATCGGGTGTATAATTTTCCATACTTCTCAAGGAGCCGACGATGCGACACTCCCCCCTCCGCTGCGCGCTGATCCAGCAGCGTTTCCACGGCGACAAGGAATCGACCCGCACCCACACCCGCGCCGCGATCGACGAGGCGGCCCGCAACGGCGCCCGACTGGTCATCCTCCAGGAGCTCCACCAGAGCGAATACTTCTGCCAGCACGAGGATACCCGCTATTTCGACTACGCCGAAAGCTTCGACGACGACTGCGCCTACTGGTCCGCGGCGGCACGGGAAGCGGGGGTGGTGCTAGTCAGCTCCCTTTTCGAGAAGCGGGCCCCGGGGCTCTATCACAACACCGCGGTGGTGTTCGACTCCGACGGTTCGATCGCAGGAAAGTATCGCAAAATGCACATCCCCGACGATCCGGGATTCTACGAAAAGTTCTACTTCACCCCGGGCGACCTGGGATTCGTCCCGATCGACACCTCCGTGGGGAGACTGGGGGTGCTGGTGTGTTGGGATCAATGGTACCCCGAAGCGGCCCGGATCATGGCGCTGCGAGGAGCACAGATGCTCATCTACCCCACCGCCATCGGCTGGTTCGACGAAGATTCCGAGGAGGAAAAAGCCCGGCAGCTGGAGAGCTGGGTGACGATCCAGCGCGCCCACGCCGTCGCCAACGGCATCCCGGTGCTCAGCTGCAACCGGGTCGGTTTCGAGCCCGATCCGAGCGGTACGCTAAAAGGGATCCGCTTCTGGGGGCACAGCTTCGTCTGCGGCCCCCAGGGGGAGTTCATCGACCGCGCCGGCAGCGAAGAGGAGACGATCCTCTATGCGGAGATCGACCGGCGGCGAACCCGGGAGGTGCGGGACATCTGGCCGTTTCTGCGGGATCGGAGGATCGAAAATTATGAAGATCTGCTCAAACGATATTGCGATTGAAAAAAGTCATTGGACGCCAACGCGCCGGTCATTTATGATCATTGAAGATTGGCAAACCTTTTGAAAAACCGGTGAGTTCCGTTTCGGTCATCCTGAACTCGATTCAGGATCCATATTCTCCGGCTATTCGTAGACCTGGATTCCGGATCAAGTCCGGAATGACGAAGTTTTCCAAAAGTTTACTTTCTCACTCCTCATTCCTCACTCCTCACTGACGAAAGCCACTTCTCCATCGTTTCGATCTGCTCTTCGGTCCGCACGGTGGCGGTCCCCCCTTCGCTGGAGCGTGCGTTCATACTTGCCCGGTTGTCCAGGATCGCGCACGCCTCGGGGGCGATCCGCGCGTCGACCTCGGCCAGCTCTTCGGCACCAAGCTCGCTGATGTCCTTGCCCCGCTCCTCGGCGAAATTGACCGCCTTGCCCACGATGTGGTAGGCGTCCCGGAAGGGGATCCCCCGCTCGCGCACCAGCCAGTCGGCCAGATCGGTCGCACTCAGATGCCCCCGCATACAGGCCCGCTCCATCGCCTCCGTATCGATCTCCATCCGGTCGATCATCTCGGCCAACACCCGCAGACTCAGCTCGGCGGTCCGCACGCTGTCGAAGACCCCCTCCTTGTCCTCCTGGGTGTCTTTGTTGTAGGCCAGCGGAAGCCCTTTCATCACCGTCAGCAGCGCCATCAGGTTCCCGTAGGCCCGACCGGTCTTGCCCCGCAGCAGTTCGGGGATGTCGGGGTTTTTTTTCTGGGGCATGATCGAACTGCCGGTGGCATGCTCGTCGGCCAATCGGACGAAGGCGAATTCACTCGTGCTCCAGAGGATCAGCTCTTCGCTGAGGCGGCTGATGTGCATCATCATCGTGGCGATGTTGAAAAGGATCTCCAGGGCGAAATCCCGGTCGCTGACCGTATCGAGGCAGTTGAGGGTGGGCCATTCGAATCCCAGTGCGTTGGCGCTCATTCGGCGGTCGATCGGATGGGGGGTCCCCGCCAGCGCCGCACACCCCAGCGGGGAGCGGTTGTTGCGCCGGGCCGAATCAGTAAACCGCTCCCAGTCCCTGCGGAACATTGCCGCATAGGCGGTGAGGTGGTAGCCCAGGTTGATCGGCTGGGCGTGTTGCAGGTGGGTCATCCCCGGCAGCAGGGTGGCGGTGTGCTCCCGTGCCCGCCGCAAAAGCACCTCGATCAGATCCAGCAGCAGCGCCGCGATCTCCCGGTCCTTGCGCAGGACGTACATCCGAAAGTCCAGCGCCACCTGGTCGTTGCGGCTGCGGGCGGTATGGAGCCGTTTGCCCGCTTCGCCCACCAGTTCGGTCAGGCGCCGTTCGATCGCCATGTGGATGTCTTCGTCGCCCCGGTCGAAATCGAACTCCCCCGCTTCGATCTCACCGAGGATCCGCTCAAGCCCCGAAACGATCGCTTCGTAGTCCTCTGGGGAGATGATCCCCTGTTCTTTGAGCATGGCGGCGTGGGCTTTGGAACCGGCGATATCCTCCCGATAGAGCTCCCGGTCGAAGGGGAGCGAATCGTTGAGCTCCTTGAGCAGCGCCGAACTCTCGGTCGAAATGCGGGCCGATGCGATGTGTTTGGCCATCGGACGATCCTTTGTTGGGATATACCCGGATTCGGGTAAACGGTTGACGATATTGTAGCCTAACGGAGGATCGAAAAAAGGGAAAGGAGACGGAGCATGCCCCCGGCGGGGCGGGAAGTTTAGTTTTCGTCCTGGTTGACGATCTTGTTGGCTTTGATCCAGGGCATCATCGCCCGGAGTTTCTCTCCCGTCTTCTCGATGAGGGAGTCTTTCATGTTGTTGCGCTCGGCGGTCATGCGGGGATAGCCGGCCATTCCTTCCAGGATGAAGTCTTTGGCGAATTTGCCGTTCTGGATCTCTTTGAGGATCGCTTTCATCGCCTTGCGGGACTCCTCGTTGATGACCCTGGGGCCGCTGACGTAGTCGCCGTATTCGGCGGTATTGGAGATGGAGTAGCGCATGTCGGCGATGCCGCCCTCGAACATCAGATCGACGATGAGCTTGAGTTCGTGCAGACACTCGAAATAGGCCATCTCGGGGGCGTATCCCGCTTCGACCAGGGTATCGAAGCCCGCCTGCACCAGCGCCGTCACGCCGCCGCAGAGAACCGCCTGCTCACCGAAGAGGTCGGTTTCGGTCTCGTCCTTGAAGGTGGTTTCGATGATCGCGGTCCGTCCCCCGCCGATGGCCGAAGCGTAGGAGAGGGCCAGTTCCTTGGTGTTGCCGCTGGGATCCTGGTAGACGGCGATCAGATCGGGGATCCCTCCCCCTTTGACGAATTCGCTCCGGACCGTGTGACCGGGGGCCTTGGGGGCGACCATCATGACGTTGATGTCGGCGGCGGGCTTGATCCGGCCGAAATGGATGTTGAACCCGTGTCCGAAGGCGATCGTGTCGCCGCTTTTGAGGTTGGGCTCGATCTCGTTTTTGTAGACCTCCGCCTGCACTTCGTCGGGCAGGAGGATCATCACCACGTCGGCTTTTGCCGTCGCCTCGGCGACGGGGAGAACCTCGAAGCCCTTGGCTTCGGCCTTTTTCCAGCTGCTTCCGCCTCTCTTGAGGCCGACGACGACGTTGACCCCGCTGTCGCGGAGGTTTTCGGCATGGGCATGCCCCTGGGAACCGAACCCGATCATGGCGACGGTTTTGCTCTTGATCAGGTTGATGTCGCAGTCTTTGTCGTAGTAGATGTTCAGTGCCATGGTTACCGTCCTTGGGTCGAAATGTGGGGGATTATATCCTATTTTGGATGAGGAACGGGATCGGATGCGACCCGACTTGCACGACGGGAAAAGATCGTGTAGTATAATCACCCTTACTCACAGAGATAAAAACATGAATACGGAGAGACGAAACGGATGGAAAAATTCAAAACCTATTTTCTGATGGTGGGGCTGACCCTGCTCTTCGTCTGGTTCGGAGGCCTCATCGGAGGCAAGAGCGGAATGGTGATCGCCTTTTTGGTCGCCGCCGGGATGAACTTCTACGCCTATTACTACAGCGACAAGCACGTCCTGGCCCACTACCACGCCCAGCCGGTGGACGAAAGGAGCAATCCCCGCCTCTACCGGATCGTCCGGGACCTGACCCAGAAAGCGGGCCTCCCGATGCCCAAACTCTACATCGTCCCCGATCCGGTCCCCAACGCCTTCGCCACGGGACGTAACTACGAACACGCCGCCGTGGCGGTGACCGAAGGGCTGCTCGATCTGCTGGACGAAGAGGAGATCGCCGGGGTGATCGCCCACGAACTGAGCCACATCAAACACTACGACATGCTCATCGGTACCGTGGCCGCCACGATCGCCGGAGCGATCAGCATGCTGGCCAATTTCGGGATGTTTTTCGGCGCCCGGGACGAGGAGGGGGAAAGCCACCCTTTCGTCGCCTTGATCCTGATGATCGTCATGCCCCTGGCGGCTACGATCATCCAGATGACCATCAGCCGGAGCCGGGAGTTCGAAGCCGACAAAGGCGCGGCGCTGATGACCGGCCACCCCGAATGGCTCCAGCGGGCCCTGAGCAAACTGGAAAATTTCGCCCGCCGTGGAGCGGTGATCCACGACGCCGACCCCAGCACCGCCCACATGTTCATCGTCAACCCCTTCGCCGGCCTGGGCGGCCAGATCGCCAATCTTTTCCGCACCCACCCCACCACCGAAGAGCGGATCGAACGGCTCGAAGAGATCAAATATCAGTTGCGGAGCAACTGATATGCTCATTGGTCATTGGTCATTGGTCATTGGGGACGCCTTCGGCTCTCTGTGTCGTTTGATTTGTGTTACGTGTTATGTGCTAAGTGCTAAGAGGGGAAGCGTTGCAAAACAACGCAAACCGAAACCATTCACCATTCACCATTCACCATTCACCCTCATAGGGGGCAGAGCTTTGGCCCTGAATAGCGGGAATGAATTCCCGCTTCCAAAAAATTGTGTTGCGAAGCAACGCCTACCGAAACCATTCACCATTCACCATTCACCATTCACCAAATTTGCGGGACCGAAGTCCCGCCTCCAGAGATACGCGTTGCAACGCTACGCCCCGAAATCCACAACCCAAAATCCAAAATCCAAAATCCAAAGCGTTGCCATGCAACGCATACCGAAATTCTCCATTAAAACTCGGTTCCTCACTCCTCACTCCTCACTCCTCACTTTCGCTCCCCAAAGGAGAAGCGAATGAGTCCCTTCGCCATCCAGCTCACCCGGGGCTTTCTCCCCCACGAACTCGAGGAGGAGGACTACGCCCTTTTCGAGATCCTCGAGGGGCTGGGGGCCGTAAAAGAGGGTACCGACGGCCTCTGGCGGCTGGGATCGCTCTACCGGGTCGGCAGGCTCTGGATCTCCAAAGACGGCCGGGGATACGTGGAGGCCGAACGGAAAGAGGAGAAAGACCTTCTCATCGAACCCTCCGACCTGGAGGGGGCCAAAAACGGCGACGAAGTGGTGGTCAAACGGATCATCGCCCGCAGGGGGCGTCCCAGCGCCCGGGTGATCCTCGTCACCCGCCCCGCCGAGGTGGTCATCATCGGCTACACCGACCGGGACGAGGAGAGCCATTTCCTCGTGCGGCACATCCGCACGGGCGAAGCGACCGAAGCACGGATGCCCGGGATGGATCTGAAGGCTTTCAAGCTCGGCACGGTGCTCCTCATCGACGCGGCCACCTCCTGGGTCCGGGAGGTGCTGGGCCACCTGGGGGATCCCCGGGTCGACGAGCGGATCAGCCTGCTGCTCTACGACCGGCAGGGGGAGGATTTCCCCCCCGATTGTGTGGAGCAGGCCAAAGCGATCCCCGCGGAGGTCCTCCCCGAAGAGATCGCCACGAGGCGGGATCTGCGGGCGCTGCCCTTTTGCACCATCGACCCGGTCACCGCAAAAGACTTCGACGACGCGATCTATTTCGATCGGGCGACACATACCCTTTACGTGGCCATTGCCGACGTGAGCCACTACGTGGGGTATTTCAGCCCCATCGACAAGGAAGCGAAGGTGCGGGGGTTCACCACCTACCTCCCCCACAAGGCCTTTCCGATGCTCCCCCGGGAGCTGAGCGAGAACATCTGTTCCCTCAAACCCCACGTGGACCGGCTCGCCTTCGTCTGCCGGATCCTCCTCGATCCCGAAACCCTCGAACCCCTGGAGGAGGAGTTTTTCGAGGGGGTGATCCACTCCAAGCGGCGCTGGAACTACGACGAGATCGACGCGATCCTGGAAGGGAAGCGGACCCACTTCAGCGATACCGAAGAGCGGATCCTCGACTGGCTCCTCCCGCTGCAGAAACTCACCGAACGCCTCCGGAAGCGGCGGCTCAAAAAGGGCTTCGATTTCCGTACCGACGAGGTGAAGCTGGCCATCGACCACGAGCACGAACTCAAAGAGACCACCATCAAGACCGGCACCCCCTCGCACAGCCTCATCGAAGAGTGTATGCTCCTGGCCAACAAAGCCGCCGCCAAACGCTTCACCGGGGACGGAGACGCGATTTTCCGGATCCACGAAGCCCCCGATCGGGCCAAGATGGACGAACTGCTCGAAACCCTCGCCACCGTCGGGATCTTCGTCGATGTGGGGGAAGAGGCCCAGAGCCCGACGATCATCCGGATGATCCAGGAGGAGGCCCAGCGGATGGGGCTGCGCAACGAGGTGGACGCGCTGATCATCCAGTCGCTGCGGCGGGCCTCCTATTCTCCGTTCAACGTGGGGCATTTCGGTCTCGGCTTCGAGCGCTACAGCCATTTCACCTCCCCGATCCGCCGCTACAGCGACCTGATCCTCCACCGGCTCATCAAGGCCGATCTCCAAAAAGACGACGAGCGCAAAGGGTATTTGCTGCGTAACATCGAACCGCTCTGTGCCCGCGTCAGCGAACTGGAGCGCAACGCGACCAAGGCCGAGTGGGATTTCCGCGACCGGAAATTCGCCCGCTGGGCCCGACGCCGCCTGGGGGAACGCTTCCCGGCCCAGATCGTCGAGATCGACCTGGAGGATATCGGGCGGGGGGCCCGGGCGGTACTGGAGTGCGAAATGGAGGGGATCGTGGTGGAGTTGCCCACCTTCGACGCGCTACTGTTCGACCGGATCGAAGTGGAACTCGTCGAATCCGACATCGCCCGTGCGGTCATCACCGCCAGACAGGTGGGGAAACGTGACAACTAGAAACGAGTAACTAGTAACCAAAAAAGTATGGGAGGGATGTAAGTGTATTGGTATATTGGTGTATTGGTCATTGGTCATTGGATTCGTGTTAAGTGCTATGTGCTAAGTGCTAAAAGGGGAAGCGTTGCGAAGCGGCGTATGTCAAAATCATTCACCAATCACCATTCACCATTCACCCTCATAGGGGGTAGGGCTTTAGCCCTGCATAGCGGGAATGAATTCCCGCTTCCAAAAAATCGTGTTGCGAAGCAACGCCTACCGAAATCATTCACCATTCACCATTCACCATTCACCAAATTTGCGGGACCGAAGTCCCGCCTCCAAAAGTTCGCGTTGCAAAGCAACACCTCGAAATCCAACATCCAAAATCCAACATTCATCATCAATAGAGTCGCGCGGCAACGCCTACCGAAATTCTCAATTCTCAATTCTCAATTCTCAATCAAAAAAAGGTTCCTCACTCCTCACTCTTCACTCTTCACTTTTCCTCCAAAGGAGGAAACGAATGTATCAGCGTGAATTCGACCGGCTGCTCCAACAGGGGCTCCCCCGGGCCGTTTTGCTCTACGGGGAGAACGACTACCAGATCGAACGCTACATCGCCCTCTACAAAGAGCGGCTCGACGCCGGCGAATCGATGCTGGCGATGTACCACGACGAATACGATTTCGACCGGGCGCGGGAATACCTCTCCCAGTCCTCCCTCTTCGGGGGGCACAATTTCCTCCTGCTCCGTCGGGACAAAAAACTCCCCAAAAAGGAGCTCGACACCCTCGTGGGCCTCTGCGCCCGGAACGAAGGGAACCATTTCCTCTTCGATTTCCGGGGGGAGGCCCGGGACGCGAAAGGGATGCACGCCAGCTTCTCCGAAAAACACGGTGGAGTATGGGTGCGGCTCTTCCCCCCCAACCCCCGGGAGGCGACGGCACAGCTGCGCACGCTGGCCCGGAAACTGGTGGAGATCGACGACTACGCCCTGGGACATCTGTGCTCCCTGCTCGAGGGAAACATGGCGCTGTGCGCCAACGAACTGCGCAAACTCGCCATCCTGGACCGTCCGATCGGCTCCAAAGAGATCGACGACCTGGTCTACTCCACCGCACCCCTGGCCGTCGAGCGGCTCCTGCACGATCTTTTTGCCCGCAAACCGATCACCGAAACCCTCACACGCCTGCTGGAACTGGGAGAAGACGAGTTTTCGATCCTGCGGGCCAGCCAGTTTTTCGTCCAGCAGCTCTTTTTGTTCCAGGCCCACATCAAAATCCACGGCCACCCCGATTCGGCGGCGATCCTGGGGTACAAACTCCCCCGGCACGTGGAGGAGGAAAAAGCCGCCCTCGCCCTGCGGGTGCGCAGCTCGACGCTGCTCAAACTCTACGAACATCTGATCCAAAGCGAAGTGCGGATGAAAAAAAGCCACCCGGAGCAGCGGGAGACGCTGCTTTATGGCGTGATGATCGGGATGCAGGGGTTGTTGCGGAAGCAGGTTTAGAAGTGGTAGTTCACCCCGGCGGAGACGACGTTGTTTCGGAAGTTATCGGAACCCTTGTCATACATGGTATTGACCACGTCGGCCCAGATCGACCACCCCTGTCGTTTCCCGTCATAGCGGGTCCCGTCGAAGAAATACTCCGCCCCCACTCCGGCGGCGGGTGCCCATACGTCATGGGTATGGTGCGGATGGCCCGGACAATCGCAGCTTAGATGATTGCGCCCGTATCCGAGCAATCCGTAGAACACCACATGGTCCCCCACTTCCATCTGCGGCTTGAGATAGAGCCCCCCGTAGAGAAAGTCCATGAAATCTTTTTCCCACGGTGCGTAAATCAACCGCCCCTCGAACCCGAGGTATCGACTCCAGTTGTACCCCAACCGAAACACTCCGCCGTAATCGTTGTCGTGAATCCGGCTACCGTCCCCGCAAGGACAATCCCGGCTAAACAAATTGGCCACCAACCCCGCCCCCACATACAGCCCAAGCGGCGCTACCGGCACCACCGGACTCGGTGCGGGAGAAACGTTCTTGCCGGCCTGTACCGGACCTACGGCCAGTGCAGTCACCAGCAACCCGATCCCCGCACTCGGTCTTATCGTCTTTTTCATCTTCGCTCCCTTATCTACGATACCGCCGCTCTTCGCGCCGGATCATCGCCAGCCCCATCATCGCGCCCAGCAAACTCATCGCCATTCCGCCAAGCAGCCCCATGGCCGATCCGCTGTCGTTGGACGCACCTTCCCGGTCACAACCGCAATCGATCCCCGCGTCAAGCACCAAAATATTCTGACCCGCTTTGGGTGTCACTCTCACAGTAAATCCTTCCTCGTCCACGTCACTATCATGCACATCGTCTCCGGCACCGGATACGGTAAAGACATATCCCTCTCGTTGTAGATCCTCAGGAAGCACGAAACGCAGCCGATAGCTTTTGCCCGGTTCCACGTCGAATCCGTAGCGACCGTTCTCGTCGGTCGTAACACTATGGTTGCCGTGAATGTCGGTGATCGGATTGCCCTCGGCGTCATACAGCTCCACGACCACTCCCTCTGCCGGCTTCTCTCCCGGATCTTGGACGCCGTTATGGTTCTCGTCGATCCATACGTAGTCTCCGATATGGGCCACCGGTGCCACACCGGCATCGATCGTCATATTCACGTCGCCCCAATCCAAAGCGAAATAATCGGTACCGTTGTTCAGCCCTTCGACGTTGGAGTCGTTGGCATCGTCGCACGGAGGACAATGGATCGTATAGTAGTGATCACGATCGAATTCGACACGATACCTACCGGGGGCTTGAACGGTAAATTGATAGTGCCCTTCCGCATCCGTACGGGTGGTCGCCACCACCGTACCGTTTTCGTCATAAAGCGTCACCGTGACATCGGCCACCCCCGCTTCTCCCGGATCTTGCGCGCCGTTTCCGTTACTATCCAGCCAGACGGTATCTCCGATTTTCATCTCCCCGAGGAACGGCATCGTCACCGTCGCCGGATCGCTCTCCACGCCCGCCCGATCGGTCGTGGTGTAGTGGAAAACGACCGTCTGGTTTCCGTTGTCGGGATCGACACTCAAAAGCGAAGGATCGAAATTCTCGATAACCTGCCCCGCCGTTACCGGCTGCCCGTCGTAATACAACGTCGCATTGTCGGGTACATCCTGGATCGTGATCATCGTCGGAGTTCCGTCTTCGAAATCGCTAACCGGCAAAGAAGGAACCGGATAGCGCGTATCGTCGGAAGGGTTGGGACGGGATTCTTCGCTTACATCTTGGGCTACCGGCTTCTTGTTGATCCCGAAATCGTTGTTCGGATTGCTCGCGGCACTCGCATTGGTCGTAACGCTCAACTTTCCATCGGCCAAACTGTCGGTACCGTTATTGTTATTGGCCGGCTGCTCTCCGTCGGCATGGTTCCA
>JALWKO010000056.1 GCA_027081405.1 Campylobacteraceae bacterium | reverse complement strand
GAGATATTTTTTGTTTTTATTTAGGAACTCCTCCTTGTGGGGCTCTTCGACGATCGAAAACTCCCAGACGGAAGTTTTGCATCCGGCGAGGTTGTATTCCCGGATCCCTTCGATGAAAGGCTCGATCAGCACTTCCGAATCGAACTCGAACGCCACGTCCAGAGCGTAGTCGAGCTCCTCCGGAGAGCGGACGACCGACACGCCGATCGAGCTCCCCAGCCGCAGCGGCTTGACGATCAGCGGATACTCCAGATCGTCGGGCCGCGGATCCTCCCGCCGCAGGAGGCGATAGTCGATCACCCCGATCCCCAGTTCCCGGGCGTACAGTTTGGTCAGCAGCTTGTCGTAGCTGATGACCGATCCCTCCAGACGGGGTCCAATGTAGGGGATCGAATAGAAATCCATCATTCCGGCGATTTTGCCGTCTTCCCCGTCCCGACCGTGGATTAGGTTGAGCAATACGTCGAAGGCGACCGGTTTGCTCCCCTTGAGCAGCCCGCCGGGGAGAGTGAATCCCCCGGCTCCCAGACTCAGGACGGGATCTTTTTTGTACGCGCCCGAAGCGAAATGGTCCGATTTCATCGCCGCCGCGTCCACGAGGCGGAAACGGCGCTCGGGATCGAGGAAGATGAAAAGGAGCCGATGGGAAGCTCCCAGAACTTTTTTGAGGGTGACGGCGCTGACGATGCTGATCTCGTGCTCGTAGCTCGATCCGCCAAAGAGGATGGCGAGGGTCATGGAACAACCTTTCTGCGGGTGTAGCGTTGGGGGGATTGTAGCATATCAGCGCTGCGTCTCTTCCCCATCGGCTTTCATCGATTCCAATGAAAAGGAAAAGACCGATCCCTCCCCTTCCCGGCTTTCGATCCGGAGGCGGGTATCGTGGAGTTTGAGGATGTACTGGACGATATAAAGGCCGATCCCGATGGAATTGTTCCAGCTGTTGCGGTCGACCCGGTAGAATTTTTTGGTGATCTTCTCCAGATCCTCGGAACCGATCCCGATCCCCCGGTCGATCACTTCCAGCCGCTCCCCGTCACAGCGGAGGATCACCGCATCCTCGGAATACTTCAGCGCGTTTTCGGTGAGATTGGCCAGCACCTGTTCGATCATGTCCCGATCGGCTTCGATCCGTCCTTCTGTACACTCCAGGACGATTTCCCTTCCGGGGTATTTCTGCAACAGCATCTCCCGGACCGACTCGGCCACATCCCCAAGATCGAAACGGCTTTTGCGCAGGGTGAAACTCCGGTTCTCCAGTTTGATCGCCAATGCGAGACGGTCGATCATATGGGAGATCTTCTCGGCGTTGGCATGGATTTTGTCCAGAAAACGGCGGCGGATCCGAAGATCGAGATCGTGTCCGTCCCGCAGCGTCTGGGCATACCCCATGATGGCGGCAACGGGGTTTTTGAACTCGTGACCGATGGCGCCGATGATGTCGCTCTGGCGTTTGGTGAGGGCTTTGAGCTTTTTGGTGTATTTGGCCTTTTGCCGCTCCCGTTTGGCCAGCTTTTTGGAGACTTTCCGCAGCATTTTTCGGATACGGGCGAATTCGCTGCAACAGGTGACCGGGGCGATGGGGGCGTCGTAATCCTTGTCCAGGAGCCGCTCCAGCGCCCGGTGGATTTCTCCGCTTTCGTTTCCGATCTGCCGGTTGAGGCGGAGACTGAAAAGGAAAATCCCCAGCAGAATCAACGCGAAAATCCCCAACGCCTTGACCCAGAGAGCAAGGAGCTGTCGATGGATCCGCTCCAGCGAATAGGCGGCACGGACGAAACGGTCACGATCGTTGTGGGCGACGTAGAGCAGATCGACCCCCAGCGTGACCGAGTGGCGCACCGCTTCGCCCCAGCCGGTGCGTCGGGCTTGCTCGATCTCGGGTCGGTGGGCATGATTCTCCATCCCCTTCGGAGAACGGTTGCTCTCATACAGCACGGTCCCGTCAGGAGCAACGACCGTGATCCGCACCCCCGTTTTTCGATGGATCTGTCGGATCGTCGCGGGGATTTTTTCGGCGGGGAGGCTGCGCAGATCGTACTCCAGGACCGTCAGGAGATTGCGCAGCATTCGCGCGTGGGTGTCGATCTCCATCTGACGCAGGAGGTAATATCCGATCGCCGCGGCGAGAAAAAAGGTGAGCGTGAAAATCATCGCCGTCCGGCGAAAGAAGAGTTGGGAGAGTTTCAGCACAGCCGGTATCCTACCCCCCGGACCGCCTCGATGTAGGGGCGTTCGGGATCGCGTTCGATTTTTTTCTTCAGCCGGTTGACGGCTACGTTGACCGCCTTTTCTCCCCGATCGTCCCCTTCGGGCCAGACCGTTTCGAGCAACTCGTCCCGGCTGATGGCCCGATCGGGGTTTTTGAGGAAATAGCGCAATAGATTGAACTCTAGCCGGGTCAGGGCAAGGGGCGTCTCGTCCACATAGACCCGACGGCTTGGCAGATCCATCACCAGATCACGATGGCGCAGCAGCTCCGATTCCCGCGTACTACTGCGACGCAGCAGCGCTTTAATCCGCCAGACCAGTTCGTCCATATTGAACGGTTTGCGCAGATAATCATCCCCTCCCCGCTCGAACCCTTCGCCCACCTCTTCGTCCCGATCCTTGGCGGTGACGAAAATCACGGGCGCATCGAATCCTTCTTTGCGCAAATCGGCGACGAACTCGCTCCCTTCGACTCCGGGGAGGTTCCGGTCCACCACCATCAGCGCCACCTCTTCCTCTTCCAGCGCCTGCCGAACGCCCCGGGTCGAGAGGAAACCCATCGTCTCGAAACCGGCACTCTGGAGATGAAACTCCTCCAGCTCGAGGATGTCCTCTTCGTCTTCGATGATGAGGATCAGGGGCGCATTCACGACGCGTAGACTCCTTGCGGACGATTTGGCCCTCCGGCCCGGGCTTCGGAGGAATACAGCGTAATTGTATCAGAGGCGGGGGGATCCCTCCCCGGGCCCCGCGCAGTCGGTAACAAAACGGAAACAAAAAAACCGCCCATCTTCAAGAGTTCCTAACGGGATTCGGGTTACCATTGCCTATCCAAACCAAACAGGGGAAACGGATGGAACTCAACACCCTCGAAAAGATGCAGCGCAAAGCGATCAAACGGAGTCGGAAGGAGTTTTTCAAACTGGGGATCTCCCTGATCTTCATGGCGATCGTCCTGATCGCCACCTGGAATAAAATCCCCGGCAACCCCTTCCTGGCGGTCGCCGCCCTCTTCGGCGCCTATATGGCGATGAACATCGGAGCCAACGACGTGGCCAACAACGTAGGCCCCGCCGTGGGTTCCAAAGCCCTCTCGATGCTCGGGGCGGTCATCCTGGCGGCGATTTTCGAGTCGATGGGGGCCCTCGTCGCCGGTGCCGACGTCACCGGAACGATCAAAAAAGGGATCATCGACCTGGGGGCCTTCGCCCGGCCCGAATATTTCGTCTGGGCCATGACCGCCGCACTGCTGGCGGCGGCCCTGTGGCTCAACCTGGCCACCTGGCTCAAAGCCCCCGTCTCCACCACCCACTCCATCGTCGGAGGAGTCATGGGGGGCGGAATCGCCGCCGCAGGTGGTTTTGCCGTCGTCCATTGGGGGACCATGGGCAAAATCGTCGCCAGTTGGATCATCTCTCCGATCCTGGGAGGGATCATCGCCGCGGCGTTCCTCTATGCCATCAAAAAAACCGTTTTCTACAAGGAAAACGTCAAAGCGGCGGCCATGAAAATGGTCCCCCTCTACGTGGCGGTCATGGGGTGGGCCTTCGTCACCTATCTCATCATGAAGGGGCTCAAACACCTGGTCAAACTGGGCTTCCCCACCGCCGCAGGGATCGGCCTCGTCGGTGCCGTCCTGGTCTACCTGGGGGTCAAAAAAGCGATCTCCAGATACGGCCACATCCTCGATGATGACCGCGCGAGCGTCAACCGTCTGTTCACCATTCCCCTGATTTTCGCCGCGGCGCTGCTGAGCTTCGCCCACGGCGCCAACGACGTGGCCAACGCCGTCGGCCCCCTGGCGGGGATCTACGACGCTCTGGCCCACACCGCCGTATCCTCCAAGGCGGCGATCCCTCTGTGGGTGATGCTCATCGGAGCTCTGGGGATCTCCCTGGGGCTGATGCTCTACGGCCCCAAACTGATCAAAACCGTCGGCAGCGAAATCACCGAGCTGGATCAAGCCCGGGCCTTCTCCATCGCCCTGGCCGCGGCGATCACCGTCATCATCGCATCCCAACTGGGACTGCCGGTCAGTTCCACCCACATCGCGCTGGGGGGAGTCTTCGGGGTCGGATTCCTCCGGGAGTGGCTCGATCGCACCCAGCGGCTCGAATACCGGATCCGGGAGGAGGAGGCTCGGCTCAAGGAGCTGAAAAACCGCCTCGAAGCCCATCGCAGCGAACTGGAACACCTGGAAGCCAAAGAGGACAAAAGCCAGGAGGATTACGAACGGATCGTCACCCTCTTCGAAGCGATCAACAAGCTCGAAAAAGAGGTCAAAAAAGGTTCCAAAGCGCTCAAAAACGTCGAAAAGACCAAATACGTCCAGCGCTCTGCGGTCAAAAAAATCGTCGCCGCCTGGGTCATCACCGTCCCCGCCGCCGCGGTGGTCTCGGCCCTGATCTTCTATATCATCAAAGGGGCGATGCTCTGATCTCTGCACGGGAGATCCTGGCCGCTTCGCGACGATGAAAAAAGAACGGCTCTACCTCTATGAACTTCTGGAAGACCCCGCCGTCTCCTATCCCGCCTGGTATCTGCTCAGCCCCCGGCTCCACCGGGACGAGAATCTCCGCGAAACCCTCCGGGCGATCCATTCGACCACATTCACCCCCTATCACCATCCCGAAACCCTCTCCGAACTCTTCGACGCGTTCCACTCGGGAATCTACCCCATCTACAAAGAGTCCTACGCCGCCGGAGAATTCGGAGGAAGGGTTATGCTGTTGGAAGGGAAAGGGTGGAAAAGCCTCCCCTTTGGCGAAGAGGCGTGCAAACCCGAAAACTGGCTGATCTGACTCGGAGTCTCAAGCACGGCCCTTCGGGCCTCACGTCGCAAGTCGCAAGGAGTTTCGCCTTTAGCGACGTCATTGCTTATCGGTCATTGGTCACTGGTCATTCGTCATTGGGAGCTGAGCTTCGGCCCTTCATAGCGGAACTGAAGTCCCGCCTCCAAAAAAAGCGTTGCGCAGCAACGCCCCGGAACCCATCTTCCATCATTAATCTTCCATCTGCGCCCCAAGGCGCCCCAATTTCTCATTTCTCATTCGAATCGCACCGCCATGCGGCGCGGTCGTCAGAGCATTTCGAAAAAGCTCTTGAAAACGTAGGCGCTCTCATGCGGCCCGGGGCTCGCCTCGGGGTGGTGCTGGACCGACATCACCGGTTCGTCCTTGTAGCGGACCCCTTCGATCGTCCCGTCAAAGAGGTTGCGGTGGGTCACTTCGGCCACTTCGGTGATGGCGTCGGGGACGTTGTAGTTGTGGTTCTGGGCGGTGATCTCCACCCGGCCGGTGCGCAGATTCTTGACCGGATGGTTGCCGCCGTGGTGACCGAATTTGAGTTTGTAGGTGTCGTATCCGTGGGCGATGGAGAGCATTTGATGCCCCAGGCAGATCCCGAACATGGGGATTTTGGCCTCCAGGAGCTTTTGGATTTTGGCCTTTTCGTCGTGGAGAATGAGCGGATCACCGGGACCGTTGGAGAGGAAGACCCCGTCGATCTCCCCTTTTTCGTACGCTTCGATCACCGTCTCCGCAGGGGTGTCATGGGGAAGTACCCGCACCTGCATCCCGGCATGGGTCAGTTCGTTGAGGATGTTGCGTTTGACCCCGAAATCGTAGACGACGATCCGCTTTTTGGCTTCGGGGGGGCGTTCGTAGACGAAGCGTTTTGCGTCGTAGCGCCCCTGCTCGTGGAGATACGATTCGGTGGTGCTCACCTCCCGGATGTAGTTGATCTCCCCGATCCGGGGGGATTCTGCGAGGCACTTCGCCAGTGTTTCACGGTCGTGGATCTCGGTGGAGGCGATCATCTCCATCGCCCCCTGATCCCGCAGCATCCTGGTCAGATAGCGGGTATCCACGTCGCAAATCCCCATCACTCCGAAACGTTTCAGAAGGCTATCCAGGCTCTCTTCGGCCCGGAAATTGGAGGGGCGCCCCTGATAGTTGCGGACGATGATCCCCTTGCAGAAGGCCCCGCGGCTCTCCATGTCCTGGGCGTTGCACCCCACGTTGCCGATCTCTGGCATCGTGAAGGTGACGAACTGCCCGGCGTAGCTCGGATCGGTGACGATCTCCTGGTAACCGGTCATGGAGGTGTTGAAGACCACCTCCCCCACCGCCGTCCCGTCGGCTCCGAAACTCCGCGCCTGGAGGAAAAGACCGTTTTCAAAATAGAGCGAAACCTTCTGCATCCGACTCCCTTTTATTCAATCAAAGCGTTGCTCGGCAACGCTTACCAAAATTCCTCATTCCTACTTCCTCATTCCTCACTTGAAACGCGAAGCGTTTCACAGCATCCCCCGCCGCCGGAGCTCCTCCTCGTAGAGGCGCTGGTAAAGCAGCTCGTAGTCCTGGCTGCCGGGGATCACCTCCCGCTCCATGTTCCGGATCTTGTTGTAGACGATGTCGTCGATCTCCTCGTATGCGCGGGCAAAATCCTTGAACGCCTTGAAGATGACGTTCTTGACCTGGTTTTCGTTGACGTCGTATTCGATCAGGTAGTTCTCGTACAGTTCGTCCAGGATCGTGTGGGCCAGGTCGTTGTAGCGGTCGTCGTAGTTCATGATCACCCCGTATTCGGGGGCCAGTTTTTTCTTGATCAGAAAAAAGAGCTGCCGTTCGTCGGCGTTTTGGAACTCGATCTCGTCGTAGTTCTCTTCGATGATCTCCCGGACCCGCTCGTCGAGTGCCTGCTCTTTTTTGAGGTTTTCGTCGATGAGCTCCTGGACCTTTTCCCGTACCGCGTCTTTTCCTTTGAGGAGGCGGACGAAGGGGGCGTTGGCCAGGTCGATCGCCACTTTGTTGGCTACGTAGCCGGTCTGTTGCGGTTTGAGTCTCATGGTTCCCCTTTTTCGCGTGGGCGTTTATCCAAAATTATATCCTATGCCGCTCCCGTCCCGCGGCGACTCTCCCGGCTATCGGACGATGGTATCGTCCCGATCCGGAGAGGTGGAGATGATCCCGATCCGGCAGCCGATCATCTCCTCCAGGGCGCTGATGTATTCCCGGGCCTGGACGGGGAGCTCCTCGAAGCTCCGGGCCCCGGCGCACCGTTTCCATCCCGGGAAGACCCGATAGACCGGTTCGGCCTCCTCCAGATCGTAGGGGACATAGTCGATCTCCTCGCCGTGGAGGCGGTAGGCGACGCAGACTTTGATCTCCTCGAAACCGTCCAGCACGTCCAGTTTCATCAGCGCGATCCGGTCGACACCGTTGATCCGTACCGCATGGCGCATCGCCACCGCGTCGAACCATCCGCATCGGCGGGGGCGTCCGGTGGTGGTGCCGTATTCGTGCCCGTTGTCCCGCAGCCGCTGCCCCTCCTCGCCGAAATCCTCGCTGGGGAAGGGTCCGTTGCCGACCCGGGTGCAGTAGGCTTTGGCGATTCCGGTGACAGTGCCGATGTCCCGGGGGGCGATCCCCAGCCCGCTGCACGCGCCCGCGGCGACGGTAGTGGAACTGGTGACGAAGGGGTAGGTGCCGTGGTCGATATCGAGCATCGTCCCCTGGGCCCCCTCCAGGAGGATCCGTTTCCCCTCTTCGAGAGCTTTCCAGACCAGCAGGGTCGTGTCGGTGATAAACGGTTCGAGAGCCTCTTTGTACTCCACGAGTTGCCGATAAAGCTCGGTTTCGGAGGGGATCGCCACCCCCATCGCCTCGAAGACGGGGCGGTTCATCGCGAAATAATCCATGATCCGCCGGGTGAGCTTCCGGGGGTCGGAGAGCTCCCCTACCCGGTGTCCCACCCGGGCGACCTTGTCCCCGTAGGCGGGGCCGATCCCTTTGCCGGTGGTCCCGATGGCACGCCCGCCTCTGAGCCGCTCTCTAGCCCGGTCGATCTCTGCATGGTAGGGCAGCAGCAGATGGGCCTTGTCGGAGATGAACAGCCGTCCCTCCAGGTCTTCGAACTGGCGCATCTCCTCGATGAAATCGGCAGGGGAGAGGACGACCCCGTTTCCGACGATGTTTTTGGCATCGGGGTTGAGGACCCCGGAGGGTATCAGGTGCAGAGCATACTTTTTCCCCTCCACGACGATGGTGTGTCCGGCGTTGTGCCCGCCGGCAAAACGGCAGACGTAGTCGTGGGTCTGGGCCATGTGGTCGACGATTTTCCCTTTCCCTTCGTCTCCCCACTGGAGCCCTACGATCAAATCGGCACGGTTATTCGACATCGTTGACCTTTTGCATGATAGTGGCGACGCAGGCGTCGGTATGGACCGCGAATCCGGCGGCACGGGTCACCCCGATGGCGTACTGCCCCCCGGTGGCGTAGAGGGTGTTCCCCTCGAAGAGGCGAAACGTCAGCGCATCGTAGTAGCGCAGCCGGGCGTAATACAGCGGCGTGACGACGATCCGGGGATAGTCCAGACTCCGCACCGCTTCGGCCATCTTGCGCAACTCCTCCGCCACGTCGGCCGGAAAACCGGAGAGGTCCTCCAGCTCCTCGGGGCGGCTCAGACGCACGAGGCGGGCGATCCAGTCGTGCCCCGAGCCCTCCAACACCTCGAGACGCATCGCCTTGAGCGCCTCGGGATCGATCCCGTAGCGTTCGAAAAGGAGCCGGGGGATGGCGATGTCGGCCACCTGTAGCAGCGGCTGCAGCTGCAGCGTCTGCAAGAGCGCGATGGCATCTTCGAGAACCCGGCGGAAATCCCCCTCCAGATCCTCCACCCCGATCTGGTAGTGCTCGCGGGTGGGATAGGTGTAGACCGGCTGGATGTAGAACCACCGCTTCGAATCGGTGCTGCGCCCCAGCCGTTTGGTGGCGATGCGCACCACGTCGGCGGTGGAATCGGCCCGTAGACTCACGGCGTGGTTGCTCTCGTCGTTGAGCCGGATCAGCTCCTTGGGATCGTCGAAGCTCTCGTGCTGATGGTACGAAAACAGGGGCGTGACCATCTCTTCGTACCCCCGCCCTTCCAGAAACGCGGCGGCCCGGTTCTCGATCCGCCGCTTCAGTCGGGCGCTTTCGCCGAAATAGAGCCGGCTGCCGGCGGGGATTTCGTGTTCGAAGATCATGCGTCCTCCGCGGCTTTGGTCAGCATCGTTTTGAAGTAGGTCTCGTTCCAGACCTTCGCGGCGGTCCCGTCGTAGGGGCGACGCCCCAGCTTGGCCAGGGCCAGTTCCACAGCGTTGACCACCCAGCTCATCTCGTAGGGCTCGATCAGCCCCATCTGGTTGATCCGGAAGATTTTGCCTTTGAGGTGGTCCTGGCCGCCGGCGACGTTGACGCCAAAGTCGCTTTTGAGGAGGCTGCGGATGGCGTTGGCGTCGGGATCGTCGATGGTGGTCATGGAGCGGGCGGGGGTTTTGGGGTAGCTGTGTAGCCCGATCGCCTCCAGGGCCAAACGGGTCGCCTTGGCCCGGCGGGCGGTGTCGCAGTAGAGCGTGCCCAGGCCGCCGCGTTTTTCGATCTCCTCGAGGATCGCACGCAATCCGACGATCAGCGTGGTGGGGGCGGTGTAGGCGGTGGTGTTTTGCCGCTGTTTTTTGATCTCGGAGGCGAGGTTGAAATAGTAGCCTTTGCCTTCGCCGATCTTCTCCAAAGCGGCGTTGCTGAGCCCCAGAATCGCCAGGCCAGGGGGAAGCATCAGCGCCTTCTGGCTTCCGGCGATGAGGGCGTCGATGTGGGTGGTGTCGATCCGCTCGACCCCCACGGCGGTGATCCCGTCGGCGATCACCATCACCTCGGGGCGCTCCCCCTTGACCGCCGCGGCGATCTCCTCCACGGGATGGCGCAGCCCACCGGCCGATTCGCTGATCTGGATCGCCAGGGCGTCGATCTCGGGATCGGCCTTCAGCGTCTCGAGCACCTCCTCGACGGTAGCGGGGGTATCCCATTCGTGGACGATCTCGGTATTGGCCAGGCCGTGGGAGCGGGCGATCTGCCCGAAACGCTGACCGAATTTTCCGGCGTTGACGTTGAGGAGTTTGCGCCGGCAGAGGTTCACGACCGCCGCCTCCATGGCGCCGGTGCCGCTGGAGGCCAGCATTACCACCTCGTCGGTGGCCATCAGCTTGAAAAGTCGCTTTCGCGCCTCGGCGAAAATCGCCTCGAATTCGGGGGTTCGGTGGTGCAGCGTCGGCCCCGCCATCGCCAGTCGGACCGATTCGGGGACGGGGGTAGGGCCGGGTGTGAACAGCAACATGGCAGCGCTCCTCGCGTCTCAAAAATCGCTGGATTATATCGCAAAAGCGTTTACAAACAGCAGCGGAGCGTCCCCGGAAGCCCCACCGCCCGCTCTGCCGGCATGGTACTTTAACCCAATATGCATTAGACAGCACGCCATTTGCATCAATCATCGATGGCATGGGCGACACATCTGACGCACTTTCTACTGCATTATTTGGGTTTAACCATCTCCGAGTACAATAGGACGATGAAACTCTGCGAATACCTCCGAAACTGCCGCAAACGCCTCGGGTGGACCCAGGAAGAGCTGGTCGATCGCCTCTATGCCTTCGA
The DNA here is from genome assembly GCA_027081405.1 of Campylobacteraceae bacterium. Taxonomy (GTDB): domain Bacteria; phylum Campylobacterota; class Campylobacteria; order Campylobacterales; family Sulfurovaceae; genus Nitratifractor. The sequence continues at coordinate 1,979 of JALWKO010000056.1, read as the reverse complement.
CGAAGCCTTCGAGGGGCTCGACGCCGTGACCCTGAGCCGATGGGAGCGGTGCGTCCGGATGCCCGGCCCCAGAAGACAGGAGATGCTGGTACGGGCCCTGGGCGCTTTTCTCGGAGACGTATTCCCCTGCGCCGACCAGATCGATCCGGCGACGATGGAGGCCAAGCTCTCCCGCATTGGGATCGAATCGCTCATCGGAAAGCACCGCCGTTTCATCCTCCCCTTTCCCGCGGAACTGATCGAAAAAGAGGGGTTGTGTTTTGATTATCTGGAGGCTTTCGGAGACCGGGAGGATTATCTGCGGATCACCTACCACTTCATCCGCAAGATCACCCGGGAGCAGATGGACGTCTCCTACGAGCGTTTCGTCGAGTGGAGCCGCCACCCGGGGAGCTTTTTCATGATCGCCAGCTACGAACGGCAGTTTTTCGGGGTCATCTTCTCCATCCGACTCCGCCCCGACACGTTCGAGCGGGCGATGCATTTCGAAATCGAGGAGGCTCAGATGGCCCCGGAGAGCCTCGCGCCCCCCTGGGAGGAGGGGTGCGAATATCCCGTCACCTTCGTCGCCTACAACGAACTGAGCGCCAACGCCCTGGTCCTGCACTATTACGGCCATCTGCTGCGCAACCGGGGATTCATCCGGGAGGTGGGGGCTCTGCCCAAAACCCCCGAGGGGGAGCGGCTGATACGGACGCTGGGACTCGGATATTGCTGTGAACACCCCCATATCCCCGGCCGCCGGAGCTGGCGGGGGGAAATCGGGGACGTTCTGCTCAATCCAAACGCTCTGGAGCTCCTTTTCGAAAAATGAAACCCTCTCCCCCGGCTCCGATCCGCTGGCGTCGCTTTTTCATCGCCCCGATCAAGGGGTATCAGTACCTATCCCGCATGCTGCCGGGGACGTGCCGCTACTATCCCACCTGCAGCGAGTACGCCAAATGGCAGTTCCTTTTCAACCGTCCCGACCGTGCTTTCGCCGCGACGACGCTGCGGATTCTGCGCTGCAACCAGCTCTTTGCGGGGGGGATCGACTACCCCAGAGTCCGCTGGCGTCCTCCCGCACCGGCATTTGCCGCCAATCCCCTCTTTCCCCCCGGGCGGATCCTCGCCCCGCTGCCGCGGACTAATCCCGATGATAGGGAAATCGCCATACAATATTGGATCGTCCCCCACAAACCGGGGGAATACCTCATCCTAAAGGCGTTCGACCGATGAGAGAAATCCTCCTGCACGAACCGCTCGATATGCACCTGCACCTGCGCGACGGTGCGATGCTTCGCACCGTCGCGCCCTTGAGCGCCCACAGCTTCAGCGGCGCTTTGATCATGCCCAATCTCGTCCCCCCCGTCACCGACGGCGAAATGGTACGTGCCTATCGTCGGCGGATCCTGGACGCGGTCGGCGACGCGGTGTTCGAACCCTACATGACCCTCTTTTTCAAGCCGGAGTACAACCGGGAATTCCTGGAACCCCTGACGGAGGAGATCACCGCGATCAAGCTCTATCCCGCCGGGATCACCACCAACAGCGAAGGGGGCGTCGAAGGGTTCGAGATCGACGCACTGGCCCCCGCCCTCGAAGCGATGAGCACGTTGGGTATCCCGCTGTGCATCCACGGGGAGACCGGAGGCTTCGTCATGGATCGGGAAGCGGAGTTCGTCCCGATCTACGAGGCACTCGCCGACGCCTTCCCCGACCTGACGATCGTCATGGAACACATCACCACCGCCCAAAGCGTCGCGGCACTGGATCGCCACCCCAACCTTTACGCCACGATCACCCTTCACCACCTGCTGATCACCCTGGATGACGTGGCCGGGGGGATGCTGCGGCCCCACCTCTTCTGCAAACCGATCGCCAAGCGCCCCGAAGACCGGGAGGCGCTGCTCGAGGCCGCGCTCAACGCCCACCCCAAGGTGATGTTCGGCTCCGACAGCGCCCCCCACCCGCGGCACATCCGGGGGCCTCTTTGGCGT